>CP016269.1:1347784-1693069 GCA_001880285.1 Flavobacteriaceae bacterium UJ101 | reverse complement strand
TCACAAGGTAAATTATCTACTGCCATAACTACAATGGCTTTTTCATCTTTAAAATCAATTTCTGATTCTGTTTGAGGATCATATCCATAAAGAGGATCTACAATGGTAGATGCACGTAACGTACATGCTACTGGCCCATCAATATCACAACTAACATCTGCTACTACTTTAATTTTAAAGCAAGGTGATTTTATATCTTCACGTGTAAAAATAAAAGGAGCTCCATCTCCATAGAAATGACCTGCAATATACATATCAGAAACTTGGGCATACTTCATAAAGTTAGCTTCATATTCTGACGCATTATCAAAGAAATCTTGTTCATCTTTTACCTCACCATCTTTACGTTTGTTATAATCTAAAACATGAATTTGTGTATAAACAGGTTCATCAAAATCTTGCGTTAAATATTCTTTAGAAGAAACTTCTCTGATTTTCATATAATCTAACACTTCTTTAGCTCCCGTTCCTACTTTACCAATTCCTGTTAACACAATTTTTATATTGGGAAGCTGGATTTTATCCAATTCAACTTCCATTGCTTTTCGATCGGGTAAACTTTCTACTTTAGGAAGATTAAATACATCATATTTCAAACCGTATGCTCTAAATCCATTATAAGTTCCAACGATCCCTGCATAACGACCAAAACCAATTAATCGCATTCCCTCTTCATTTACAATCGTTTCATGATCATATAATTCGATATTTTTTTCTAAAATTGCTTGTAATAACTTCCGATTATAAGGTTGCTTTTTTATAGTATGTGAAAAAAAGAAATATTTTTTATTCGGAATTAAGGACTCAATTGGAACTTCTTTTACACCAAACATTACATCAGCTGATGTAACATTATCCGTTACTTCAAATCCTTTTTCTTTATATTGTTCATCAGTAAAAACTCGAATATTAGAGCTTTCAACCATAAATTCCGCTTCTGGATATTGTTTTTTTATTTTTTCATATGCTGTAGGCGAAAAAACCACTCTTCGATCAGGTGGATTTTTACGTTCCTTAATAAGGGAAAATTTCATGTATTCTTTGTTCTTTATTATGATTTCCCTTACAAGTTATCAGATTTTATTCAGTTTTACAACTTGTATGTGAAAAGAAAAATGCTACCCTAATTCATAAAAACGTTCTATTCTCCGTATTTTCTTAATAAAAAACCATACAATCTATAAAATAAAAAAGCCGACAATGTTCCAAATAAAGCTCCACAAATGATATCTAAAGGAAAATGCACACCTACATAAATTCGACTATAAGCTACTACACTAGCCCATAATAATAAAATCCAAATTAAATTTCGGTATTGTTTTCTTAAGATTAAACCTATTCCAACAGCAAACCCAAAAGAATTACATGCATGACCTGAGAAAAACCCATAACGACCACAAGTATCGTATACAATTCTTAATTGTTCAAACAGTCCTTCTGTTCTACATGGACGAGGGCGTTCAAAAAAATGTTTGGCTAATTGTGTCATCTGACTGGTAAAGGCAAACAATAATAAAATCGTTATTAATGCTATAAATCCATTTCGTTTACCTAAACTTTTAAATAATAAATATGCTCCTAAGATATATAAAGGTAAAAATGACCAATTATACGTGATACATAACCATAATCCATCCCAAGGTTCACTTCCTAAATTATTTAAAAAAATTAAAAGTTCACTATCTAATTCTAAAATATGTTCCAAATTCATAGGGTAAAGATACTAGAAAAATGATTTTTGAAAACAACTATTTTTCTTTTATAATCAATTTGAATTGATTGGTATACAATTTCTTTTGTATCTTGAAGCAGAGAACAATTAAACAACAACAAAGTTATGAGCACTTTTGAATCCAACGAAATTTTAGATAAACTACCAAATCATTTAAAACAATTCATTATTCCACAACCATATGATGAGTACACTCCTCAAAATCAGGCAGTTTGGCGTTATATTATGAAGAAAAATGTTGATTACTTAAGTAAAGTAGCTCACAATAGTTATTTAGATGGTTTGAAACAAACAGGCGTTTCTTTAGAAAAAATCCCAACAATGTATGGAATGAATCGTATTTTAAAAGAAATAGGATGGGCAGCCGTTTCTGTTGATGGTTTTATTCCACCTGCAGCCTTTATGGAGTTTCAAGCTTATAATGTATTGGTGATCGCAGCTGATATTCGAACTATTGATCATATAGAGTACACTCCGGCTCCAGATATCATTCATGAAAGTGCAGGTCATGCACCTATTATTGCCAATCCAGAATATGCTGAGTATTTAAGACGCTTCGGAGAAATTGGTTGTAAAGCTATTTCATCAGCTCAAGATTATGAAATTTACGAAGCAATTCGACACCTTTCTATTTTAAAAGAAGATGTTTCTTCTGATCCTAAAAACGTACAATTGGCTGAAGAAAAGGTAATTGCACTTCAAAATAGTGTAACTTCATTGTCAGAAATGAGTCTAATTCGAAATCTACATTGGTGGACTGTAGAATATGGTTTAATTGGTACTCTAGAAGATCCTAAAATTTACGGTGCAGGATTACTTTCTTCTATTGGAGAAAGTAAATGGTGCATGAGTGACAAAGTAGCCAAATTACCTTATACATTGGATGCAGCTTATCAAAGTTTTGATATTACACAACCTCAACCACAACTTTTTGTTACGCCTGATTTTGCACATCTTAGCTATGTTTTAGAAAGTCTAGCTAACAAAATGGCGCTACGAAGAGGCGGTTTAAGTGGTGTTCAAAAATTAATCGAATCCAATGCTTTAGGAACTATTGAATTGAGTACTGGATTACAAATATCAGGCGTATTCACTAATGTAATTGCTGGAGAATTTAATCAAACAGCTTACATTCAAACTACAGGAAAAACAGCACTTTCATATCGTGAAAAAGAATTGATTGGTCATAGCACCGATTATCATTCAGAAGGATTTGGATCTCCAATAGGAAAATTAAAAGGGATCAATATTGCCATAGAAGATATGTCACCAACCGATTTAGAAATGTATGGTATTTATGAAGGGAAACAAACCACTTTAACTTTTGAAGGAGACATCATCGTTTCTGGAGAAGTTATCACAGGAAAACGAAATCTTCAAGGTAAAATTGTATTGATATCTTTTAAAAACTGTACTGTTAAACATGGAGGAACAATCCTTTTCCACCCAGATTGGGGTATTTACGATATGGCTGTAGGAAATAAAATTGTTTCTGCCTTTTCAGGACCAGCAGATGTTAAATCGTTTGATTTGATTGATCATGTTCCTAGTGAAAAAACACATAAAATTCAACTAGGTAATAAAGAACAGCAATTAAATGAACTCTATTTTAAAACCAAGCAACTCCGTGATTCAAAATCAATTGAAGGCTTAGAAACTATTTTTAATGAATTAGTTCAAAATTTTCCAGATGAATGGTTATTACCACTTGAAATATTAGAATTAGCCATTTCTTATTCTTTACCTTGGGTTGATAAAATTGAAGCACATATTAATCAAGTTAAAACACATAATCCAGACAAAGCACATTTAGTTGATGATGGAATTGAATTACTATCCATTACCAGTTCATTTTAAAGCAAAAGTAACTTTATTAAATTATTATCTTTTATAAACTGTATTACCTTCTTTAATTGATTCTAAAATTTTTATGGTATGAATATCATTTGGGTCAATTTTTAGAGGGTTTTTATCTAATATTACAAAATCAGCTAACTTACCTTCTGAAAGTGTACCTTTTGAATTTTCTTCAAAATATTGAATAGCAGCCCATTCAGTTAGGGCTTTCAACCCTTCATAAGCTGTTAATTTTTGATCAGCTCCTAAAATATACCCACTTCTTGTCACTCTATTGACTGTAGCATCGAGTACTCTCATTGAATTAGGAAAGGTTACAGGAGCATCGTGATGAGACGTTATCGTCAACCCTGCATCAACTACATCTCTACACGGCGAAATATATTTTGCTCGTTCTTCTCCTAAAACAGATTCTCTATGCCAATCTCCCCAATAAAAAGTATGCATAGGGAAAAGAGATGGTAAAATTTGTAATTTAACTAAATCAGGTATTTGGTCTTTTCTTAACGTTTGTCCATGAATCATTACAGTTCTATGATTATCATAACCAAATTCTTTTTGAGCAGCATCTACTGCTTTTATATATTGGTCTATGGCAGCATCTCCATTAGTATGACATAAAATTTGCCATTCATTTTTAAAAGCTGTTTTCACATATTCAATTGCTTTTTCATCCGATAATATAGGATATCCTTTATAGCAACCTTCTCGTCCTTCAGGATTTACATGATAGCATTTTGATAACCACGCTGTTTTACCTTGGGGAGAACCGTCAAGCGTAAGTTTTACTCCTCCTATGCGATAGTGATTATTGTATTTATGTTCTGCATTATAAAATTCAGGCGTTACGGCTTCCTTATTCCAAATAATATCAGGATAACTCACTATATCAATAAAAATTTTTCCTGCTTTTGCAGCTTTTGCCAATGCATCGGTTGTTTCAGAGGTACTCCTTCCCTCTTGTGCCGTTAGATAACCATTTTTAGCATATTCTTCTTGACCTTTTTGGACATTAAGCAATTGCAATTCTTCATCTGTTTTCTTAGATATAACAGGTAAAAACATATTAAAAAAGGCCGCTTCTTCAAGTACTCCGGTTGGATTTCCATCTTTATCTTTTCGTATAACACCTCCTTCTACTTCTGAATCTTTATTATATCCTGCTATTTCTAAAGCTTTTGAATTTACAGAAGCTAAATGTCCTGATTGATGCATGATAATAACCGGAACATCAGTAGAAATTTGGTCTAAGACTTCTTTTGTAGGATGATTTTTCTCTTTAAGTTGGGAATCATCATAACCATTCCCAACAATCCAACCTATCTTATTAATAATATATTTTCCATTTTCAGTGTCTTTCCATTCCTTCACATTCTCTACAATTGTATTAAAATCTGCACCAGGACCATCAGGGGGAGGCAAAAGATTCGCACATAAAGCAGTAAAACCAACATTATACATATGACCATGACCATCTAAAAAAGCTGGTAGCATAGTTTTTCCTTTAAGATCAACTTCTTTTAAGTTTCCTTTAAATTTTTCCATAGCATCCGCTTTTTTTCCAACAAATACAATTTTACCTTCTTGTTCTACTACAGCTTCAACATAATTTGGAGTATTACCCTCCATTGTAATAATATCTCCATTATAAAAAAGGGTTTGTTTCAGCTTATAGGGTTCAGCGATACTTTTTTTATACTCTTTTTTACAACTTATAATTAATATTGTAGATAATAGGATGAATGCAAATCGATATAGTCTCATTTTATAGTATTTTAATAATAAGTTACACTACATTAAATATAATATAAATTATATTATTATTTGTATGTTCTTGCAATTTTTCGTGCAAAAGCTTCCATTTCAATTTCTCCAAAACCTGTTGCAAACCATACTATAACTAAATCTTTAGAAGGTGAAACATAAATCCCTTGTCCATTCATTCCTGACTTATAAATATCTCCATCTGAAAATACTGCATCCCATTGATAAGAATTAAATTCAGGTGTATCTCTAAATTCTTTTGCCATTCGTGGTCCTAATGTTCCTTTTAAATAGTTTTCTTTTTTACCGGAAGTTTGTATTTTTTTTAATACTTGATTTGATACAATTTGTTTAGGAGAAATTACGTTCCAACTTGGTGTATAAAGTAAACCTATTTTTGCCATATCTTCTAAACGTGAGCTTATTAATCCATGAATTACACCATTCCCTTGCGGGGAAAGTCCTAAAGTAGCATCACCTTCCATTCCGGCATCCTTCCAAATTCTTTCTGTTATTAATTCACTCAATCTTTTTTTACCTACTTCTTCTAAAATTAACCCTAACATTTGTGTATTCGCTGATGAATACTCAAAAGCAATACCGGGCTCATGTAATTTAGGTATACGAAATAATGCTTCATTATGCGTCAAAACTTTTCCAGATGCATCTTTCGCCTCTCCAACCTCTGATGCAGCAAAAATTGAATAGGGAGTCCCTCCTTTTCTAGAAACGGGATTTTCTTCTAAATCCAACCCGCTTTGCATATTGAGTATATCAATAATTTTTATATTTTCCCATGCTGTCCCTTTAGCTTCTTCTAAATAATCTGAAACTGTTTTTTGAACATCAAGCAATCCTTTTTCTTCAAATTGAGCTATCAGCAAACCTGCCAATATTTTACTATTTGACATCCAAACATGATTATCAAATTCTCTCATACCTGGATATTTTTCATAGACAACCTTTCCCTTATGTAAAATCATTACACCTTGTATTGGTGAATCTTTAGCTGTAATCATATCTTCAAAAGTTATGGATTGTCCACTTTCATTTTCTAAACTAATTTTTCCTATTTCAGAATTAGTATCTTTTTCTAACTTGATTACTGGACCTTCTCGCTTAATAATTGCATGAGGCATAAATTCTGGTAAATTGATATAGGAATAAGCACCTGATTTAGTAATATCTAAAAACTTATTCAATGACCATTCGTTATGTAATTCATTCGACTCGGAATTAGAATAACCATTTTTAATTTCTGAAACTGAAAAATCTTCTTTATAAGTATCATATGCATCACTAGAAGACGATTTTTCTTGAATTTGACTATTCTTAGAAACATCCATTTTATTAGATTTTTGACAATTCACTAAAAACACACTAATCACTAATAGTTTAATAAAATTTTTCATGACAGATAATTTTTTGGGTATTTGTTGATAAAGGTTTATATATAATTTAAAATCTACATCTTTTTATAACAAATATACTACAAAACACATAACAATAGTTAAAAAATACATAATTATAATATTGTCGATTATATTAATTAGCATAAAAGAATTATTCATTTTTAATTGTCAACTATTTTTATAATCTTTGAATAAATCAAACAAGAGAATATGAAAGCAACAGTTCATAGAAAGGCTTATTTTAATGCGGCACATCGTTTATTTGTAAAAGAATGGAGCGATGAGCAAAATTTTTCTGTGTTTGGAAAATGTAGCAATCCACATTATCATGGTCATAACTATGAATTAATTGTTTCTGTCACGGGACAAATTGATCCTCGAACAGGTTTTGTTGTTGATTTAAAAATATTACGTGATATTATCAATCAAGAAATTAAGGAAAAGCTTGATCATAAAAATCTTAACATCGAAATCGAAGAATTCAAAAATTTAAATCCTACAGTAGAAAATATTGCTGTAGTTATTTGGACTATTCTAAGAAAACACCTTGAAAAGAGTTTAGATTTAGAAATCACACTCTATGAAACTCCACGAAATTATGTTACATATAGAGGAAGTGAAAAGTGAAAAGTGAAAAGTGAAAAAAGTTTGTTTTCCTTAAATAACTTTCGAAATAACTTATGTTATTTTCAAATTAATAAATTCGTTACCTTGTTAAGGTAAATCACACTCAATAAATACTTAATTAATTAAAAAACAGTATATTATAACTATTACTTCTTTTTAATTATTCTTTAAGCTTCGTTGTCTTACAGCTTCAAAAACACAAATAGCGGTTGCATTTGAAACGTTTAAGGAATCTATTTTTCCTTGCATAGGAACTTTTATTAAGGCATCGGCATGTTCAACCCATTGAGAAGTAACCCCCACCGCTTCAGTCCCCATCACAATAGCAGTGCTTTGCTCTAAATCTGAATCATATAACGAAATTGTATTTTCATGTAAATAAGTAACATGAATTGTAATTTGGTTTTCTTTTAACCATTCAATAGCTTTTTTTGACGTTGTTTTGATTAAAGGAACTGAAAACAAACATCCTACGCTAGAACGTACCACGTTAGGGTTATACAAATCAATAATAGGATCACAAGCAATCACAGCATCAACATTTGCAGCATCAGCTGTTCTTAAAACAGCTCCTAAATTCCCTGGCTTTTCTATCCCCTCCAAAACAATAATCAATGGTTGTTTTTTTAATTTTAAAGCCTCTAATTCTATATTTTTGGTTTTGAATAGAGCAATAATTCCACCTGTGTTTCGATAGCTTAACTTTTCAAATAATGCTTGTGATACTTTAAATTGTTGTTTTAAAGTTATTTTTTCTAAAAGATGTATTTCTTTAAAAATTGCTTCGCAATAATAAACTTCAATTAATTCAAAATCACTTTCTAAAGCAAGTTCCATTTCTTTAATTCCTTCTACAACAAAAACACCTTGTTTTTTACGTGTTTTGGATTTTTGTTGTAAAGAAATTATATTTTTTATTCTAGGATTATGAATACTCTCTAAAACCAATGGATCAATTTTACATACAAAAATACTCTTTTTGCTTTATTTTTTCTTCTTTTTTAATTTATTGATCCAGATTATGGTACCTGTTACAGGTAAAGTTGTAGCTATTAAACACACTATACAATAAATTATTTTAGAATAAATTCCATAGATTTCTCCTGTATGGAGTGGATAAATTAAATTAGCTATCCTTTCATTTAAAGGTAATTCTGAAAAAATAGTTGTCTTTAAAATCTTACCTGAATATTGGTCCACTATAAGTTTATCAGGAGTTGATGGGCTCCATTTTTCAGGGTTATAGGTTCTAATACTGATTACATCTTCTTTTTTATTAGGTAAGTACACTTTTAATATCCCTTTATAGTTCACCTCATTTTCAATCGTATTTTGCAATGCATCATAATTCATCTTAGATGAAATTTGTAATGTATCAGAAATTATTTTTTCTTTTGAGCGCCCCCAGATTTCTGTTCCAATCATATTTCCCAATCCTGTACGATACCAATCAAACGACCAGCAAAGCCCTGTTAAAGCCATAATTAACATAATAATCAAAGCATAAAACCCTAATGTATTATGTAAATCATAATTGATTCGTTTCCAATTGGCATTGGTTTTAATTTTCAAACCTTGTTTAAAATTTCTTCGTTTCCATTTTCTTGGAAACCATAAAATCAATCCTGAAAAACAAAGAAAAACAAAGATCAAGGTAGCACTACCGACAATAATCCTACCTATCTCCATGTCTAATAACAACCATCTGTGAAGTTTGAAAATTATCATAAAAAAAGGCTTACTAGAACTATCAGAGTTCCCTAAAACAGTTCCATTGTAAGCATTTACATAATATTTTTTCCCTCTTCTTTCTTTTAGGGATTTTTTAACTGTGAATGAATAAGATTGATCTAATCTTGTTGGAATAGTAAATCCCACAACTTTCCCTTGAGTTTGAGCTTCTACTTTCGTTATTAAAGTTTCTATTGCAAGAGGCTTATTTTCTAAAACTTCTACTTCAAATTTATGAGGTTCTAACCATTCTTCAATTTCTGTTCGAAATGTATAAATTGTACCTGTTAAACATACTATAAACAATATAAGGCCACTTGCTATACCTAACCACAAGTGTAAATCATTCATTAATTTCCTAAAGGAATAGTTCATCAAATTCGTTTTTAAAATCTATACCGTCCAGAAATTGAATAATTTACTGGATCTATAGGGTTAATATAAACCGTTCTATATGCATTGTATCCTTCTGCATCAAAAATATTATTTGCAAAAACACTTACATCAAAATGCTTATTAAACTTATACGATGCTTGTAAATTCACGGTTGTATATGATTTTAAATCAAAAGGTTTAGCTCCTGGAACTACACCTGTATGTGTATATTCTTTTGCATATACATTGGAAGGTCTTTCTCCTAAATAATAAATTCCAGCTCCTAATGATAGTCCATTTAAGAAATCACGATTAAAGGTATACCTTGTCCAAAAATTAGCAGTATGTTTTGGTGTATTTAAAGGAGCTGAATTATAATAGTAATAAGTATGTTCTTTATATTTCGCATCTAAGAATGAATAACCAGCAATTAATTCCAAATTATCTAAAACACGCCCTATCACCTCTAATTCAACTCCTTGCCTTACATCTTCACCTCCCTTGAGATAATAACCTAAATCATTTCCACTCTCATCAAAAGCTGTCATGTTAATATTTTTATTTTGTACATAATAGTATGTTGCATTAAATCGTAAGCGTTCATCTAACCAACTGGATTTAATACCCGTTTCAAATTGATCCCAACGTTCATTTCCTAATTCATTTCCATTGATATCACGGCGTCCAGCAGTTCTAGGATCTTCACTATTCACATAAGAAGCAAAAAATCGCACATTTTCAACTGGTTTTAAGTTAAATCCAATCAAAGGATTCCATGCATCACTTCGGACCACTCCTGCTACAGGAGTTCCTCTAGAATAACTTTCACTGGTTTCTGATGAACTATAACGTAGTCCTACAAACATATCAAACCAATCTGTAAAGGTGATTTTGTCTTGAAACATTATTCCAAATGATTTTATAGTAGCACCTGAATGAGAATATTCTGATAGTGAAACATCAGATGGTAATACGTTATTAATTGGTTGAAAAACATCAATGGTATCAATTACACCTGCTGAAGCATAACCCGTATCATATTTAGTAGTTTTATAATCCATTCCTACTTGAAAAGTATGCTTAATTTTTCCTGTTGCAATATCTTTTCCAACAAAGTCAAATTGAATCACACTATTTTTATCATCTCGTTTTCCCGATTCATATTCACGTTCTCTTAAATTAAAATTTTCTGTTTGAGACATTTGACTGGAATAAGCATTTTCATAATACGTATTTAAATCAGAACGAAAATAAGCTCCACGTATACTCAATTTATCAGTTAACTCACGGTTTATTCTAAGGGCGTATGTGGTATTTTCTGTAGTAGAACGATCCGATTCGAAACCTAAAAATTGGCTATGGGGTAAATCGTAGATATTATTCGTTGAATAATCCCCTAAGTTAACTGTTCCTTGATCTGGAGTTCTGGTATCATCTAAATAATCCAATTCAGCAATTATGGTTGTTTTATCATCTAGTCTCCATTTAAAAGATGGATTAATATAGAACCGTTCTCGATCTACTTTATCACGATAACTATCTGCTCGTTCGTAAGCTCCATTAATTCGAAATGCTGTATTTTTCTTTTCATTTAAAGGACCATAAAAATCAAATGTTGGTCGAAATAGTCCCCAGCTTCCTGTTCTAAGTGAAACTTCACCTCCTTTATAAAATTTTGGGGTTTTAGTAACGACATTAATTACACCACCAGCAGAGCCTAAATCTCCTCCTAAACCTTGAGAAATAGCTGAAACACCTTTTAATACTTGAATATTATCTACTCCAGCAGGATCGATAATCATTCCTGTACCTCTAAAATCTGAATTAACACGCACACCATTTTTTAGTAAAGGAACTCCTCTAAAACCTCTCATCGACATACTTTCTTTTGTATTACCATAAGTAGCAAACGTATAAACACCTGCAACATTACGTGTTACATCGCTTAATGTTAAAGCTCCTTGTTCTTCAATTAGTTTATGTGATAATATTGATATACTCTGTATTTGTTCATTTGGGTCTAAAGGTAAGCGTGTTAAAACATCTAATTTATCTGCTCTTTTATAACGTTCCCCAAAAAGTTCTACTGTACTCACCGTACTATAGTCTCTTACAAGTTGAATACTAGATAACGCTTGACTTGTTTCTTTCATCTCAAATGGAATTTGTTGTACTTCATATTCCATCGAACTAACTGTTAACGTATAATGACCAAAAGGTACATTTTCAAATGTAAAATACCCATTCTTTTCTGAAAAAGTGGATTTATCGAGCTCTTTAATGACAACCTCTATTGCATCTACACCTTCATTTTTATCATTTTTTATAACTCCTGTTAAATTTCCCAAATTTTGTGCTTCCACAACAATACTCAAACAAATTGTTAGTAGTAAAAAGTTAAAATTTTTCATTAATTATTATTTAGACTTATTAAACATAAGAGCAAAATTAGAAGAAATTATGAAAGAAAAAACAGTTTTTATCATTTTTTTAAACTCTTAAAACATATTATTGTAATTTTAGCATATGATTATACAAGATTTTAGTAAAGAGAATTCAGTTTTAAATCATTTTGTAGCTGAACTTCGTGATATTACCATTCAAAAAGATTCTATGCGTTTTAGAAGAAATTTAGAACGTATTGGAGAAGTTTTGGCTTACGAACTTAGTAAAACATTGCAATACCATCAACAAGATGTAAAAACACCTTTAGGTACAAAAGAATCCAAATTACTTAAAGAACAACCCGTTATTTGTACCATTTTGCGTGCTGGGTTACCCTTACATTTAGGAATGTTAAATTACTTTGATCAATCAGAAACTACATTTGTATCCGCCTTTCGTACACATCCTGAAGAGGGAAAAGAATTTGAAATTGTAGTTGAATATTTAGCTACTCCTGATCTTAATGGAAAAACTTTAATTATTGCAGATCCAATGCTTGCTACAGGAGAAAGTATGGTAAGTGTTTATGAAGTTTTAAAAAAGCAGGGAATTCCAAAAGAAATTCATGTAGTAGCTGCTATCGGTTCAAAAGAAGGTGTAGAATATATTTCAAAACATTTTCCAGAAAATACAAACTTATGGATTGCTGCTGTCGATCCTATTTTAAATGATAAAAAATATATTGTTCCAGGATTAGGTGATGCTGGAGATTTAGCATTTGGAAAAAAGTTGTAGAAATCTACAACTTTTATACTTTTTTTTGTTCTCCTGATAAGATTTTACTAGTCCCAGTAAATTGAGCACCCAAATCAATAGAAATATTTCCATATGCCATATTTCCATTCACAACAGCACTTTCTTTTAATGCTAAAGTTCCTTTAATTTGACAATCTCCAATTAAAATTCCCTCTACTTCCAAAGATTCTGCTATAATATTCCCTTGTACTTTAGCTTTACTACCTAAAATTAAACGCCCTTCTACCGATATATTTCCTTCAACAATACCGTCGATTCGTAAAATTCCGTGTGTTGAAATATCTCCTTTAATTTTAGTTTGAGCACTTAAAAAGTTTCGTTCGTTTGTAGCAGTGGTTTCGTTACCTTTTTTTTTAATCATGTTTAAAAAAATATTCTTTTATGAGTTATCCTATTTATTCTTTTTCTTTAAAAATGCTGGTAAATCATCTTCTGAAGATGGTTCTTTTTCCAATTTATTTTTAGGTTTAGAAATCTTCTTATTTGAATTTGATTCTTTTTTAACATTAGAAGTACTCGAAGTAGCATTATGGGTATCGCTAGGTTTAGATTCATTGAATAGAGAAATCAATTCTTTGGCTTTTTCTCCTTCAGGTAGATTAGGATACACCATCACTATGGTATTCAGAGAAGCTAACATAGCATCTTTACCCTCTGTTTTCCCTTTAACAAAAGCGTTTAATAAACCAAATTTTGCAATAATCTCTTCCTTTCCATATTTTGAAAGGGCTTCTTGTGCTATCTGATTGTATGTATTCCAATCTCCTGATTCATAAGCCTCAAAAGCTTTCTCATACATTTGAACACTTTCTTTAGAATTTCCAACTACAAAGCTTTCTGCCTCTGGGTTTTGAGCATATTCTGCATACGAAGTATTAGGATATTGAGCAATCAAAATTTCTTTATACTTAGCTGCTTCTTGTGGATTATCTTCTAATGCTTTAAACAAATTAAAATAAGCTTTCACTTTCAAATCTTCATTAGGATCGTTGGCAATCAAACTCTCTAAAGTAGATACTGTTTTTTTATTATTCTTAATCTTATCTAAATATATTAATCCCATATTGAATTGTGCACTATCACGTGCTTCTTTCATATTATGAAGAACTTTTGTATCCGTTGGAATTTGTGCTAGATATGTATTGATATCGTATCGTTGTGTTTCATCTAAGATTGTATCCTCTGGAAGGTCTTCAACTGATTCAATTTTAGAAACGACACTCGCTATACGCCAATTATCATTTAATTGACGATCTCCCCATCTTTGTTTAAATTCTTGCTGTCCCTTAATACGTAAGTTATCATTATAAAAATAGAACTTCTTTTTATTTTCATATGGATTATTAAAAGCAGAAACTCTGTTTAAAGATTCAAATTCATTTAAAGATTCTTCTAATTCTTTTTTCTTTTTATCATCTTCTTTTTTTAATTCGTCAACATATTTTTGAAAATAAGCATTTTGTTCTTCAGAACTCATTTTTGCTATAGTAAGAACACTATCATTATGATTTACAACTTTATAATTATCAATCAACTCTACCAAATGCTCTTTACGACTTCCTAAAAATTGCTTGATTAGATCATTTTCAGATACAGTAACGGCACTATCATAATAATTTCCAGCAGCAATGTAATCTTCTTTATCAAACAAAACATTTCCTGTATGAGCAAACATCAAACTTTTAATTCGACCAGAAGAACTTTGCTCTAACAATCCTTTCTTATATAATGTTTCAGCTTCATCTAGTTTTCTTGAACGTTCTGCTATCAATCCACTATTATAATAAATTTGATCTTTATACTCCCTGTATTTACTGTCCTTCAACATTTTTTTAAATTCCTTTTGAAAAGCATCGTAATTATTTTTCTCTGGAATAAAATTTTGAGCAATTCCCATCTTTGCTTGAAATTCCATTTCGAAACCTGGATGGTATTTTCTTACTTGATCAAATAACTTTGAAGATTCTAAGTTATTTCCTAATTGATTTTGTAATTGAGCTTGTATAAAAGTATAACGTCCTTTTCTCTTTTTATTTTTGGTATTTTGTTTTGCTTTATCTAAAGCATCAAAAGCAGTTTGATATTTCCCTTCATCAATTAAAATTTGACTATATAAAGCGGCTATTTCTTCTTTTAATCCTTTTTTAAGATCTTTCTTATCGTACAGTTTAACTAATTCCTCTAACGCATAAAATCTATTTCCTGCTTGAAAATTAGTTTTTGCAACCCAAAACTGTGCTTCATCATTTTTCTTACTTCCTTTTACATTTTGAGAAATATAATTAAATGCATCTAAAGCTTCATAACTCTTTCCTTGATAATAACGTGATTTCCCTAACAAAAGATAAGCATTAGCCATAAAAGTATTACGCTCCGTACCTCGAATCATCATAGAATGATTTTCAATAGCCTTAATAGCCTTCTTTTCAGCATACTCATACGGACTTCCTGAAGTTCCTTCTTCATTATTATTAGAATCATTTCCACCTAAAAAACCTGAAACGCTATTAAAAACATCCTTTTTTTTAGCGTTTATAGAAGAATACTCATATTCATAATCTTCATCTTCTAACTGAGAAACCAATTGACCCGGTAAAACAGGAAGTATTCCTCCGTAATCTTCTTCGTAATTTTTTTCAGTATTTTTAAGCTCTTGCTTAAGAGCTTCCTCACCGTTGAATAATGTATTGAACCAGGCTGTAGATTTGTGATAAAAACGATTTGTAAAGTTATCTTTCTTTACTGAACACCCTATAATGATCAATAAAAAAATAAAAACTGTACTATATTTAACAAAATTCTTCATAGGAAAATTTGAATTACAAAACTAAGTTAAAAAACGCATTTTTCTACAATATCTTATAAAAAAAGCGTTTTAAATTGTTAAAAATTATATTATTAACTAGTTATTTTGGATATTTGCAACGCATGAGTGGCGAAAAAAACATATTGGAAAAGTTATTTTTGGGCAAGCAAGAAATTATTATAGACCCTATTACTTCTGAAAAAAAGGTACTCTATAAGAGTAGCTTATCTAGATTTTTTCTATGGTTTTTAGCTTTAGGCGTTTTAATTATTTTAGGCACTTTATATTTTACAGGTAATTGGAATTTTAATTCTTTTTCAAATAAAGAAATAGCACAAATTCAATCGGTTAATCCTAAAATTTCAAAAGATGCTTCGATTCGATTATTAAAACGTACCGATTCTTTATCAGAAGAGTTAGAAAAATATAAATTATACGTCAATAGTATTTCAAATGTTATTGATGGAAATGTAACAGCTAGTTATGACTCTCTAGTTAACGAAGAACAACTTATCCCTATAGCAGAACATAAATTAGATAAAGATTCTATTGCTCCTTCTGAACAAGATATACAATTTAGAACTGAAATTATCGAAGATGGTTTTTCAACGGTAGCAGTTAAAACAGATGATTTAAAAACTGAAGAGGATAAAATTGTTTTATTTCCACCTGTAAAAGGAATTATCACTTCAAAATATGACATTGGAGAAGAACATTTAGCACTTGATATTGCTTGTGATGAAGGGGAACCTATTAAGGCCATTATGAATGGCTTTGTTGTTTTTTCTGATTGGACATCAGATGGTGGCTATGTACTGGTATTACAACATAAACAAAACATTGTGTCAATTTATAAACACAATTCCCAACTCTATAAAAAGCAAGGAGATGTAGTTCAATCAGGAGATGTAATTGCAGCTGCTGGATCTTCTGGAGAACTTTCAACAGGAGCCCATTTACATTTCGAATTATGGATAGAAGGTTATGCTGTTGACCCTGAAGCATATATTGATTTTTAAGAAGAGTTCCATCTATTTTTAGTATCTTTGATTTTAAGAAGAATCTCAATCTATGCCGATAAAACCTAAAATTGTCAAGATTGCGGCCAAATTTTATACTAATAAAATAAAAAAATGGTCATCTAAACCCGTTGAGACACAAAAAAAGGTACTCCATAATCTAATTCTCCAAGCGAAAAATACCGCCTTTGGGAAAGAACATCATTTCGAAACCATACAATCTTATCAAGATTTTAAACAAAATATTCCCTTACGGGATTATGAAGGATTAAAACCCTATATTAATTCAATTGTTGAGGGGAAATCGGATATTTTATGGAAAGGGAAACCACTTTATTTTGCTAAAACATCTGGAACAACATCTGGAGCAAAATATATCCCTATTTCAAAAGAATCAATGCCTCATCATATTCAAAGTGCTCGAGACAGTCTTATGTCTTATATCCATGAAACAGGAAATACTTCTATTTTTTCTGGAAAAATGATTTTTTTACAAGGAAGTCCTGTTTTACAAGAAAAAAATGGAATTCAATTAGGCCGTTTATCAGGAATTGTTGCACATTATATTCCTTTTTATGCAAAACAAAACCGAATGCCTTCTTGGGAAACCAATTGTATTGAAGATTGGGAAACCAAAATTAATGAAATTGTTAAAGAAACGCTTCCTAAAAATATGTCACTTATTAGTGGCATTCCACCGTGGTTGCAAAATTATTTTGAATTATTAATTAAAAAATCAGGGAAAAAGACTATTTCAGAGATCTTTCCTAATTTTTCACTTTTGGCAACCGGAGGAGTTAATTTTGAACCTTATCGCACGCGGTTTAAAGAATTAATTGGAAAAGATATTGACTTAATCGAAACTTATCCTGCTTCTGAAGGGTTTATCGCTTATCAAGATACACAAACAGAAGAAGGTCTTTTATTGCAATTAAATCATGGTATTTTTTATGAATTTATTCCTGTAGAAGAATATTTTGATGAAAATCCAACACGTCTATCAATTGAAGACGTTGAACTATACCAAGATTATGCTGTTGTTTTAAATACGAATGCTGGGCTTTGGGGTTATTTAATTGGTGATACGGTTCAATTTGTTAACAAAAATCCTTATCGAATTATTGTTACAGGACGCGTTAAACATTTTATTTCTGCCTTTGGAGAACACGTTATCGGACATGAAGTAGAACATGCAATGAAAGAATCGCTAAAAAAACACCATGCTCAAATTAATGAATTCACCGTTGCACCTCAAGTAAATCCTTCCTCTGGATTACCTTATCACGAATGGTTTATTGAATTTGAAAAAGAACCCGAAAATTTAGCAGCATTTGCATTAGATATTGACAAAGAATTACGAAAAAAGAATGTATATTATGATGATTTAATTACAAGTAAAATGCTTCGTGAAGCAATCATCACTAAAGTAAAAAAGGATAGTTTTAATTCTTATATGAAATCTGTAGGAAAATTGGGAGGTCAAAACAAAATTCCAAGACTATCTAATGATAGAAAAATAGCCAATCTATTATCTAAATTTATAATCAATCATTAAAAATTTTAGAAGAAATGAAAAAATCAAGAAAATCAACCATAGCCATAGAACGACTTTACATTACCATGCGTCACTTATTTAATCGTGGTTTTTATAAGCCTTGTAATGCTTCTGGACAATCTTTACGAGAAATGCTACTCGTTCTGAATCCTGAAATATATGGTGTTATGGCCAACAAAGACAAAGTAGAACTAGCAGGATTAACTTATGTCATAGATCGTCTTCCTGAAGGAATTGAAGAATGTCGTTTTATTAATTTGACTTCAGATGAAGGTTATGATAAGACTCATTTTGAAGCCATTATTCCTGAAAAAAGAAGACGCAACTGTTACCGCATTGATAAAGACCAAATGAATATTGAAATAACTCGTGGAAGGTCTGAAATCTATGATATCTTAACGCATTTAACCTTTATGTTTAATGAAGCTTCAAAAATAATGAATCGAGCTTATTATACAGAGGTTGGAGAAACTTCTCGAGCATGGAAACGAATTGAGGAAATTGCATTGCATGATGAAATTTTAAATCGAAAAGATCGAGAAGTTGCTTTAATGCATTTAGCAGGGATATTAGGGAGAACTTATGAAGAGACTTTACTTGCATATAAGGCTATGCAACAACCTCACAACAAAGAGCGCTTCTTTAAATTAATCTATTGGATGGGTAAATTGTCTATCGACGAACATATTGATAATTTAAAACGTGAAATCTCATTTAGTTCTGCTTTACGAGATAATATCGGATTACATTTTCATGGAGAACGTTGGGCCAAACAAATTAAAGACACCTTATACAATAACAACCTGATTGACAGACCTCTTCATATTATAAGTGCTAATATGCACTCGGTTATGAACACACTTTACGCAAGGCAAATTGGAGAAAAAGCATTTGATAATAAAACTAATTTAGAAGTTTACAAAGATTTAAGTGTTGCTAAAAATAGTTCTCTACGAGAACGTGTTTTTAATACCGCACTTAAAAAAGGGATGTACTATATTAAAGATGAATCAGGTTCAAACATTAATGTACAGATTTTTGATTTATCTAAAATCAATGTAAAAAACACACCTTTTGCCTCTTCAAAATTTAAAGGTAATGATGTTATTATTGTAATGGACTATGCTTTTGGAGAACAGGCTTTTGAAGTAATGGATGAATTATTAAAACCTTATAAAACGAAAAAAGAAGAACTCTTTTTGAATATGAAATCTATTTCCATTATGGGAAAAGCGGGTATTTTACAAGGGGAAAAAGGTGATATTATGATCCCAACTTCACATATTTTAGAAGGATCAGCTGATAATTATCCTTTTGAAAACGCTTTAAAAGTGGAAGATTTTAAAGGAAACCGAATTGGTGTTTATGAAGGAGCTATGATTTCGGTAATGGGTACCTCACTTCAAAACAAAGATATCTTAGAGTATTTTAAAGAATCTACTTGGGGTGCTACTGGATTGGAAATGGAAGGAGCTCATTATCAAAAAGCTATTCAAGCTGCTGCACATATTCGTGGGCATATTTCACCCAACGTAGTCGTTCGATATGCTTATTATGCTTCTGACAACCCTTTAAAAACAGGATCAACACTAGCCTCCGGAGCTTTAGGATTTACTGGTGTAAAACCTACTTATTTAATAACAGAAAAGATATTGGAACAAATTTTTGTATAAAATAGTTTTTCAAAAGACTATAAAACGAATAATTTATATCTTTGACAAAATTAAAATCATCAAATGAATAAAATTATCATACTTTTTATAAGTGTTTTTACTTTACTATTTTCTACAAGCTGTAGTATGCTTTTTAGAGATCCTGTTAATGGAGAAAAAGTTTTAAAACTTTATAAAGATCAAAAGGGAAATGTTAATATCACAGGAGATTTTACTATTGAAGATTTACAAGAACGCCCTAGTTTTTCTGATTGGTACACTACTGAGTACAATAATTATGTTGTAGATGATGTTTTTAAAGCTAATAAAAAAGAATTTAAAAAACTTTTTAAAAATAAAAGTATTGAAATTTTTATGGGAACATGGTGTCCTGATAGTAGAAGAGAAGTACCTCGATTTATGAAAATAATGGACTTTCTAGAAATTCCTAGAAGTAAAATTAAATTGATTGGTGTTAACGATCACTATCATGCTTTTGCAGGTCAGGACCTTGGAAAAAGAATTAAACGTGTTGCTACCTTTATTTTTTATCATAATGAATTTGCAGATCGTTCACCTACTGAAATTGGACGGATTGTGGAATACCCCGTAGAAACATTAGAGAAAGATATGTTAAAAATTATTTTAGGTGATCTTTATGTCCCAAATTATGCAAACCAATAATACAAAAATAATATTTCCAATCATAACATTACTAATAGGTATACTTTTAACGTATGCCTATTTTTCTTTCAAAAATGATTCAACCATTTCTGAAAATTCTCATGTTATTCAAAATGAAATTAAAAATTTGAGTAAACTTATTGTAGTTGAAGGAAGTTATTCTGATGTTTATTCCTATAAAGATGTAGATCAGTATTTTGGAGATTGGATTTCATTTGAAAAGAAAGTTCTCATTGTAGTTAATGCTAAAGCTCAAGTAATGTACGACATGAAACTTTTGGATATAGAATTGGATTCTATTACCAAAACTATCTTTTTAAATAAAGTACCTGAAGCTGAAATTCAAATTATACCCGATGTTAAATATTATGATATTCAACAAAGTACCTTTAATCAATTTTCATCAAACGAAATGAATAAAGTTAAAGATAAAGCTCTCAAAGAGATTGAAGGTATGGTTGAACTATCCGATTTAAAAAAGCGTGCTAACACACGTTTAGAAGAAGAATTACGTAATATTTTTATTCTTTCTAAATCATTAGGTTGGCAAGTAAAAAACAATACGCACTATTCTTTAGAGTTAAACTAGTTTCTATTCTAAAATGGTTTTTAATTTCTCCCTTTTTTCGTTACTAGACTTTTTAACTTTTTCATGTACTTTTATTTTTGCTCTTTTTTTCTTAAGTAAAAACTTTAGAAATAAGAAAGCTAATATTTTTCTATCCTTATTTCTATTAAGTCTCGGATTTGAAATTTCACCTGTTCTTATCGAAAGTTTTAATGAACTTAATCATACTCATTTTGACCAATATTTTGATACTACCTTTTTCACACTTCCTTTTCTTTATCTTTATGTAAATTTCACGATCAATCTACCTTTCAAAAAGGAGTGGACCTTATTGTTTATACCTGGCATTCTTTTCAATATTATACAACAAGATGATCTTTTTTATACACTTATAGGTTATGTATTTAACCTTTCTTTGATTGGTATCATCTTTTTTCAAATTAAATTACACAGACAACAGCTTTTACACTATTATTCTGACATAGAAAGCAAAACCATTCAATGGATTTACACTATTTTAGCTATTTTCCTTTTATTTCACATTATTTGGATAACCGAAGATTTTTTAGACATTACTTTTACAGAACGATTTAAACTTCTTTTCATTACAAGTTCTTCTCTCCTAACTTTTTTCTTAGTTTTGTGGGTAGGGTATTTTGGTTTTTCACAACAAAAAATTTTTCAAGAACATCATTTTAAATTCGATCATAATTCTACTAAAAATCCAATAGCTTTTAATTTAGAAGATCAAAAACAATTTGAAATAATTTCTACTAAAATTAAAACACAACAACTTTTTAAACACTCTAATTTAACCTTAAAAAAACTAGCTAAGAAACTCTCTATTCAAGAAAAAGAATTATCAAAACTCATCAATCAATATTCAAAAAATAATTTTTATCACTATATCAATGAGTTTAGGATAGAAGAATTCAAAAAACTTCTAAAATCAGAAGAAGCAAACAAATTAAGTATTCTAGGGCTTGCTGAAGAAGTTGGATTCAACTCAAAATCAGTATTTTATTCTGCTTTTAAACGTATTGAAGGTATAACACCCAACCAATATAAAAAACAATTAAAATAGTTCGAATACCGTTATTCAAACTCTTTAAACTGCATATTTCCTGTATTTGGACGTTTGTTTGTAATAAAACAAGTATAAAATCTAAAATTCAAAAAAATGAGAAAAGTTTCAAGATTAACCAGTACTATTTTAATTACAACAAGTATCTTTTTTGCTTGTTCTAATGATGATGACAATTCAACTACAACTTCCCCTTCAACAATTAACCCAGGAAATGATCCAAATTTTACTATTGTAGCAAACTCTGATCCTGGATATACAGCAGCAAATAGAAAAGTTGAAGTTTTTGGTATTCCTATTTATGCCTATGCTGATGTAGAAGATTCTAAATTATTACATGCAGCTAATATCATGGCTCAATATTTAGATAACAACGAAGATGGGACCGTTGATAACCCTACTTTATTAGAAGCTTTAAAAGCCAACAAAGCAGCCCTATATTTATGGAAAACTGAAGCTCAGCAAGGAACTCTTGATGCACAAGATTTAGGTGCAGACGAAACGATTCCAACTTGGTATACAAATGGTCAAACAGGACAGTTTGATGCTTCTTTAGAGGAAGTTTGGCATGTAATAACCCATTCTGGATATGCTAATGCCTACCCTACTATATTTGGTGAAAACACTGGAACTTCTTTAACCAATGCAATGGATATTGCACGAGGTGGACAATTTACAACTATTCCAACTCCATACCCTTCTAATGCTTGGTATACATATGATGATACTACTTGTGATTACAATTGTATGGCAACAGAATATATTTATTGGGCTATGACTTCTATATTAGGAGCTCAAGAAAACCGTTTGAATGAAATTTCTAACGAATGGAAACTAAATACCAAAACCTTAGTTGAAAATACTGATACAGATGTGTATGCTTTACTAACTGATGCACAATATGCTTTTCCTACTGTTTTACCAGATGGAACCTATAGACATTAAAATAATCTATCTTATTATAAAAACATCCTATAAACTTTTATAGGGTGTTTTATTTTTTCAAGAATTCTTTAGTCAATTTAATCGTTCCTATAAAAGAAGCTAATATTCCTATTACAATAACCGTAATGAGTACAATTCCAAAATTTGATAAGGTAATTTCTGCTGGATAAGGTAATGCTGAATTAACACGAACAATTCCAAATTGTTGTTGAACTATGATTAAAATTAATCCTAAAAATATACCTACTAAACCACCTATAAATGAAACAACAAAACCTTCTATTAAAAAAATTCGCTTAATACGGCTAAAATCCATCCCCATAGCATGTAGCGTAACCAAATCTTCCCGCTTTTCTATGATGAGAATAATAATGGATCCTATTAAATTAAAAGTAGAAATAATTAAAATTAACGTAAATATCAGATAGACCATAATATTTTCTGTCTTTAGCATCTTATAAAAAGAACCTAATTGGTCTTTCTGAGTTAAAATCTTATATCCAGTTCCTATTTCTTTCTCTATTTTTTGCTTTATTTCTTCATCAGATAAAACCTGGCTATGACTAATTTCTAACGCATATACTTCATTACTATTTAAATTTAAAAGTTCTCTAGCCAATTGAATAGTTGTATAAGCAATAGGTTCTTCTTCATGAAAGATTCCTGTCATAATAACCTTTTCAATCTTGAAAGCATTTTGAGGGCTATTTACTTTAATCTTTCCAACTTTAGGCACATATAATTTTATAGAATCTTGAGTATCTTCAAGTGTTATATCTAACTTTGCAACAATACTATTGGCTAATGCAATTTCATCATCATAGATCGGAAGTTCTCCAAAAAGCCGTAAAGAATCTAAATTTGTTTTTTGGTATATACTGTCAATTCCTCTCAGATATATAAAATCTCCACGACCTTTATACGTTAATTGCACCTTCTCTTCTATCAAACCAGATACTGAAGTAATTTCAGGAATATGTTCTATCTGTTCAAAAAGTGAAGATGATATAGTCAATTTTTTTCCTGATTGTGGCTCAATTTTTAAAGTAGAGTTTTTTTCAAAAAGAATTTCAACTGTTAACTTTTCTAAACCACTAAATGTTGAAAGAATAATAAACAGTGCCATCGTACCAATAATAACCCCAATTATAGCTGTGATGTTAATAAAATTGGCAGAACTTGTTTTCTTTTTGGTAAGAAAATACTTCTTCGCAATGTAAAATGGTGTATTCAATACGTACTATAATTCTGGGTTATCTCCTTCTCCACTTAGCTCTTGTTCTATCGTTTCAATATAATCCAATGAATCATCTATAAAAAAATTCAAATCAGGAGTTTTTCGTAATTGTTGACTAATTCGATCCGAAAGTGCTTTTCGAATTTGTGGCTTTAAGACTTTAATATCTTCTAAAACACCTTGCTTATCATCTAATGGAAAAATACTTAAATAGACCTTAGCATAAGACAAATCAGGAGTTACGCGAACCTTTGTAACCGTAATAAGCAAACTTTCTTTTGCTGCTTTACTGATTTCCCTAAAGATATCTCCTAAATCATTTTGTAATAATTGTGCTATTTTCTTCTGTCTATTTGTTTCCATGATGCAAAGATAGTTTAAAAAGCAAAATCACTTTAAAGGAAAATTGTATTTATTTAAATCTTCTATCAAACCTTTTATTATTTTGAATTATAATACTCAATTCCCCACTGATCCATGCTCCTTAAAATATTCTCAAGTGATTTTCCTCTTTTAGTTAATGAATATTCCACCCTTGGTGGTGTAACTGGATAAATTTCCCTATTAATAAGTCCATCTTTTTCTAACTCTCTAACAGATTGTGTGAACATTTTATTTGAAATCTCTGGAATTTTTTTTTGTAATACTCCAGAACGTAATGTTCCTTCCAAAAGATGAAATAATATTAAAGGTTTCCATTTTGTACCAATTAAATTCATTGTGTAATGAAGTGGGCAATTATTTTCAATCATTTAATATTATTAACTAATTAATATTCTATATTTTACACCTTTAGGTTACTATACTACTTCTTAGTAAGTTATTGTTTTTTAAATAAAAGCACACTTACTTTGGTATAAAATTATAAAAAATGGATAAAGTCAACAAAAATTACCCAAAATCATTTTCACATATTGGAATCACAGTTCCCGATCTACATAAAGCTGTAGAATTTTACTCTAATGTTATGGGCTGGTATATTATCATGGAGCCTTCTATCGTGAAGAAAGAGCGAAATACAGCTATCGGACAAATGTGCATTGATGTTTTCGGAGAAGAATGGGAAACGTTTCAAATTGCTCATTTATCAACTTCTGATGGTATTGGTGTAGAATTATTCTCTTTCCCAAATCATCCAACAGGAGTTAAAAAAGCTCCTGATTTCAATCCTTTTAATACTGGGCTTTTTCACTTTTGTGTTCAAGATCCAGAAATTGATTCTCTTGTCGAAAAAATAGTTGCTGCAGGAGGAAAACAACGAATGCCTATTCGAGAATATTATCCTAACGATAAACCTTATAAAATGTGTTATGTGGAAGATCCTTTTGGTATTGTTTTCGAAATTTACACACATAGTTATGAACTAACCTACTCATCAGGAGCATATGCTAAATAGATTATCATAATTCCAAAGTAAAAAGACTTCTAATTGATTAGAAGTCTTTTTATTTATTAAAGCCTATACTTAATTAATTTTACTTTCTATACTACCATCATAATATAAATATTTCCCCATAAACAAATCAAAAATCATGTTTCATCCATGATGATAAGCTTATTAAAAACATGATAAATATCATGAATATCATTTGTTAAGCGAATGTTAAAGGATTTTAGACTAAATAATCAATTCTTATTTAGAATTTTTCTTATAATGACCTTTAAAAATTAAATGATTATGGGGAAAAAATTACTATTAACTATTTTTATTGGAGGGAGTATGTATGGTCAAATTGGAATAAATACAGGGAATACAATTGATGCCAGTGCTGCTCTAGAAATCGAATCCAATTCAAAAGGATTACTTCTTCCTAGGCTTACCAATCATACATTAGTAACAGACCCTACTGATGGATTGATGATTTACGACATCGATGATGCCTGTGTCAATATATATGCAGGAAAAAAGTGGGTTAACTTATGTGCTTCAACTGGAGCCTCTATTCAATGCGGGGATGGTTATACAACTGAAACTGTAAAATCTATAGAAGTTACAGGTCAAAATGGTGTGAGCTTTCTTGTGACTGACTCTGGAGAATTAATGGTTGCGGGAAGAGTTTTTAATCAATTTGAAGGGATGACTGATCAATTCAATTATGATTTTAACGTTATTAACGGTCCTTGGCCTTCAGGATCCGTATTATATGCTGATTTAACAGCAACCAATAGTACTACTGCGCTATATGCTGTAGTTGGAACTACTGATGGCTTGTATTATCAATTAGGAGGAAGTGCTAATTGGACAAAAGCTACTTCATATTCAGGAGGAACCATTACAAAAGTTCAAGTTTCAAAAAGTGGTGGGACAAGTATTTTAGATGTAAATGGTGATGTTTATTATACTTCTAGTCTATCATCTGACACTTTTTCAAAAATTGCTTCTTTAGATGCAGTAACCATTACTAATATAGTAGCGGGTGGTGGAAATGGAACCTCTGGAGGAACTACTTACATAAATTATGCTTGGGCAACAGGTGATACTAAATTATACTATTGGGAAACTGATCCTACTAATGTTCAATCTCATACGTTTACCTCAGGTATAGCTGATGTTGATTCTGGGGGAAAACCTCGAAATATAACACCTACTATGATTACCCTAAACAATGGTGATTTATATTTAATAGGTGCTCTTAGCTATTATGGACTAACTGGTACTGATTTTACAACTCCCTTAGCATTAACTCTTACTCCTATTGATAGAGCTTTAGATTCAGATGAAAAAGTCGTAAAAGTTGGAGTAGCACAATCTGATACAGGTCATTTTGTTACAAACAAAGGAAATGTTTATAGTCATACTGATGATACTGGATGGTATCATGAATACGAAATTAAAGTTTCTGACCCAACAACAGTTGATTTTTCTACACCAGGTAATCTTAAAGGTGTTATGGCAATAATAGATGGCAATTTGGCTGTTTGGGCAGCTGATGATACTGGAACTGGTCCTAATACTGGAAATGGAGACCCTATTGCTGAAGGAAGTGGAATAAGTCCTGCTGGGAAACCCACTAT
This sequence comes from Flavobacteriaceae bacterium UJ101, assembly GCA_001880285.1. Taxonomy (NCBI): domain Bacteria; kingdom Pseudomonadati; phylum Bacteroidota; class Flavobacteriia; order Flavobacteriales; family Flavobacteriaceae; species Flavobacteriaceae bacterium UJ101. The sequence goes on along the minus strand of CP016269.1, from coordinate 1,665,805 downwards.
ATCAACTCCTGTTTATGTCCCAATTTGTACTAAAAACTAAGCTTATGAAGAAAATAATATTATATACTATCACAAGCTTATTGTTTGGATTAACTCATGCACAAATGTCAGGCATTAACGATAATGCTAATCAATTATTAATTGCTGATTTAACAAGTCATGGTTCTTCAAATGGAGTAACTATTGTTGATCAACAAACAGATAATGATAAAAATGACGCCACAGACGGTAGCAATGAATACCGCACTGGCTTATATTCGGATAATAACATTGAAACAGGTGCTCAATTACAAATTGATTCAACAACTAAAGGGCTATTAATTCCTAGAGTAACCAATAAAGACAATTTAGACAACTTTTCTGACGGTAAGGATAAGAAAGGTATGATTGTTTATGATAATACCACAAATGCTTTTTATTTTTATAATGGATCATCATGGATTATTATAAATTAAAATGCAATATGCTACTTTATTACACTAAAAAAAGTCTCCTTAAAATTTAAGGAGACTTTTAAATTTATGATCAAAATGTTATATAACAATTTGGAAGTTTTTCTCTTAACTCTTGCTTTTTTACTTCAACAATTGGATTTTCATAAATCATTAATAACGTTAAATTAGATAATTGATAGAGTGGTGTAACATCTTCTATTTGATTTTTACCTAATGAAAGATCTTTTAAACTAGTTAACACTGATAAATTTTCAATATTTGACACTCCTGACTCATCAATATCCAAAGTTTCAAGCTTAGTTAATTTTGATAATAAAGGAACTATGCTTATATCATTCTCGTATAATGATAACCCTAATAAATTAGGTAAATTTAAGTTTTCAAGCACTTCTGGATTATTAAAATTATTTCCTCCCAAAGTTAAATTAGTCAATGTTTCAGAAAGTAAACCATTAGATAATTCTTCTAATTGATCATTATTCAAATTACAATTACTTAAACTCAATTTTTCTAATTTTTTCATCGATCCTAAAGCCTTTAAACTACCTTCTAAAGGATTACCACTGATCATTAAATTCTCTAATTCGGTCATACCATCTAATGGAGACAAATCTTTAATAGCATTTGAAAAAATCATTAAATATGTTAATTTCTTCATGTTTTTTAGTGCTGAAATATCTTGAACTTGTGAATTAATTGAAACAAATGCTTCCATTTCAACCATATTTAATAACGGAGATAAATCTGTATTAGCTAATGGATTGTATGCTAAACTTAAAAATTTCAATTTTGTTAAACTTGCTAAAGAAGAAATATCTTCAACATTATTTCCAAACAAATTCAATTCTTCCAAATTAACAAAATACTCTAAACCTTCTAAATTGCTAACCCCGGCATTACCAAAATCTAAAACCTTTACTGTCTTTGCATCTCCACACGTAATATCTCCTGTTGATTTTCCCAATTCTGTTCTTACTGTTGATTCAACAAGAGGATCAGTAAAACTAATTACAAAAGAATCATCTGCACATCTACCAATCACTTCTTCATCACAAACATCCCCTATTCCATCTTGATCAATATCCAACTGGTCTGCATTTGGTACAAGAGGACAATTATCTGCTTCATCTAAAATCCCATCATTATCATCATCTTCATCGCAATTATCAACTATTCCATCCTTATCTGTATCTACTAAATTAACATTTTCGGAGGCTGAGCAAGGATCTTTATCATCATCATCTGAACAACTCATCCATAGTGATGTACATAGTAACATCATAAATAACTTCCCGTAAAAATAATCTTTTTTCATTTTTATATGTTTTAAATTATAATTATGTAAAAATAAAAAATTAGATATTATGAAAGAACAATTAATGTGATCTAAAAAAATTTATTATAAAGCAAAAAAAGAAGCTTATAAGTCATGTTATAAGCTTCTTTTTATATCATTTATATTATCAAACCTTAGAAAGGATAATGATAAATTTCACTTTCATGATGTAGTGGATTTCCTTTTGGTTGAGAAGGTCTTTTTGTAAGAGCACTAAATATCACAAAGATAAATAATCCTGCAAAGAACAAGAAAGCACCTACTTCAGCAAATCCAATATTAGCAAAGCTTCCTACTGAACCTGGTTCCATCATAGTAAAGAAATCTAAATAGTGACCAAAAATCACAACAAATGCCATACTACAAACAACTTTATAATTTCTTTTGATAGATGAACTTACTAATATTAATAATGGCATTACGAAGTTCGGAATCAACATTCCTAAGAAGCGTACTTTGTGCTCATCAAAACGTGCATAATAATACGTTACTTCTTCTGGAATATTAGCGTACCATATCAACATAAATTGTGAGAACCATAAATAAGTCCATAATAATGAGAATCCAAACATAAATTTAGTTAAATCATGTAAATGATTATCATTAAATTCAGGGAAGACACCTTGTGCTTTCAAGAATACAGACACTAAAATAATCACAGCTAATACACAACTCATGTAACTTGCAAATGTATACCATCCGAATAAAGTTGAGAACCAGTGTGGGTCAAATGACATAATCCAATCCCATGCCAACATAGAAGAGGTTACAGCAAAGAACACAATAAATCCTGCTGACCAATTTCGTTGAGAAATAAAGATTTCTTTATCAAATGGATTAGCATCTAACTTCATAGAAAGACCTTTTAATTTAAATAAGAAGAAAATCCATCCTCCTATGTAAATAGCTGCTCTCGTTAACCAGAATGGTACATTTAAATAAGCTTCTTTCCCTGCTAAAATAGAATCATAATCTGGATTAGGAATTGCTCCATCTACCATTTCAGCAACATATTCTTTTGTTCCATCTGCACCTATAATCATAAATTTATTCAATAAACTTTCATCCATCCAGTGAAATAGATGATTAAAATGCATTCCAGATATAACTAATAGAATAAAGAAAATAGCACCTCCAATGGGCAAATAGGTTGCAATACCTTCCATAATACGAACAAGAATGATCGACCATCCAACGCTTGCTGCATGTTGAATTGCTAAGAAAAATAATGCACCTAATGAAATCAATAAGAACATAATTGCTGCAATATAAATAGCAGTCCATGGCTTATTCTTCATTTGATTGTATGCATGATGAATGTGTTTTGCTTCCGTTTCAGCATTATGTTCTTCTAAAACTAATGCCGGACTGTCTCCGCTAGCAATCATTTCATCATTTATTTCTTTTTGATGCTCATGATGAGCTTCTAAATATTCAGATTTATAACCGTTTTCTTCAATATCATGTGCAGCTGTGCTTGATTGGTAAGTTCCAACTATGAAAGCTAACAATCCAACTACTATTAAAACTCCTGATATTGCTTTTAATCCAAATGGAAATTTAAACATTGTATTTCTTTTATATTAGCAACCTAAATTATTCTCCTTTTAATTTCATCACATATTCTGCTACTTGCCATCTTTCTTTAGATGTCAATTGAGAAGCATGTGATCCCATGATTCCTCTACCATTGGTAATAACCCAATGAGCACTTCCTACTGTTATATAAGAACGATCTTTATAATTTGGGACCCCTTTTATTTTATCATTTTGTACTAAGATACCTTTTCCATCACCATTAGCTCCGTGGCATACCGCACAATAAATTCCATAAAGGTATTCTCCTCTTTCTAAATCAGCCTCTTTCTCATCTAAAGGTAAAGGTGATTGTGTAATCGTTTTAGAAGTTGCATAACCTTCTGGTGTATTAGGCAAATCCATAGGTAAAATATCACCTTCTGTTCTTGGAACTGTTCCTGCAACTGGCTTTAAAGCAGTCATACCATCTTTAAAAGCTTCTACAGTATTTTCTCGATCATCCCAAGGTCTTTCTGCCTTTGCATAAGGTTCATATGCTTCTGAATAATACATATTCGGCATGAACACATAATTAGGTTCTGATTTATCAATCCAACAAGAAGATAACATCATGGATGCAAAACCTAAAATAGCGATTGATTTTATATATTTTTTCATCTTTTCTGTTTCTTATTTTGTTGATATTTCTACTACTCCAGAGTCTTTCAAAATCTGAATTACTTCTTCTTGATTATCATCTACCTCGATTTCAACCATAAACATATCATCTGTAGTACGAACATCTGGATTTTGAGGTTTAGCTCCTGGGAATAACTTATTTCTAAATAAATAGGTTAAACACATTAAGTGAGCCGTACAAAAAACAGTAAGCTCAAACATTACAGGAACGAATGCTGGCATGCTTCTTAACCATGCTTGAATACTTCCTCCAAAATGTACAGAAGGTTTCCCTCCAATATCCTGTGGCCAATCATATGTCATGATGTACCAAGTCATAAATATAGCTAAACATAATCCGTAAACACCATAGCAAAATGCTAAGTCAGATAAACGTGTTTTTTTCAACCCTAAAGCATGATCTAAACCGTGTACTGGAAATGGTGTATAAACTTCTTTAATTTCTACGCCTTTCTCTTGTATATGATGAATCCCGTCCATTAAAACATCGTCATCATTATATAAGCCGTATATTGTTTTAGTGTTCTCCATGTTCATCTCTTAACTTTTTTTGACTTTCACCTGATGATTTTAAAATCGTCTTTAATTCTGCTTGTGCAACAATTGGGAAGGATCTTGCATATAATAAAAATAGTACAAAGAAAAATCCGATTGTTCCTATAAAAATTCCAACATCTACAAACGTCGGTGCAAAACCGGTCCATGATGATGGTAAATAATCTCTGTGTAATGAAGTTACAATAATTACAAATCGCTCAAACCACATTCCGATATTTACAATTAATGCTAAGAAGAATGTAAACGAAATAGAAGTTCTCAACTTTTTAAACCACATAAATTGTGGAGAGAATACGTTACAAGACATCATAGCCCAGTAAGCCCATGCAAATGGTCCTGTTGCTCTATTTAAAAAGGCATATTGCTCGTATACTACTCCTGAATACCATGCAATCACTAACTCTGTAATATAGGCTACCCCTACCACAGATCCTGTTACCATGATTACAATATTCATTAATTCAATATGTTGAATTGTAATATAATCTTCTAAATGACATACTTTTCTCGCTACAATTAATAAAGTTTGTACCATTGCAAATCCTGAAAAAATCGCCCCAGCAACAAAATATGGAGGGAAAATCGTGGTATGCCAACCTGGTATAACGGAAGTTGCGAAGTCAAATGATACAATGGTATGTACTGAGAATACTAATGGTGTTGCTAATCCTGCTAATACCAATGATACTTCTTCAAAACGTTGCCAGTGCTTTGCTTTACCTCCCCAACCAAAAGATAAGATACTATAGATCTTTTTTGTAATAGGTTTATTTGCACGGTCACGTAACATAGCAAAATCAGGAATTAAACCAATATACCAGAATACTAAAGATACTGATAAATAGGTTGAGATGGCAAATACATCCCAAAGTAATGGAGAATTAAAATTCACCCATAAAGAACCGAATGCATTTGGAATTGGCATTACAAAATAACCTAACCAAGGACGTCCCATGTGAATTACCGGGAATAATCCTGCTTGAACCACGGCAAAAATAGTCATGGCCTCTGCGGAACGGTTAATTGACATTCTCCATTTTTGGCGGAATAATAGTAATACGGCTGAGATTAATGTTCCGGCGTGACCGATACCTACCCACCATACAAAGTTGGTAATATCCCATGCCCAGTTAACCGTCCTGTTTAATCCCCAAACTCCAATACCCGTTCCAATTGTATAAGAAACGCATCCTATTAACCATAGGAAGGTAACAAATGCAATCGAAAATGCTATCCACCATAGCTTTCCAGCTTTTTCTTCAACGGGTCTGGCTATATCTTCCGTAATATCATGATAGGTTTTATCACCTAAAATCAATGGAACCCTAATCGGTGCTTCGTAATGACCTGACATATTTATTATAATTTCTTACTATTAAAAATTTAACTTTTCTTTCCTGTATTTCGAACTTTTACTTGATAGAACATATTTGGCTTTGTTCCAATGTGTTCTAATAAGTAATATTGTCTCTTGTCTTGTAGCTTAGCAACAATCTCATCATTTTCATTGTTTATGTCACCAAAAACAATTGCATTAGTTGGACATGCTGTAGAACAAGCTACTTTAAACTCATCTGTGTTAACAGCTCTTCCTTCTCTTTTCGCTTTTAAAATAGTTGCCTGTGTCATTTGAATACACATAGAGCATTTTTCCATAACTCCTCGAGAACGAACCGCTACGTCTGGATTCAATACCATACGTCCCATATCGTTATTCATATTGAAGTTAAATTGATCATTATTTGCATAATTAAACCAGTTAAAGCGACGTACTTTATATGGACAGTTATTTGCACAATAACGAGTACCTACACATCGGTTATAAGCCATTTGATTTTGACCTTGTTTTCCGTGTGATGTTGCTGCTACTGGACATACTGTTTCACATGGTGCATGGTTACAGTGTTGACACATTACAGGTTGGAAAGCAACTTGAGGATTCTCTGCTTGAGGAATTTCTAATTCAGCATTTCCAGGTAATGATCCATTAGAACCTTCTGCACCTGTTAAATAATCAACTAAACCTAAACCTTCTAAATTCTCAGCTTTTTCTGCATCTTCTTCAAATGTTGGATCAGAAGAATAATAACGGTCAATTCTCAACCATTGCATATCACGAGAAACTCGTATTTCATGTTTTCCTACAACAGGAACGTTATTCTCTGCTGTACATGATATTACACATGCTCCACAACCTGTACAAGCTGATAAATCGATTGACATATTAAAATAATGTCCACTTGAACGATCAAAACTTGTCCATAAATCGATGGTAGAAACATGTTCCTTACCATTATGTGTTGCCAATGTTTCTACTTCATTCCACTCTTCTGGTTTTTTGTTGATAAAATCAGCTAATGTTACTTCACGCATGATTTTATCACGTCCCATTAAGGTGTTTTGTAATTGGATACAGGCGAAACCATGTTGTCCACTTACTTTTTCAAATGAAACATTTTGTGCTTTATTAAAGTTTTTATAAGCAGGATAAGCATTTACTCCTATTGTATCTTTTTGACCAATTGCCTCAGCTAATTTAGGTGATTGTTGACCATATCCTACGGCCAATCCTAAAGAACCTTTTGCTTGTCCTGGCTGAACTAAAACAGGAATTTTTTCAATTTTAGTTTTACCAATCGTTAGATTGATATAACCTCCATTCATTGCTCCGTTCATTTCATTGGTATTCAATAATCCATGCTCTTTTGCATCTGCATACGACATGGTAACATAGTTATCCCAAGAAGTACGTGAAATCGGATCAGGGAATTCCTGCATCCATGGATTATGAAATTCACTACCATTACCAATACCTGCTTTGGTATATAATAATAATTCTGTAGCACCCGCTTTAGAAGCCGCTAATTTAGAAACAGCGGTTGCAACAGTTCCAGTTGCTGTTCCTGCTGTAAATGTATCAGAAGTTTCAATCACTCCATCATACAATGCTTTATTGAATTTGCTTATTGAAGATTTTGCTAAAATAGCTCCATCCCAATTTGCTTTCATATAATCATAATAAGTACCCGCTATATCAGCCCACTTCATTAAAGAATCTTCAAACTGGCGAATTCCTTTAAATAATGGACGAATGGTAGGCTGCATTAGTGTATAAACACCTGTAACAGGGTTTGCATCTCCCCAAGACTCTAACCAATGTGTTGAAGGCATTAAAACATTCATCACATCACTTGTCTCATCTTTTAAGATATTAAATGATACTCTTAAATCTGCTTTTTTCAATGCTTCTTTGATTTCCGCAGTATTAGGAGCAGAGTATACTATATTGGTATTAAAGTTTAAAACAGCACCTACTTGTCCTGCTTTTAAATCAGCTACAAATTGGTTGAATGCTTTATCATTACTTTCTTTTACTAAAACAGCTTTTGAAGTATTAATTACTTGTGAATTAATTAATGCATTAATAGTATATGCAATTGTATAAGCTTCTTTACTTCCATCAGCTAATACTACAGCATTACTTCCTGCTCCTTTAATTTCTTTAGCAATGGCACCTGCTACTTTATCTGTAGAACTACCTCCTGTTAATATTTGATATACATTAGCTAATGTTTTTTCAACATTAGTTGGTTTCATTGGGAAACGAGTATCCGCATTCGCTCCTGTCATGGACATATTAGCTTCTACTTGAATATGACGTGCCATATCCTTCCCTGGTTTTCTACCTTTGATGTAAGACTTTTCATATCCTCCACCATTCCAATCTCCTAAGAAATCTGCACCAAATGATACTACTAATTTAGCTTTTTCTAAATCATAGGAAGGTAATGCACGAACACCCGCAAATTCTTCATAAGCATCAATTGCAGCTGAATCAGAAATAGCGTCGTAAACTACTTGTTTGGCTGTTGGAAATTTAGTTTTAAAGTCTTCTACTAATTTTTTGAATGACGGACTTGGATAAGAAGGTGTTAGAATCACGATCTGTTTTCCAGCTCCAGCAGCTTTATATAAACCAGCCATTACAAATTTATCCGCTTCATAAAAGTCAGCTTCTTTACCTTTTACAAAAGGTGTTTTTAAACGCTCATTATTATATAGCGATAAAACAGAACCTTGCACTCTTGCAGAAGTAGCTCCATAATATTTAGCAGAATCATTTGCTTCTATTTTAATTGGACGTCCTTCACGAGTCTTCACTAAAATGGAGGCAAAATCTCCATTATTCATTAAAGTTGTTGCATAATAACTTGCAACTCCTGGAGTAACATCTTCAGGTTTAATTACATAAGGAATTGATTTAATTACAGGCCCTTCACATGAAGCTAATGTAGCTGCTGCTGTTGAAAAACCTACAAACTTCAAGAAATCACGTCTTGAGGTTTTGGTTGTATCCAATCCTTGTTTGTTTCCTAAAAATTCATCTGTAGGAAGGTTTTCTGGAAATTCATTAGACGTCTCTAATTTTTCAATTAAAGTATTGTCTTCTAATTCTGCGAAACCTCTCCAATATTGTTTATTTGAAGCCATATTATTAAAACCTCTTTATACTTTTCTAATTAATTAATAATGACATTTTCCACACTCTAGACCACCAATAGTAGCTACAGTCATTTTATCACCTTGTTCACCATGTGCTTTTTTAGCCATCTCATGCATTTTATCATAATCATGAGCTTTATAGTATTCACTTGAACCATCTACTTCAGTAGTACGGTGGCATTCTATACACCATCCCATAGTGAAATCATTGGCCATTTCAACCACTTCCATTTGATCTACTTTTCCATGACAAGCAAAACATACTTGTGAATCGTCTAGTTCTGGATTAATATTTTTAATATTAGGAACTGTCCCTTCTTTAATGGCCTTTTTAATTGCTTTCTCACCAGCCACCACGTGTTGTGAGTGATTAAAGTAAACAAAGTCTTGCATATTGTGAATACGTTTCCATTCTATTGGTTTTTGTTCACCTGTATATTCAACTTTGTCTAAATCGTATCCGATATAATCATAAATCTTATGCATTTCTTTGGTTCCATCGATACGATCGTTATCTAACTCCCCAGTAAACTCATTAATAGACATATGACAATTCATACAAACATTTAATGAAGGAATTCCTGATGTTTTACTATGTTTAGCCGAAGAGTGGCAATATTGACAGTCGATACCATTATCTCCTACGTGAACTTTATGTGAGAAATAAATCGGTTGCTCTGGAGCATATCCTTTATTCACATCAATATTTAATAACCAACCAAAAATGGCTTTCATTGCGAATAATCCAAATAATAGAATAAGGAAATTAACAGCTGGTCTGTATTGTTGTAATAATTCTACTACACCCTTTTTCTGAACTTCTTCTCCACTTGCACTCTGAACTTGTGCTGTCATTACGTTCACTAAAGAGAAAACTTTGTACAATAACCACAATAATAAAACAGCAATTACACCAAACCCTACTAAAAGAATTTTTGTTGGCATATCACCACCAGCATTTGCAGTATCTACAACTGGTTCTGCAGGGCACCCTTTATTTTCTTTAACACCTGCTTCTGTAGGACATTTATCTTTAGGATCAGGAATACCATCACCATCAGTATCAATCTCTACAGGGTCTTTTAACCATGTTATAATATCATTAACATCTTGTTCTGAAAGCTGCCCCTCAAAAACATCCATTTCAGAATTTGGATCAAATTTAGCTGCTTCAATTGCTTTGGCATCTCCACTTTCTATTAAAGCTTTGTTATTTAAGATCCATTTCTGCAACCATTCTGCATCGTATTTTTCAGTTACACCTGTTAAATCAGGTCCAATTAACTTTCCTCCAATTTTATGACAAGAAGTACACTTATCATCAAAGAGTCCATACCCATTTTTTTCATCACCATCTTGCGCAGATAACACTGACGAAACCAGTATTAAACTCAGAACAAATAAACGTTTAAAATACACTGTTTTATGTTTTATCATTTGATTCTAGTATTGTATTCTCTCTCAATTAATAGCTACAAATGTAGTATTAAACTTTAGTTTTGTAAAACTAATTTATGATTTAAATCACAAGCGTTTTAAATTTATAACCATTCTAAATAATGCTTTGTTTCATATTTTAAAGAAACACATCTTACACATAAGTTAATACTATGTTAATAAAAAAAAGCGGGGCTAAATTTGAATTTATAACTTTTAAAAACCTCTTTTCATCATTTCATCAATATTCAACCCTAAAAAACAGCACATTATTAAGAAAAACCCAATTTTATCATCATTTCATTAATCCACCCTATAAAAACCCTATTATTACACAACATTAACACCCTGAATTTGAGCTGTTTTTCTCTAATAATGTACCATACAGTATAACTGATAAATAAACGTTTTTCTTTCCATAATTAAGGTTTAACTTGCGCCAAAATAAACCCAAAATAACCATACAACTATGTTTGAAATTCTAAAGCAAAATACATCTGAACATTCCTCAATAAACATACTCATCATTATATTGCTGAGTTTTGCATTATCAGCTCTTATATCTTTCACGTATGAATTTACGAAAAAAGAGCCTTATAATTCAAATCATTTTACACAAACTCTTTTTTTAATAGGAATTATTTCATGTGTTATTGTACAGGCCGTTGGAGACAGTCTTGCAAGAGGTTTAGGTATGCTAGGGGCTTTATCTATTATTCGATTCCGAACTAACCTTAAAAACCCTAGAAACATCTGCTTTGTATTTGCTTCACTAGCTGCTGGAATTGCTTGTGGGGTAACTGGAGTTATGATAGCCACAATAGGCACATTGTTTTTTTGTATCGTAGCTATTTTGTTACACTACAGTTTTCCTAATATCATACAACGAAATAATGACAAAGAAGGTATTTTAAAATTCACAACAGATTCTGAGGAGACGAAAGTATTAAAAACCATTGATGCTCTCAATCAAAACTGTTCTACTTATTCGTTAACAGAATGTCTATCTAAAAAAAATCTTTTTGAAGACAACACAACAGATCCTCCTACTAAAAAAGAAAAAAAGGTATTAGACTATACTTACTCTATAAAGCTAAAACAGCATGTGTCTGCAATTCAATTGATTAACAATTTAGAAAAACTTTCTTTTATTTCAAATATCAAAATAAAATTTGCAAAAAATGAAGACCTTTATTAAAAATAAATTCTTAACACCTATTCATATTTTCACCTACATAACCATTGTTTTACTGTGGTTCATCAATGATCGTGTAAATAATGAAACCGTTACTTTCTATGGAGTAGTCACCAATAAAGAAACTGAAATTAACACTAAAGAAAATGTGAAAATTAATGAGGTTTTTGTGAATACAGGAGACCATGTAAAAGCGGGAGATTTACTCTTAACTGCAACACATATAGAATTAGAAAAAGAATTAAAAAACAACTCTTTAGCTTTAGAAGGTCTTTCATTAGAAAAACAAGATGGACAAACACTATACAATCAACAAGAACAAACCCTAAGACTTACTTTAAATCAGCAGTTAAAACAGCTCGATTTACAAATTTCACAATTAAAAAAGGACAAGAAATTTCAAATAGAAGCTCTTGAAAAAATCATAGGAGAAGATTCTAAAAACTTAAATTATTCGGAAATCAATCATCAACTGGATATTTTATATCAACAAAAAAGATTATTAAACCAAAAATTTAATACAGACCTTAAACAGATTAGACAAACCGCTCTTCAATCTAAAGAATTAATCAGTACTCGTGAGGAAATCATTAAAAATGATATCAACTTAATTTCCAGTAAAATGAAACAACTCGAAATTAGAACCCCTATAGATGGAGTTGTAGGAACTATTTTGTGTAAACAAGGCGAAAACACCTCTGCTTTTGATACCTTACTTACTATTTATGAACCACACCCATCCATCGTAAAAGGATTTATACATGAAGATATCCGTCTAAATCTTCAAAAAAATGACACGCTTCTTGTTTCGACCTTTGATGAAGAAACTTTTCTATGTAATGGCGATGTAAAAAGTATTGGACAAAGAATTATTGAAATTCCTGAAAGACTACGAAAATTTCCTGAAATTAAAACCTATGGAAAAGAATTAACTATTACCATTCCTGAAAATAACCGCTTTTCTCTAAATGAAAAAGTAATTATTTCCATAGAATAAAAACCTTATAAAACATGAAAACACTATTTCAATATAGATTCTTTATCTTTTCGTTTATACTTTCATTGAGTATCCTCTCTGCTCAAGAGACCATTTCGTATAATACTTTTATAACGGAACTTCAAAAAAAATCAACATCTTATAAAAAAACAACATCCTATAAACCTAATTTTTTTACTGAAATTTCGGTTCGGTCTCAAACCAAAGATTTTGAAATAGGGAAACAATCCTACTCCGTTCGTTTTTCCACTTCTAATAAAAAAACTCGTGATTATGAAAAACAATATATGTCATTATTAGAAAAATATGATGAATTAGATATTCTCCAAAATGAAAAAATACAATTGGGGTATCTTACCTGGATGAATTCTTACATATTAAAGAAAGAACAAGTTCTTTTGGACAGTCTATTATTAATTACTGATACAGAAAAAAAGCTTTTAACCAATCTATCTTCTTCTAATACTAAACTTTTTAATGATTTATTAAAAAATAAAGAGACCACACTCGATATACAGTTAAAAAAAGAGCTAAATATAGCTGAACGTCAACTAAATGAAGAGACTTTACACTCTTTATTAGAAAAAAAAGATGTTGTTTTTGATTATAATAGTTTCCATAATCATTTTTCAATTGAAAATTTCAAAGAAAAATTGAATGATAATGATTCTTCTTATTTTACAAAAAAGAATACTGAAATTGAGGAATTACTTTATAAGGAAAAACTTCTTGATTTATCTCACAATCTTGAAAAGGAAAAAAACAGAAAGATTATTGATTTCTTTCAAATAGAAGCTGGAGATTTGGATACTCCTGAATTTAGAAAAAATGTTTCACTAGGAATTGGGTTACTCATTCCTCGTAAAAAAAGCTTAAAAGAAGCTGAATTAGCCATTAAAAAAGAAAACCTTAGTCTTTTAAAACAATATCAAAATAAAAAACACCAAGAAGAAAACACCTATATTAAATTACAAATACAAAACCTCCTTAAAAAACATACTCTGTACAAAAAAAACATCTCACTGTTAGAAAATCACACTACCATTCCTAAAACCAATATTGACCAACTTTTTGCTTTTATTAACTCTAGAAAAAATCTTTTAGAGAAAAAAATGGATCTATTAAAACTAGAAAAAGAAATTTTAGAAGTGTATTCAGGTGTTTTTGAATAAAGGAATTTTCATTTATAACTTTGTTAATCATTGTTAATTTAACCTTCTCCCCCACAATCTTTTTTTAATTTTTATCGTTATAATGACGTAATTCACTATATACTATAACATGAGACATCTCTTCTTAATAACTGGATTCATTTTTCTATTGAGCTGTAACACTACCAAAAAGGTAACTACTCCCAATCAATCTTCTGATATAACCTATATAAAAAAGCCTGCAATTCCTCTTTCAATAAAAAACAACACTCCAGAGAAAACTATTTCAAAACCTCCAAAAAGGTTATATTATTACTCTGTATTAATAGATCGATTTGAGACAAAAAAGGAAGCAGATAAACTTGTAGATGAATTTAAGAGTCAATTCCCATTACTCCCTATTAAAATTCGATACGAAACACCTCGATATAAAGTCTATACTGGGATTTATAATTCAGAAGCCGAAGCTGATGAAGCGGCACTAAAATTACGTTCAAAATATGCAGGAGCATTTTCTGTTCAATTTAAAAACTAAACAATCAAAAAGACTTAAAAAAAATTAAGTACATTTACACCTGAATTTAGAAATCGATTTATGAAAAATATACTTTTAGGCATTTTATTTTTTCTATCTTTTTGGGTATTTTCACAAATAAATGACTCTATACAACCTCTACAAAAAATACAAAACAGCAATTTAATAGTGGAACAAGATGCCTCTATTGATAGTCTTATCGTAAAAAAAAGAGCTTCTAACAGAGGAAGAATTATAGCGGAAGAAACTCCTAAAGATATTTGCCACCCCTACCCTAAAAATGGATTAGTACCCGGTTACAAAATTCAATTAGATCGTTTTAAGAGTAAAGCTGAAGCTGATTTTAAAGCAGCACAATTTTCTAAAATGTACCCAAGTATTCATGCTTCTGTTCGATATGAAACGCCTAATTATAAAGTTTACGTAGGAAACTATTTCACTTCTAAAAAGATGGAAACTGATTTAAGAAAAATACGTAAAACTTTTAAAGGAGCCTTTTCTGTTCAATCAAAAGTATATGTTGACAAAGATGATTGGAACAGCAAATATTGCCCTTCTAAATCTAAAAAGAAGCCTAATAACTCTAATAAAAACGATTCAATTAAAAAATAATGGCCGATTATATTCCTCAAACTTTTAAAAGCAATGACACTATAATTCAAGGAGACGTATCTGCTTCAAGCCCTTCTAATATTGCTTTAGTCAAATATTGGGGAAAAATGGAAAATCAAATTCCTGCCAATCCATCTATATCGTATACCTTAAGTCAATGTCGAACTCACACGACTTTACATTTTAGACCTAAGAGAACCAAAGATTTACGTTTTAAATCAAGTGTCATTTTTGAAGGAAAAGAAAATGAAACATTCAATAAAAAGATTCATACTTTTTTCTCAAAAATAGCTGAATTTTGTCCTTATTTATATACTTTACAATTTGAAATTCATACAGAAAACACATTTCCTCATAGTAGTGGTATTGCATCTTCTGCTAGTGGAATGAGTGCTTTAGCATTATGTTTAGTCGAATTGGAAAAAGAAATGGGTGCTAATTATTCAGAAGAGGAAAAATTAAAAAGAGCTTCCTTCTTAGCTCGTTTAGGTTCTGGAAGTGCTTCCAGATCAGTTTATAATGGATTAATTTTATGGGGAAAACATCCTAAAATTGATTATAGTTCAAACTTGATTGCACAACCTCTACAATCTGAAATTCATCCTATTTTCAAAAAATTCAATGATACTATTTTAATTGTTCATAAAGGTCAGAAAACTGTTTCAAGTACTCAAGGTCATGATTTAATGCACCACCATGCTTATGCTCAGAGGCGTTTTGAACAAGCATTTGAAAATATTACAAAACTACAAACAATTTTACAATCTGGAGATTTAAAAGCTTTCGGAGAATTAGTTGAAAGTGAAGCTTTGACTTTACATGCTATGATGATGACTTCTATCCCTTATTTCATCCTTATGCAACCCAACACATTAGAAGTTCTCCATAAGGTTTGGGATTTTAGAAAAAAAGAAGCTGTTGACCTATATTTTACACTTGATGCAGGAGCCAATGTACACCTTCTTTACCCAGAAAAAGATACTACTATCGTTCATGAATTTATTCAAAATGACCTAGCTACTTATTGTGAGGACGGTTTTTATATCCATGATCAAATTCTTTTTTAGTAATTTTTCATATCTTTAGAGGTATGAGACACTTACTACTTTCACTTATAATAATATTTTTTATTTCAAATTGTCATAATAGTAACCCCTCCTCTTTTTCAAAAGACAAAATTAATATTGAAGAAACTACCATAAAAGACATTCATCAAAGTTATCTAAATGACACATTTACTGTTCGAGAACTTGTACAAACTTATTTAAACCGTATTGATTCATTGGATCAAAATGGTCCTCAGTTAAATTCTATTATTCAATTAAACCCAAAAGCTTTAGAAATAGCAGACTCACTGGATATACAACTTAAAAAAGGAATCACAACATCATTACCTCCTCTGTTTGGAGTTCCTGTTGTTATTAAAGACAATATAGATATCCTATCATTACCGACTACCGCTGGATCTCGTATTTTAAGAAACTCCTACCCTTTGCAAGATAGCTGGGTTACTAAAAAACTAAAGGAAAATGGTGCGATTATTTTAGCAAAAACCAATTTAAGTGAATTAGCTAATTTTCATAGTTCTTATTCTTCAAGCGGCTGGAGTGGTTTAGGAGGCCAAACAAAAAATCCTTATGATACCACACGCAATCCTTGTGGATCAAGTTCTGGATCTGGAGTTGCAGTTGCAGCTAACTTAGCTACATTAGCTATTGGAACAGAAACAAATGGCTCTATAGTTTGCCCTTCTAATAATAATGGAATCGTAGGCATAAAACCTACCGTTGGATTAATTAGTCGAACAGGAATTATTCCTATTTCTTTTACTCAAGACACTGCTGGTCCTATGGCTCGAACTGTAACAGATGCTACCATTTGCTTAGGAACATTAACAGGTATTGACTCTACAGATTCCAAAACTTTGAAAAGCAAGAACTACCATAATTATACTCAGTTCTTAAAAAAAGAAGGATTAAAAGGTAAACGTATTGGATTATATACTCTTCCTATGGGACACAATTATCGATTAGACAATGTGATGCAACAAGCTATTGATCATATAAAAAAACAAGGTGCCCAGATTATTGAAATTGACCAAATTTCTGAAATTGATGTGGAGTCTCCTTCTTTTGAAGTAATGCTCTACGAATTTAAAGATGGGTTAAATCATTATTTAAAAAATTTAGGCCCTAATGCTCCTATACAAAATTTAGAAGAATTGATTTCTCAAACTTTTCAAGACTCTATTGAAATGCAATATTTTGATCATACATTATTAAAAATGGCACAAGAAAAAGGAAACCTCAATTCAAAAGAATATCAAAATGCTTTATCAACCTTATTAGAACATAGTCAAGAAAAAGGATTAGACAAGATAATGAATGAACATCAATTAGATGCCTTAATTGCTCCTACAGGTTCTCCCGCATGGAAAACAGATTTAATAAATGGTGATAACTTTGGCGTTTTTTCTAGTTCTCCAGCTGCAATTGCAGGCTATCCTAGTATTACAGTTCCCATGGGCTTTATTGATGGGCTTCCTGTGGGTATTTCTTTTTTTGGACGTGCTTGGAGCGAACCTTTATTAATCGAAATGGCCTACAGTTATGAACAAAGTACTTTACATCGAAAAAAGCCAATAGACCTCTATAAAGAAAACTAATTTACTATCATTATAAAATCTAAATCTACTATAAACTAAAAATCTGCTCCCAAACTTATTTCGGGAACAGATTCACGTTTAATAAAAAAAGTATTATGAAAAATTATCTAGTTTCAATTTTATGGCTCCATTCGAAAAGCTAAATGATCTTCTCCTTCGAAATAATCCAACAACACTACACTATTTTCTTTTACTCTACCTGCAATAATTTCTTTTGATAAAGCATTTAACACTTCGGTTTGAATTACTCGTTTTAAAGGTCTAGCTCCAAATTGAGGTTCATATCCTTTTGTTGCAATCCAATCTAAGGCCTGTTCTGTAGCATCTAATGTGATTTCTTTTTTTGCTAAGATGCTGGTTAATCCTTTTAATTGAATTTGAACAATTTCTCGAATCTCCTTTTTACTTAGTGGCTTGAACATCAGCACTTCATCAATCCGATTTAAAAACTCTGGACGAATGGTTTGTTTTAATAATCCAAAGACATCTTTTTTAGTTGCTTCCATAACCGAGTCAATATCTTTTCCATCTAAGTTTTCAAAATTCTCTTGAATAATATGAGCTCCCATATTCGATGTCATAATAATGATCGTATTCTTAAAGTTAACCGTACGCCCTTTATTATCGGTTAAATGACCATCATCCAACACTTGTAATAAAATATTAAAGGTATCTGGATGGGCTTTTTCAATTTCATCTAACAAAACAACCGAATAAGGACGACGACGAACTGCTTCTGTTAATTGCCCTCCTTCATCATACCCTACATAACCCGGAGGCGCTCCAATTAAACGACTTACCGAATGACGTTCTTGGTATTCACTCATATCAATTCGTGTCATATTGTTTTCATCATCAAAAAGATATTCTGCTAAAGCTTTTGCCAATTCCGTTTTACCAACTCCAGTAGAACCTAAGAATAAGAAGGAACCTATGGGTTTCTTTTCATCTTGCAAACCAGCTCTCGAACGGCGTATGGCATCGGAAACAGCTTGAATTGCTTCTTCTTGACCAATGACACGCTTATGCAATTCATCTTCTAAATACAACAACTTTTCACGTTCACTTTGAATCATCTTCGTAACCGGAATACCTGTCCACTTCGCAACAACTTCCGCGATATCTTCTCGTGTTACTTCTTCTTTAATAAGACGATTAACATCTGTATTTTCAGCTAATTTTGTTTCATAGTCTCTCAGTTTTTCTTCTGCTTCTTTCATTTTTCCATAACGAATTTCAGCTACTTTACCATAATCACCTGAACGCTCTGCTTGTTCTGCTTCAAATTTTAACTGTTCAATCTCTTCTTTGGTTGATTGAAGTGTTTCCACTACTTCTTTTTCACTCTTCCATTTTGCATTGATATCGTTTCGTTCTTCATTCAGTTGTGCCAAATCTTGCTTCAACAAAGCTAATTTTGCCTCATCATCTTCTCGTTTAATGGCTTCAATTTCAATTTCTAATTGCATAATTTTACGATCCAATACATCCAATTCTTCTGGTTTTGAATTGATTTCCATACGCAATTTAGAAGAAGCTTCGTCAATCAAATCAATAGCTTTATCAGGTAAAAAACGGTCTGCAATATAACGTTGTGATAATTCTACCGAAGCAATAATCGCCTCATCTTTAATTCGTACTTTATGATGGGTTTCGTATTTTTCTTTAATTCCACGTAAAATTGAAATTGCTGATTCCGTATCCGGTTCATCGACCAGTACTTTTTGAAAACGTCTTTCTAAAGCTTTATCTTTTTCAAAATATTTTTGATATTCATTCAAAGTTGTAGCTCCAATCGCACGTAATTCACCTCTTGCCAAAGCGGGTTTTAAAATATTGGCCGCATCCATGGCTCCTTCACCACCTCCAGCACCTACTAAAGTGTGAATTTCATCAATAAATAAAATAATTTTACCATCTGAATTGGTTACTTCTTTTACTACTGATTTCAAACGTTCTTCAAATTCACCTTTATATTTAGCACCTGCAATTAAAGCTCCCATATCCAACGAATACAATAATTTATCCTTTAGATTCTCAGGGACATCTCCTTTGATAATTCGATGTGCTAAACCTTCTGCAATAGCGGTTTTACCAACTCCAGGCTCTCCAATTAGAATAGGATTATTCTTAGTTCTTCGTGATAAAATTTGCAGTACACGACGAATTTCTTCATCTCGCCCAATTACAGGGTCTAATTTTCCTGTCTCTGCTTGTTCATTTAAATTATTGGCATATTTAGACAATGAATTATAAGTCTCTTCCGCTGAAGCTGAAGTTACACGCTCTCCTTTTCGCAATTCCTTAATTGCCTCTAATAATGCTTTTTTTGTTACGCCTTGATCCTTTAAGATTTGGGAAATTCCATCACCTGAATTTAACAAACCTAGTAACAAATGTTCTACAGAAACAAATTCATCATTCATTTTCTTCGCTTCTTCTTGCGCTATATTGATGACTTTCCCTGCATTTTGTGATAAATGTTGCTGCCCTCCTTGCACTTTAGAATAGCTATCTAAGGTTTTGTCTAATATGGTTTTGGTTAATTCTACGTTAACTCCTAATTTTTTCAAAAGAAAAGGTGTTACGTTTTGGTCTTTTTCAAAAACAGCTTTTAAAATATGACCTGTATCAATTGCTTGGTTCTCCATTGAAAACGCAATTTGTTGCGCTTGTTGGATAACCTCCTGTGATTTTAATGTGAAATTATTTAGATTCATCTTTTTTTTAATTTGTATTAATGATTTAAAAAGTTTACAATTTTTACTATTCAAAATCATAACCAAATAAAAAAAACAGCCATTTTGACTGTTTTTGTTTGATTTATTTTATTTTTAATGACTTTTTGTCTTGATTCAAATGGTTTTTATTATAAAATTGAACCTTTTTGACAATTTTAAACCTTTTTATTCGTTTTAATTAACAAAACCTGTAACAAATTACTTTTTAAAACGTCTTATATACAAGGATGAAAAGCATGCAAAAACATCAAGAATATTCTTATATAACCCAATTCTTTCTTTATTGTTCAGGAAGTTCACTTTCTATTTTAAAAAGAACCCCATCTGAAATCAATAAACATGTTGGAATAGGTGGTACTATTTTTTTCACAGGTTTATTAGCAACTCTATCAGGTGGTTATGCTTTGTTCAGTGTTTTTGATAACCTTTGGGCGGCTATTGGCTTTGGTATCGTTTGGGGCCTTATGATTTTCAACTTAGATCGATTTATTGTTTCCTCTATGAGAAAAACCAATTCGTTTTGGAAACAATTTACCATGGCAATCCCTCGAATTATTTTAGCTTCTATTCTAGCTGTTGTCATTTCAAAACCTCTTGAACTACGTATCTTTCAAAAAGAAATTAACAAAGAATTGGTTGAAATCAATCAAGAAAATCAAAAAACACTTAAATCGAAAATCGATTCTACTTATCAGTCTAATAATGCAGATCTTTTAAGAGAATACAACCTCATTAACCAAACTTTAAAAGAAAAAGACAGTATTTATTTAAAACGCCAAGAAGAATTTGATTTAGAACGTTTGGGAACTAAAGGGGATCGCACTAGTGGAAAAGCAGGTTATGGACCTTTAGCTAAAGAAAAAGAAAAGCAAATGAATTTAGCTAAATTAGAACGTGATCAGTATCGTGAAGAAAGCAAATCATCATTACAGAATATTCAAACTAAATTAGATAAGCTTCAAAGTACAAAAGACACTATTTATCAAGAAGATTCTAAAGTATTAAAAGGCTATAATGGTGTTGCCGCTCAATTACATGCTTTAAGTTCTTTAAGTAAAAAAGAAAAAGCTATTTCAATTGCCAGCACTTTTATTATGCTCTTATTTTTAATACTCGAAACCGCTCCTATTTTTGTCAAGTTAATTGCTCCTAAAGGGCCTTATGACCATCTTTTACAAAATCATGAGCATGATTTTGAAGTATATAATAGAGAAAAAATAGCTGTCAAAGAACATAAAGTTACCAAAAAGATTGAGGAATTGAATTAAAGTTAATTTTAGAACCTATATTGATGATTTCTGAATGATGAATTATATACTTTTACTTTTTATTGTTCGTTATTCATTTTTATTTCGTCTTAAATCGTGGTATAATCTTTGTTTTTTAACAATTAAACTCGTTAGAGTTCATTTATTTTTATTAAATTGACCAAAACAAACATAAACATAAGTTATGAAGAGAATCATAGTCGGAGCATTATTTATGCTTTTTTCAGTAAGTTTTATCAATGCTCAAAGTATCGTTGGAAAATGGAAAACCATAGATGATGAAACTGGTAAAGCCAAATCAATTGTAGAAATTTACAAAAAAGGAGACCAATATTTTGGAAAAATTGTAGAATTATTAATTAAACCTGCATCTGAAACCTGTGTCAAATGTAAAGGTGATCGTAAAAATCAATCTTTAGTTGGGTTAGAAATTATCCGTGATATGGAATTGGATGATGATGAGTATGAAGGAGGTACAATTGTAGATCCAAAAACGGGAAAAGTATACAAATGCTTAATTAAAACAAACGGTTCTGATAAATTAGATGTAAGAGGATATATAGGATTCTCTTTAATTGGAAGAACACAAACATGGCATAAAGTACAATAGTCTATACTATTTTTAAGATAATAAGAACTGTATCTATACTCAAAAAGATATGGTTCTTTTTTATAAAAGATAAAGACGATTTACCCAAAAGATACGGATGATTTCTATAAAAGATCCTTCTCTTTTTTTAAATCTAACTATTCCATCTTATTACAACATACGTCTTTATTCTTAACTTTTATACTATTTCAATTTTATGGTCTCTAAACTCTACAACAAAACCTTTATACAGTTTATTCCTACGTCGTAATTCAACTTCACCATTCACCTTTACTTCACCATTATCAATTACAATTAAGGCTTCACCACCCGTTGAAACTAAGCTCAAATGCTTTAATAATTGATTTAATTGGATATATTCTTGATTGATTAATTCAAATTTCATTTTCTTTTTTTATTAAAATTAATAAAAAAGAGCATCCCGAAATAAGTTCGGGATGCTCTTTAAGCTCCTCTTCTTGGGCTCGAACCAAGGACCCTCTGATTAACAGTCAGATGCTCTAACCAACTGAGCTAAAGAGGAATCAGATTAACAACAAACAGTTAATAACTTTTTCAAGTTATTAGCTCCTCCTCTTGGGCTCGAACCAAGGACCCTCTGATTAACAGTCAGATGCTCTAACCAACTGAGCTAAGGAGGAATTTGTTTTCCTAATTTTGCGATTGCAAATATAATTTAAAGATCATTATAATGCAACATATTTTTAATTTTTATAAAAAGAAGTTCTTTATGACATCCCAGCCTATCACAACAGCCATCAACGTCATTAAGAAAATACCTCCAATAATTTGTGCCGTTTCAAGAAATTTTTGAGAAGGTTTCTTTCCTGTAATCATCTCATATAGTGTAAATACAATATGTCCACCATCCAAAGCAGGAATCGGTAATAAATTAATAAAGGCTAAAAACATGGATAAAGTTCCTGTTAAAATCCAGAATCGGTGCCAATCCCATGTTTTATCAAACTGCTTTGTAATAGAGAAAAAACTTCCCATATTTTTAGCAATTTTTGCATCTCGAGTAAAAATACCTCCTAAAACTTTAACTTGAGTTCCTAAGCTTGTAAACGCTTCTTTAAACCCTGCTGGTATTGACTCTAAAAAACCATATTCAACACGTGCTACTTTATCTTTTAAATAACTTTGACTTGGCGCCACACCTATTTTTGGATTAATAGAATCAGGAACATTAATTACTAAATTTTGAGGTTTTCCTTCTCTCAACACTTCGACATTTAATGTTTTCCCTTTATTGGCTTTAATCAACTTTTGAAACTCATCAAAGAAAACAACCTCTTGATTATTTACTTTA
This sequence comes from Flavobacteriaceae bacterium UJ101, assembly GCA_001880285.1. Lineage (NCBI taxonomy): Bacteria > Pseudomonadati > Bacteroidota > Flavobacteriia > Flavobacteriales > Flavobacteriaceae > Flavobacteriaceae bacterium UJ101. Next base: position 1,642,213 of record CP016269.1, on the reverse strand, counting down.
GTAACCTGATCATCTACTTGTAAACCTCCTTTAGAAGCAGCCGTATCTTCTGCTACAAAACCAACTTTTACAGGACCTCTTGGTACAAAAAGGCTTCCATTTGCTTGTTGAAAATCCATTAAAGGAACGGCATCCTCATCTTTAATAGGAATATGAACAATTTGCCCATTTCGATCTACCTCAACATCTTCTGCTCCTTCTAAAATTAAGCGATTGATATCGTTAAATTTCACTATTTTTTCTCCATCAATTGATAAAACCTTGTCTCCTGTTTGAAAACCAATCGCTTGTGTTAATGAATCGGTTACAATTCCATTTTCAACATTTTCATTAGGTAAATAACTTACACCCCAAGTAAATAAAATTCCTGCGAATATAAAACCTCCAAGAATAACATTTACAATAATTCCTCCTGCCATTATAATCAAACGTTGCCAAGCTGGTTTTGAACGAAATTCCCATGGTTCAGGATCTTTTTTCATCTGCTCTGTATCCATTGATTCATCAACCATACCTGCAATTTTCACATAACCACCTAACGGCAACCATCCAATTCCATATTCTGTTTCTCCTATTTTCTTCTTTACTAATGAAAAATAAGGATCAAAAAACAAATAGAACTTCTCAACCTTTGTTTTAAACCATTTTGCAGGTAAGAAGTGACCTAATTCATGTAAAACGACTAATATAGATAAACACAAAACTAATTGTGCGATTTGAATCAATACTCCAGAATCCATTTATTCTTTTTTAAATATGAATTTACAAAAGTAATGGTTTTAAAATTACTATTGAAATTAAATTGAAAATAGGTGATCAATGAAAATTCAAGACTTCTATTTTCATTTATTTGGTTTTATCAGGCTATAACCTTCCACCTATACTCTATTAACAGATCTTTATTTTTTCTTTTTCATCTTTTTTATAATATTCAATTCACTTTTCAACTAATTTATACGCTGTATTTAAGAATTAAATGTATTTTTTTATTTTGATTTAGTTTAAATAGACTAAATTTGTCATACTTTAATTATACCGTCATGGAAGAAAAAACATTATTTGATCTTAAAAAAGGTGAAAAAGCTGTCATTAAAGAATTTAATGATCACGAATTACCTTCAAAACTGTATGAAATTGGTATTCTTCCAGGTACTAAAGTTGAAATCAAATACTCAGGACCTTTTAAAGATCCTATTTGTATTTGCTATGGTAAAAGTGAGACAAAATTGGCTTTACGAAAAAGAGAAGCGAAAAGCATCCTTATTCAAATTGCTTAAAATTTTTCTAAAAACATGAATCAAAACCTCAAAATAGCACTGGTTGGGAATCCTAATGTTGGAAAAACTTCTATTTTTAACCAACTGACTGGATTAAATCAAAAGGTAGGAAATTATCCAGGAATAACAGTTGACAAAAAGACTGGAAAATTTTCAATTGAAGACAAAACTGTTGAAGTCATTGATTTACCTGGGACTTATAGCCTTTTTCCTTCTTCCAGAGATGAGGAAGTTGTTTTTAATATTTTAACCGATCAAACAAGTCAAAACTTTCCTGACAAAGTAATTGTTGTAGCAGATGCTTCTAATTTAAAAAGAAGTTTACTCCTTTTTGGACAAGTAAAAGATCTAGGGATTCCTGTAATTTTAGTGATGAACATGATGGATGAGGCTCAGTCAAAAGGTCTTATCATTGATTTAAAGAATCTTGAAAAAACATTAGACACTCAGATTATAACAACTAATGCTCGAACAGGAAAAGGAATTACAGAACTAAAGAAAAGTGTCTTCTCTGAAATTAAAAATGATCCTCATTTTTCTCCAGCCTTACCTTTTAAAGATCTTGTAAAAGAAGTTCAAAATACATTTTCTTTACAAAATCCTTATTTAGCTTGGCATTATATCACTCAGAAGGATATTTTTTATTTGGACAATCAGGATAAAGCTCGTATTGAAGCTTTTAAAAAGGAATATCAAATCATTCCTAAACGATTACAAGTAAAAGAAACCATTGATCGATATAAAGAAATTGATACTATTTTAGAAAATCACGTTCAATATAAAGAAGATCGTCGAGAATCGTTAACTGAAAAAATCGATGCTATTTTAACGCATAAATTTTTTGGTTTTGCTATCTTTTTAGGAATTCTATTTTTAGTTTTTGAAGCCTTATTTTCCTGGTCTTCTGTTCCAATGGATTTAATTGATGGCTTTTTTGGAGATTTTAGCGCTTGGGCAGCTGATACCCTACCTGCAGGACCTATAAACAGTTTAGTAGCAGATGGTATTATTCCAGGAATTGGAGGTGTTGTCATTTTTGTACCTCAGATTGCTATTTTATTCCTTTTCTTATCAATAATGGAAGAAACAGGTTATATGTCTCGTGTGGTCTTTCTAATGGATCGTTTAATGCGTCCATTTGGTTTGAGTGGAAAAAGTGTTGTTCCTTTAATGTCAGGTGTAGCTTGTGCTATTCCAGCTATTATGGCTGCACGAAATATTGAAAACAATCGTGAACGACTCATTTCTATTTTAGTAACCCCTTTTATTACTTGTGCTGCTCGTTTACCTGTATATGCTATTTTGATTGAAATGATTATTCCTGATTCTCAATTTTTAGGCTTTAGTTTAAAAGCACTTGTACTTATGGGGCTTTATTTATTAGGTGTTGCCGCAGCTCTCATTTCAGCTTTTATTTTAAAGCATTTTATTAAATCAGAATATAAAAGCTATTTGTTACTTGAAATGCCTAATTACAAAATTCCACTATGGAAAAATGTGATATTATCGGTTTATGAAAAATCAAAAGCATTTGTTTTAGGAGCAGGGCAAATTATATTAGCTGTATCTATCATCCTTTGGATATTAGGTTCACATGGCCCTCAACCTACTTTTGGACAAGCAGAAGAACAAGTACTAAAAGAAAATCCTAATTTATCAGATGATGAGCTGGCCAACAAAGTAGCAGGTTACGAATTAAAACATTCTTATTTAGGAAAAATGGGACAAGCCATAGAACCTATCGTAGAACCCTTAGGTTATGACTGGAAAATGGGTATTGCTTTAATCTCCTCTATCGCTGCTCGTGAAGTATTTGTAGGAACATTGGCTAGTATTTACAGTATGGGAGAAGTTGAAGACACCAAAGAAGACCGTAAAAAAATAAAGGATCGTTTAGAACAAGAAATAAACCCAAATACAGGAAAACCTGTTATCAATTTTGCATCAGGAATTTCTTTATTACTCTTTTACGCTTTTGCAATGCAATGTATTAGTACTTTAGCTACTGTACGTAAAGAAACCAAATCATGGAAATGGCCTACTTTACAACTATTTTTTATGACTGGAATTGCTTACATCAGTGCTTTGATAGCTTATCAATTTTTAAAATAAATAATATGACATTACAATACATCATTATCGGACTTTTAACAATAGGCGCTATTTTATTCTTATATCGAAAATTTAAAAATTCATTTAAGGGAGATTGTTCAAGTGGTGGATGTGCGAGCAGTGGATGCTCTAGTAAAGTTAATAAGCAAAATACGCTTCAAAAATAACATCTTATACACTTCAATATACTAAGGAAATAAATACCTCTAAAATACTTTTATACTCAATAATAAATTATAAAGACTTTGTGTAAACCTTCCTACTTCTTTTTTTACTAAAACTTCTTTTTTTCTTACAAAAGCCCTACTTAGATCTTGATGTAAATTTGCATTATAATTCTCAATATAACTATTATAATGAAAAAACCACAAGAGGTCTTCGAGAGCCACATGAAAGCTGTTGACACATTAAATCCATCTAAAGTAATGGAAGATTATGCAGATGATGCTATATTCGTTACTCCAGATCATACTTATAAAGGAAAAACTGAAATCTTTAACTTCTATAAAGAATTCCTTCCAAATTTTGCAGGCTTTAATTTTATAACCATTAAACAAGAAACTTTTGACACTATAGTCTATTTTGTTTGGAATGGAAAAAATGAACACCTGAATATACAACTTGCAACCGATACTTATATTATCGAAAATGGTAAGATTAAACAACACACATTTGTAGCAGTAAATAATTAATTTTTAAATATAAATATAATGGACTACAAAAATTTTCAAACTTTTACAGCAGAACAAAAAGGAGGTATTTTAACAGTAACAATTAATTTTGGGCCTGTAAACGTACAAGGACAGGAGATGTTAGCTGACTTAAGCAGTCTTTGCTTACGACTAGAACGCGATAGAAGCGTTAAAGTTGTTATTTTCCAATCATCAAATCCTGGTTATTGGGTATGTCACTACGATACCAACTTATTAAAAGATATGTCTACAGAAGCCGTTCCAAGGAATGAGGTAAAGTTATTAGACTTACAATCTGTCTTAGAACGATTAAGTAATGTTCCACAAGCAACCATCGCTAAAATAGAAGGTTTTGCACGTGGAGGAGGTCATGAAATGGCGTTAGCCTTAGATATGCGTTTCGCAGCTAGAGGAAAAGCTAAATTCATGCAAATGGAAGTAGGTATGGGAATCTTACCTTGTGGAGGTGGAGCTTCTCGTATGGCTAGACAAGCAGGTTTAGGTAAAGCATTAGAAATTATTTTAGGTGCTAGAGATTGGGATGCTGATGAAGCTGAAAAATTCGGTACTATAAACAAAGCTCTAGATGCTGATGAAATTGGACCTTATGTTGATGCACTTGCTGAACGTATTTCAAAATTCCCTGCGGAATCTATCGAAGCATGTAAGCGTGCTGTTTATGCTTCTATCGATTTACCAATTGCTGATGCTTTAAAAGAAGAAGCTTACCAACTTTTCCAAGCAACAAGTAAAACCCCCGCAATTAAGCGTTTTACTATTGCTGATGAAAATGGTGCACAATTCGACCATGAAAATCAAAAAAATTGGGAGAATATGTTAATTGACTTACAAGAAATCAACTAATTCTTATATAAGAATTCTAACGGATGTCTTTACATAAATCAAGACATCCGTTTCTTACCAATTTTAACTTAGCTATTCTCTTAAGTAAGTTTTTCATTACTCACTAATTCCTTACTCTACTTTTAAAAACTTACAAAATCATTTACATAATAAATCAAAAAGATTATAATGGAATACGTAGGAAAATTATATCGCCCTTGGATGGAAGCAAATAGTTTATTAATTCAAGCTACCATTGGTTGCTCACATAACGAATGTTCATTTTGTGATATGTATCGTGACAAACCAAAATTTAGAATTAGAAAATTAGATGCTATTTATAAAGACATAGAAGAAGCCCGACAATTGTATCCTTATGTAGAAGATTTCTTCTTAATTGATGGAAATGTAATGGTATTAAGAGCTGAGCATATTATAAAAATCATTCAAAAAATTAAAGAACTTTTCCCTGAAGCTAAGAATATTGCTTTATACAGTCAATACAATGATTTTAGACGCAAAAGCGTAGAAGAACTTAAACAAATTAAAGCAGCAGGATTAACAAAAGCTTATGTTGGTTTAGAGTCTGGAGATGCTAAAATATTAAAAGATACCACTACAGGAATGACTCCAGAACAAGCGATTGAAGGGGCAGCAAAAGCCAAAGAAGCAGGAATTAGAGTTTTAGCATCTTTTATATTTGGGCTTGGAGGTAAATATCGTTCAAAAGAACATATTACAGAAACTACAAAATTACTCAACATTCTACAACCAGAAGAAATAGCACCTATGGCCTTAGCCATCCAGCCTGGAACACCTTTAGCAAAAGAAGTTGAAAGTGGAGCTTTTATTCAAGCAACACCTTTACAAATCCTAGAAGAAGAGCAGTATCTTTTAGAAAACTTAAAGATTAATACCGTTTATTGGGGAAATCATGGTAATAATATCGCTCCTATGAAAGGAGATTTACCCGAAATGCAACCCCAATTCTTGAATTATATTAAACACATCATTCAAACCAATCCTATTATTAAGGAAGAAGTATTAGTAACCAATCCTTGGTAAAAACTTTGACTTTTAAACATTTTGAATAAAAAACCCTCTCAAAATTGAGAGGGTTTCATTATATATTAAATAACAAAAGTTTCGTTATTCTATCTAATATTTCGGTCTATACTACCTTGTACGGCTTTATAGTATACTGTTCTCACTTTTTGTGCAGAAAGTAATTCTTTTACTTCGTTTACAAATCCTAAATCAACTGATTCATCAACACGTAAATCAACTTCCATTTTACCTGCATCTTTAAAACCTATCTTCTTACGTGTTTCTGCAACAAAGGTTTTAATGGCTTCCCTTGCTTGACTTCTTGTATATACTTTATCATTTAAGCATAATACAGGTGCCATACTTCCTTTTATAGGTTGCTTTGGAATTCCGATATAAGCGTTTCCAACAATAAGTGGATTTTTAATTTCACTTAATTCTGTTGCATTAGGCGTTTGTACTGATACATAAGCATCAGCATTATCCTTCTTAGGTGTTGCTGCAGTCATAAAGAAGAATAACAACATGAAAACGATATCAGGCAATGCTGCTGTCGATACTTTAGGATTTTTATCTCCACTATCTTTTTTAAATTTATGTTTCATCTCTCTTCTTTTTTATTGAATTGGATCTGCTTCTACGATAACTTCTTTGAAAATCATTCTGACTTCTTTCTTTTTATCGTCTTCTTCGTTATATTTTTTACCATTTTTAGAATATCCATCCGATAGATCTTTATATGGTCGTCCATATTTACGTTCAGCTACATCGTCTCTTAACTCTGCATAAGCTGCTTTAATTTCATTGTAAACAGATAAATATACACGATATGGTGTGGTATTTTTATTCTGTAATAAAACGACAGCTTGCGAAGGTTCTTCAGATGAATTTGCTTTACGCTCACCTTGAATTGTAGCTCCTTCTGCATTGGTATAATAACATTCTTTACAAGTACCATCTCCATTATTAATCACGAATTTTTTAACCATTTCGCGTAATTCAGGAATTTGATTCTTATCCATAAAGATTTCATCTTCTACTAAAAGTCCTCCATTAGATTCTACACGAATGGTATATACGTTACGCATTTTCACTTCGCTAGGAATCTGCTCTGGATCTTTTTCAGGAGGTAATGTTGTTCTTACACCCTTATCTACGTTAATAGATGTTGCAACTAAGAAGAAAGTTAAAAGTAAGAAAGCGATATCTGCCATCGAACTTGCGTTTACTTCTGGTAATTCTTTTTTTGCCATAATCTTAGTTGTTTAAGTGTTATTATTTTAATGATGATTTCACCATATCATAAACAAAAGCTAACGATGCAATGGCTAAAAGTATTCCTGTTAACCCTAATCCTGCTGTTAACCATGATCTCCATGATGAAATGGAACTTAACTGGTCATTTGAAAGACCGTGATACCCTGTTAATCTGGCATCCTCTTCATTAATAAAAGATGCTTTTCCAATACTTTCAAAAGAATCTAAACCAGAAATCCAAAATAACAATACCCCAATAATAACCAAAACGATTAATGGTAGAGCATCTTTTTTAAATGCTGATGGATTTTTCACTAAAGAAAGAATCCCTGTTACTACAAAATATAATACAGCAATAGCTAATGTTATTAACACTAAGTATATAAAGCTATTTTTTAAAGTCTCGGCATTACCTGCCTCAATTGCATCATCCCCAGTAAGCATTATCATAACTAGCATGATAATTCCTACAATAGAAACAAGTCCTGCAATCCCTATGGTTATTTTTTGTGCTAAACTATTCATATCAATTCTATTTTTATGTTGCTAAAGCAACATGGTTATAATGTTTTCACTTAATAATACACGTTCGGTAAGATTTTCTTACTTCTTAGCATATTTTACTAACATATCAACCATAGAAATGGATGCATCTTCCATTTTATTTACAATACCGTCAATTTTTGCTACAATATAGTTATAGAATACTTGTAATATAATGGCTACAACTAAACCAAATAACGTCGTTAATAAGGCTACTTTAATATCTTTTGCCATTGCTTGAGGATCTACTGAACCTTCTCTTTCAATACCATCAAATGCTTGTATCATCCCAATTACAGTTCCCATAAACCCTAACATTGGTGCAATTGCAATAAATAAAGCAATCCAAGATACGTTTCTTTCTAAACGCCCCATTTCAACACCTCCATAAGCAATTACAGACTTTTCAACATCCTCAATATCTTGTCCATCACCAACACGTTGTAAAGCCTGATAAGAAATTGAAGCAACAGGTCCTGAAGCGTTACGAGCAACATCTTTTGCTTCTTCTACTCCTCCTGATTGTAATGCATCTTCAATCTGAGTTAATAATTTATTTGTGTTTACATCAGCTAAGTTTAAGTAGATAATTCTTTCAATAACGAAAGCTAAACCTAAAATTAAACATACTAATACAATCGCCATAAAAGTTGGTCCACCTTCAATGAATTTTGTTTTAATCCACTCTATTGAACTCTCTTCTACTTCTGGAGCCGCAGCTTCTTCTACTTCTACTTCTTCTACTACTGCAACTTCTGTTGCTGCTTGTGCAGTACTATCTACAACTGCTGCTACTTGTTCTGTCTGATTAGCTGCATCTGTTGTTGCACTATCTTGAGCATTAACAGGATTAAACGCTAATAATCCGGCAATAGCTAAAACTGAGAATAATTTTTTCATTTTAACTTTTCTTTAAATTATTACTTTTCTATTTATTTATTGTTTTACTTTTTATCATTCTAATGCGGAGAGGAAGGGATTCGAACCCTCGATACATTGCTGTAAACACGCTTTCCAGGCGTGCGCCTTAAACCGCTCGGCCACCTCTCCTCGGCATAAAGGATATTTTAATCCTTACAAACGATTCGGCAATATAAAGCAATTTTTTCTTTCAAAAAAATAAAATTTAATTCATTTTACTAATTTCTCCTCTAATATTTGAGGTAAAATATTGTTTAAAATGTATTTGACTTTCTGTAATGCATAAACCCAGCATCATTTTGGTTAAAGCGGATTCTGTTGTCATGTCTTCACTACTTATTACACCTCTATTTTTTAAACCAGAACTCGCTTCATATTTACCTTGAACAACTCCTCCTGCTAAACATTGTGTCACATTTACAATGATAATACCTTTTTCTATCGCTTTTTCTATTAAATCTAAAAACCATTTCTCTGTTGGAGCATTTCCTGCCCCAAAAGTTTCTAAAATAATTCCTTTAATATTCGGAATATTTAAAACAGCTTCTACAACTTGTTGTGTAATACCTGGAAATATCTTCAGCAATGCTACATCTTCTGAAAACATTTTATAAACTTTTAAATTCTTTTCAGGAGCTTGATACAAAAGTGAATGATTTATATGTAAATTAACTCCTGATTCTATTAAAAAAGGATAGTTAGAAGATCTAAAGGCATCAAATTGCTCTGCACTGAACTTTGTCGTTCGATTACCTCTGTATAATTTATATTCGAAATAAACTCCTACTTCTTTCACCAATGCTTCATGCCCTTGTTTTAATGTAGCAATATAAATAGAGGTAATCATATTTTCTTTAGCATCCGTCCTTAAATCTCCTATTGGTAATTGAGAACCTGTTAGAATAACAGGCTTTTGCAACCCTTCTAACATAAAACTTAAGGCTGATGCTGTAAATGACATCGTATCTGTTCCATGCAAAACAACAAATGCATCAAATTTTTCATAATTTTCTTCAATAAGTTCTGCTAAATAAATCCAATCATCTGGTTTAATATTAGAAGAATCAATTGGATTTTCAAAACTCAATGCAGTAATTTCACAATCCAGTTGATTAATTTCAGGCAATCGTTTATAAATGTTATTAAAATCAAGTGGTTTCAATGATCCTGATTCATAATCTTTTACCATTCCAATCGTTCCACCTGTGTAAATAAGAAGAATTTTACTTTTCATTTTTTATACTATATTCGGTTAAAGTTAATAATTATTCATAGATTTGAAAGTAATAAATAAACCTATTCCAATAATTTTGGAACACTTTTTGAACTGTTGTAAACATGAATTTATTTAAAATGATTAAAATACATTCTTTAATACCCTTACTTTTTATCAGCTTTTTAATTCCTTTAAAAGCTCAGACTACTATATATGAGGAAGATATAAAATATGGTAACCATTATGGTAATGCATTACTATTTCAGATGCCTTATTGTTCAAAAAAAATGGTAAAAGCACAATGGAAGGAAAGTGTAAACATGCATTTTGGAAAAACCTCTTTCAAAAATATCTTTAAAGGTATTTCTATTACAGATGCTAATATTAAAGGTATCAGTGATCAACCTGTAGATGTTTATTATCGAATTTTGGACACAAAAACTGATACACTTCGTGTTGCTACAGCTTTCATATTGAATGATGGTGAATTTTTGTCTAGTAAAACACATCCTGAAGAATATGAAAATGCTGTTCGGTTATTAACAGATTATGCGTACGCAGCTAAGAAAAAATGTATTGAACTTGAATTGCAAGATTCTTATGATTATCAAGGAACTTTAAATGATGAGTATGTTAAGCTTCAACGTTTTAAAGGAAAACTAGAAAAAGAGAATACTTCTTTAGAAAATAAAATCATTCAAACGAAACAAAAAAAGGCTTCAAGTGAAAAACAATTAGAAGCCATTCAAAGTGAATTAGAAGGCGGTTCATTAAGTGATAAAGAAATTTCAAAATATACAAAACAAAAAGAATCACTTAGTCATAAGTTAATTGATTATGAAGATGATATTTCTTCTTACCAAGTTAAAATCACAGAAAATAAAGACAATATTACCAAAACCTATAAAGATATTGTAAAAAAGGCAGAAGAATTAAAGGACCAAAAAACTGTTATTCAAGACATTAAGAGAAAAATAGAAGAAGTTAAAAAATAAATCCGTATTTTTACGGTATACAGTAGTATTAAAATAAAAACAATTTAATTAAATTATTAGAAATGGGATTATTATCATTCTTAAAAGACGCAGGATCAAAAGTATTCGGTGGAGAGTCAGCTGAAGAAAAGGCAACAAAAATCAAATCACACTTAGATGGTTTTGGATTAGACACATCAATGGTTAACGTAACAGTTGCTGAAGAAAAAGTAACGTTATCAGGAAAAGCAAAAAATTTAGATGAAAAACAAAAAATAGTAGCTACAGCTGGGAACATCGATGGTGTTTCTGAAGTTGAAGATCAATTAGAAACAGTAGCTCCAATTAGTTTTGAATTACCTGATATGTCTAAAACGTTTTATACTGTAAAAAGTGGAGATTTCTTATCAAAAATTGCTGCTGAAGTATATGGAGATTCTAATGCTTACCAAAAGATATTTGAGGCTAACAAACCCATGTTAGAGCACCCTGACAAAATCTATCCAGGACAAGTATTATACATTCCTCAAGATTAATCTTTACAAAAGATATATTATAATAAATAGAAAAGCCTTTGGAAATTCCAAAGGCTTTTTAAAATTCATGAAATTAGTACTAATTCCACTCATTCCACCAGTGTACACCACACAACTAGTTTTGCTTTAATACTTTTTGAATTGCTTCTGAATATGCCTTATTTTCAAGCTCATCTTTACACGTATTCATTATTTTATATTCTCTTCTTTCTTTATCATATCGATTATATAAAATAATGTCTCCTTCTTTTAAATAAATATGAAAATCTCCTATTTTATAATGGGGAACATATTCATGCTTAAAAACTTGATGATCTCCTTTTTTTAAAACTAATTCTTTTAACTCTTCTACATTTTCAATCCATATGGTATCTGAACAAACCTTTTTTAAAGGATAGGCCATCATGGACAAAGGAATCATCATTAATAAAAAAATAGCGGTATTTCTCATAACAAGTATTGTATTAATTAATTGTTTTCTTAATGTTAAGTCAAAGTTAAGTATTTTTTTTAACAAAAACAATAAAACCTTGATTTTTAATATATAACCTAAAAATATACACTCCTATAGACTCTTTTCCTAACACACTATATTAAACCCTTATTTCGACTTTCGTAAGTTAAACTCTAAAAAAATCAATTTACCATAATCAGAAAATCAATTTTGGATTAATTTTTGTATTTTTATCATCAAATAAAGACAAATGGAAACACTAGATAAAGCAAAATCAGCATTAGCTCATAAAGGTTATTTAGACCTTGATACTAAAGGAATTAATTATGTTGAGGAAATCAACAAGTTAAAAAAAGAAAAAAATGCTGTAATCTTAGCACATTACTATCAAACTGGTGATATTCAAGAGATTGCAGATTATTTAGGTGACAGTTTATATTTAGCACAACAAGCTGCTAAAACAGAAGCTGATATGATTGTCTTTGCAGGAGTACATTTTATGGCTGAAACAGCAAAAATTTTAAATCCACACAAAAAAGTGGTTTTACCCGATTTACTTGCAGGTTGTTCATTAGCTGATAGTTGTCCTCCAAAAGATTTTGCTGCTTTCAAAGCGCAACATCCTAATGCTGTTGTTGTTACTTACATTAATTGTTCAGCAGGCATTAAAGCTTTAAGTGACATTGTTTGTACTTCATCAAATGCCAAAAAGATAATTGAATCTATTCCAAAAGATAAAGAAATCATTTTTGCTCCTGATAAAAATTTAGGAGCATGGTTAATAAAAGAAACAGGGCGTGACATGATTCTATGGGATGGAGCCTGTATTGTACACGAAGCATTTTCACTAGAACGTATTGCTGAATTGATGGTAAAACATCCCAATGCAAAATTAATTGCACATCCAGAGAGTGAAGCTCCCATTTTAAATGCTGCTGCATTTATCGGAAGTACTTCACAACTTTTAAAATTTGTTCAAGAAGATCCAAATGAAGAGTTTATAGTTGCAACAGAAGAAGGTATTTTGTATGAAATGCAAAAAAGAGCTCCTGGGAAAAAACTCATCCCAGCTCCACCACAAGACGAAAGCTGTGCCTGCTCTGAATGTTTCTATATGAAGCGTAATACCATGGAAAAATTATACTTATGTATGAAGTATGAATTACCTGATATCGAAGTAGAAGAAAAATTGGCTGCGGAAGCTATTAAACCTATTGAACGTATGTTAGAGTTAAGTAAATAACAACCTGTTCAAAAGTTGAAATACTAAAAGTTATTCATTAAGAATTATTACATGGAAAAACAACGATGTGCTTGGGCAGAAGGTTCTGAAATTTATCAAAATTATCATGACGATGAATGGGGGAAACCGGTTTATGATGATGAAACGATCTTTGAGTTTTTAATCCTCGAAACTTTTCAGGCTGGATTAAGTTGGATAACTATTTTAAAAAAACGTGAAAACTTTAGAAAGGCTTTTGATCAGTTCGATTATAAAAAAATTGCTCAATATGATGACACCAAATTTGAAGAACTCATTCAAAATGAAGGTATCATTCGAAATAAATTAAAAATCAAGGCTACTATTTCTAATGCACAACGCTTTATGGAAATTCAAAAAGAGTTTGATTCTTTTTCAAACTATATTTGGGCTTTTGTTGGAGGAAAACCAATCCAAAACAAATGGAAGTCTTTAGAAGAAGTACCTGCAACTACTGAAATTTCAGATCAAATAAGTAAAGATTTAAAAAAACGTGGATTTAAATTTGTTGGCTCAACTATTATTTATGCCTATATGCAAGCAACAGGTATGGTTAACGATCACTTAGTAAATTGTCCTTGTTATGAAACGGTAATGAATCATTAAAAATAATATCAAACCTTTTGAATCGTTTTCTTATAATCTCGATACCAAAGAATTAAACCCATCACAGCCGGAATTATAAAAATCAAATATTGTCCAGCGGTAATTCCATATCCTTTTACTAAGTACATGGGTACTGAGATAAGATCTCCAACAATCCAAAACACCCAATTTTCTACTTTTTTTCTTGCCATAAGCCACATTCCTACAAAGAAAATAGCCGTTGTGATAGAATCGACATATTGAATCCAATCGTACTGAAAACTCAAATTGGCTAATTGAATCGAATCAAATCCATTTTCAATATACGGCTTAAAATAATATACTGTTAAAACTAATAGAATAGTAGCTAAAAAGATTCCAACGGCTTGTTTTTTTTCTTGAGTATTCATCATCGAAACAGGTGCTTCATCTTCATCATCTCCTCCATATAACCAAAAATACCAACCGTAAACACTCATGACAAAATAGTACGCATTAATCATGGTATCACCATATAAACCCCAATTAAAAAGAAGGTATACATATATAAAAGTTGAAATCATACCTGTAGGAAATACCCATACCTTTTTCAACATAGAAAACACTACGCTCAATAAGCCAAAAAAAGCCGCTATGGCTTCTAAATATATCTGAGTATTGGAATAACTTTCATAAGGTTTTACAAGGTAGTCAACTAGTTCTATCATAAAATATTATCTAAAACATAAATTAAGTAAAAACCATCTTTTATACGGTCATAATAAGCGGTATAATATTGTGTATGATGTTCTTCATCAATGATTTCACATATAATTTGATGGTTATAATTATATTTAAAGGGTTGTGTACGATAATGGTTTAAAAAACTCCAAAGATTTCCATCATGCAGTTTGTATTGAGCTTCTTTAATTCCCCAAATAACGTGTAAATAATCATCCAATTTTTTCTTTTCAATAAACACGGCTTCATCTTCACGAATAAATTTTTGCTGAATATTACGTATTTTTTGCGGACGGTTTTTCTCAATATCAATCCCTACTGCAAATTTACTGATGGCAAACGCGACTTTCCCCCACGAATGTGAAATGCTAATATGATGATTACTTTTTATATACGGTTTCCCCGACTCTTCGTATAAAATAGCACCTTCAATTTTCAAATAATGAAAACAGGCACGAATTCCTAAAAATTCACGTTGTCTTTTATCCGTAAGTTCATTGAATTTGGCTTGTTGCTGAGCATCCAAGTTGAGTATTTGGAGAAGTTCTTCAGTGGTTTCTGAAACTTCCCAAACCACAACATGCGTATGTCGTCTTTTTATTTCATGTACAATAGGCACAAGACTAAATTATGAATTATAAATTATAAATTCAAACAACTAGTTTCCTAATTTCTCATGAGATGCTACAATACCTTGAATTAATGAAGAGCTAAAGCCGTTATGTTCCATTGTATTCAAGCCTTTTATAGTACAACCTCTTGGTGTGGTCACTTTATCAATTTCTGCTTCTGGGTGATTGTCACTTTGCAACAATAATTCTGAGGCTCCTTTTGTCACCTGATTTACAATATCAGCAGCCGTTTTCGCATCAAAACCTATTTCTATTCCTCCTTGTGCCATAGCACGCATGAATCGCATCACAAAGGCAATTCCTGATGCTCCAAGAACGGTTCCTGCATCCATCAACTCTTCGTTTATGGTAATCGTCATACCAACTTGATTAAACAATTCAAAAACCACCTCATCAGAAACCGTATTTTCTTTAAAACTAGCGGTTAATGTTAAAGATTCATTCATAGCAGATGCTGTATTGGGCATAGCCCGGTGTAACGGAATTTTTTTATCTAATAATTGATTGATTTCTTCTAACGTAATTCCAGCTGCTAATGATATAATTTGATGACGGCCTTCTTCTAAAATAGGGTTTATTTCGTTTAAAATCTTTTTAAAAGTATAGGATTTCAATGCTAAAATAACCACATCAGCTTTTTGAACTGCTTCTTGATTATTGGAAGTAACTTCTACACCATACTCTGCGAGATATTGAATTTTTTCAACTTTCCTACGCGTTGCAACAACAGTATGTTTTTTCACAAACTCATTATTAATCAATCCTTTTATAATAGATAAACCTAAATTACCTGTACCAATAATTGCAACTTTCATAACGATTCTTTTATTTTTGATAAATGTAAAAAAAGAACCTGCAACACAAAAAATAAATGACATATTTCCTTTTTAAAACATCATATTTCTAAACATTTTAACAAATCCATAAAAAATGTGTAGTTTTGTCTTCCCATTCTATGGTAGATATTGTAAAATGGTAATATGAAAAGTTGTCAGATTATATTAATTTGGTTCAGAATTTGCTTTTCATAAGGTAGAAGTTCTTTAAAACTATTGGGGCTGACCGGTTTTGACAGCAAGACCAATGGATTTGTAAGCATGTCGAGTGAGGTAACGTACCACTCTGTCAAAAGATCGTTACATTTTTTAACTGGCGAAAATAATTACGCTCTTGCTGCTTAATTATCCGAATTATAGTAGGATCAAGCATTTTTCTAACAAGGTTAGAAGGTAAGATGTCTCTCAAAAGCCTTTTCCGATGGCGTTTGGTTTAGAGGCATAGTAAGATTGGAATAGGAAAATAGATGCTTTGGCTGTTTTCTGAAATTAAAGAAGCTAAGTTGTAATTCGGGTGTTTGTTCTCAGGTTGCAATCGAAAATAAATAACAAAATAAGCATGTAGAAAGCATTTTTATTGCTTGTTTGGACGAGGGTTCGA
Source organism: Flavobacteriaceae bacterium UJ101 (assembly GCA_001880285.1). Taxonomy (NCBI): domain Bacteria; kingdom Pseudomonadati; phylum Bacteroidota; class Flavobacteriia; order Flavobacteriales; family Flavobacteriaceae; species Flavobacteriaceae bacterium UJ101. The sequence continues at coordinate 1,625,706 of CP016269.1, read as the reverse complement.
ATCCCTCCAGCTCCACCATTATAGGCAGTTTAACTTTTAAAGTTAAACTGTTTTTTGTTTTATATTCTAATCATAAAGCTATACAATAACCATTATCTTATTTGAACGTTTTTTCTTATATTTGTTATATGGATAACATTCAACAACGTAAAATACAGCTTATTGATAAAATTATTCATCTTGATAAAGAATCCCTTATCGAGAAAATAGAATCACTATTTTCTTCTGAAGATATTTCTGAAGAATTGTCTATTAATGAAATAAAACTCATCCAAAAAGGGAGAAAAGACTTTAAAAATAACCTAACTTCTTCTAATGAAGATGTAAAAAACCGTATTAAACAACAATTTAATTTCTCTTAACTAACTGTGAAAGCTATTTGGTCTACTAATGCCAAACTTACTTTTATTGAAATCCTTCAAAATATAGAACAACGTTTCTCACTTAAAGAAGCTGAAAGTTTTTATAATGAAACTTTTCATATTATTTCTCTAATTGAAAGGAATCCTTATCTATTTGAATTAAATGAAAAACATCATGTTAGAAGAGCTCTTATTCAACATATTTCTTCTCTTTTTTATGAAGTTGATGATCATAATAAAACCATTCAGTTACTAACATTTCATCATAATCGAATGTCAGAAGATCATATCAAATCTTTACTATAGCTTAATTTACCTAACGAACAAAAAGAATTGTAAAAGCTAGAATTAAAAAGAGTAATGTAATCCCCATTACAACACCTAGTATGTCTAAAATTTTATTAAAATTTTCCATAAACCTTAATATAACTTATTTCAAAGGTTTACTTTTCTTTTTTTAGATCTACAGACTTGTTTTATAGTTGATTGACTCTTTTTATTACATTATAATATAATTTTAATCTAATATTTTCTCTCTGTTATTTCGTATTGAAATTACTTTTTGTCATTAAACTGTCTTTATTTATTGTTTTACTTCTTTAGCAACCACACGAAAGGATTCGTGCGGCAGCAGGGCTCCGTCAAACATAATTCCGCTTTATTCTACTGTTTGTTTCTTTGCCGTGATGTTATGTAAATTATCGTAACCCATCGTCAGTTCATAAGCCGCTGTTTTACCATTGCCACCTGTAAACGTTCCCATTCCCGCTTTTAAACGGTACAAGCCGTCGTAAGTGTATTTATGACTCATTGATCCGCCCACACTTCTCGATACGTCCCGAATCGAGTTCGGGACACTCGAAGTGACACCCGTTATCACACTCGATTCATAGGAACTAACATTATTTCCCTTATCAATAGGGCGCTACCCTAATAGGTCGGGCTTTCGGCTTTATCTCCGAAACAAGTTCGGAAGATACCACCTCTATCCCTAGCGCTACATCGCCTTTTCACTAGCTACTCATTTGCTCAAATTTCATCGTTTCCAACTCCTTCTTTACGATACTACTGGGTGTAAACAATATCTTAACGCCTCGAATCTTATCTGTAGTAAAATCTGCTGGCTTTTCTACACCTTCACTACTAAACGAAATTCGAAACGTACCTAAGTTACCTAACTTAACACTATTGCCTTCTACTAAATATTTGGGTAATTGTTCGATTAAATTCTCAATCACATTACTCACGTCTCCACTGGTAAGCGATGACCGTCCTGATATATCTTTCGATATCGTATCTAAGGTTTTTGTGCCTTGTTTTACCGGATTGGCATACCATTTCTTCGCTGCTTCTGCATTACCCGGATTGCCTCTTTCTACTAATTTGTATTTCATGTGTTTATGGTTTTTATTAGTCTTTAAGATAACCCTTTAATTTCTTAATAACTAAGCCTTTTTAATATCCGTAACCTTTTAACAACTTTTCGACTCTAATTAATTGATATTCGTTTTTTACACCATCCGCTTTTTCCTTCCTTATTGCATGAAATTTCCTCTTCGATAGCGTATTTCTTCCTCCTCGATGCAAAGTTTGCTCCTCCGAAGAAGAAAAAACACACCCTCTATAACCTACTGTTTATACAGGTTGTAGAAAGGTTGGGGTTTAAACCTTTTCAATACTAAAAACAGTCTAACTTTTTTATCGTTAGACTGCTTTGTTTACTTTAACCCGACAGTTACAAACTGTCTTTATTTATAAGTCCAAGATGCAATCTTGAACGAGCCTTCAACTCTTTTTTATCAGACTTGGACCAGCTAGGGTCTAACAAGAAAAAAACTAACATAGAAAAGGATTATTATTATTATTATTACACTTACTACAAACTATAATACCTTGATCAATCATTTTTATTTCAAAAACATTATCACAATAAGAACAACTAACCCAATTCAAGTTTTCATCTAAAATAATAGCCTTTTCATACTGATTTGAACAAAACTCCTTATCCATCAATTCTTTATATTTTTGAAAAATAGTACTTTCTTTGAAGGAAGCGTTTATTAAATTATCAAAAAAATATGGAGCTAAAAACTCATTAACTGTATTAAACTTTGGATCAATTGAATCCTTTGTCCAATATATGGACTCTCTTTCATCTATAATATCAAAAAAATATGATGAATATAAATTAGGATATATTAATTCAAAATCATTTATAAGTAAGTATTCAGTTCTTTCCTTATCTATATAATTCACTCCATATACAACATATTCTTTTAAATAAGAAAATCCATTTAATAAATCTATGTTATCCTTATATATCACTTTCATAATTATCAATAGTTAATTATTCCCTCTACTTTTCGCATTAGTATCATCTTTAATTTTATACCCAGAACCCTTACCAGTTTTTCTATCAACATCATAATGAATCTCAGTACTAGTACCATCACCATGATCATGATTGTGACCATATTTATCATGTGTCCCCTTCTCTGGGTCATACTTTTTATCTTTCAATTTACCTTTCATAATTGGTTTACCTGCACCTCCTTTTGCTTCCTCTAAAGTTAATTGTTCTTGAAGATCTTTTGGTTCATACCGAGTTCCAGGTTTTGGGGTAGGAGTTTTTTTACTTTTCTTAAACAACCCTTTAACCCATTTCCAAGCCTTACCTCCAAACTTTTTAACTTTTTGTAATAACTTTAATGGTTTTGCTACTGCTGAAACAATTACTACACCAATTTCTCCTTCTGTAATAGGGTCTTCTTCTCCTGCTATATTAGTCCCATGTATTGCTCTTCTAGTATCTTCAATAGGTAAAACTATATCTATAACATTAGCAACAACTTGTTCATGTTGTTCTAAACTTTCTCCAGAAATAGTTTTATGCATTACTTCTCCTGTCATTCGGTTATTAATACCTATTCCTCCTATTACATTCTGCTTACCATTCGGATCAACATAAACAATTGGATTCTGATACGTATACCCATACACAGAAGTGTTTCGTGGATTAAAGTATCCTCCATTGTGTTGTCCATCTAAATAATGTTCTACTTCATTTATTGGGTCATACAACGCAATTGGATCCACACTCAACCACTGACTCACCCTAGGATTATAATACCTTGCTCCATAGTAATACAATCCAGTTTCTTCATCTAATTCCTTACCATTAAACAAGTACGGGGTATTCCATGTATTGTTTCGTTCTTCAATGAACACTTCTCCAAACGGTACGTATTCAATATGTTGTGCTACTTCGCCGTTTAGGTCGGTAATATACGAAGAACTTCCCAAATGGTCTGCATGGTAATAATATTGGTAGAGTTCTGGGTTTTCGTTTTGGGCTACTCTACTACTTCTCGATACACCTTCGGTACTCGAAGTGACAGGATCGCAACAGAAACCTGTTCCACCTTGGTAATCGTCATTGTCAGTTCCATGATAAGGCACTTGTAAACTATCGTAACGTGCTTTCATTACTTCATAACTTAGCTTGTATTTTGCTTCGTAATCTGGCATAATACTTTCACCATTTTGTTCTTCGGCTTCGCTTCCTGCATATTCAATTCGTCTTGGGTCTTCTCCAAAGCTATCCATATCGCCTAACTTACTTACAATACGTTGTCCACCCATGTAAATATGTTTGGTATACGCACCACCGTTTCGAACCACTAAATACGGATTCACATATAAGATAAAGTCGGTGGTTTGGGTTCTTCCGCCTGCAAATACACTTTGTACATAAACCCCTTCTCCATCGCCACTGGTCTTAACCGTACGTTCACCTGCAGCATCATACCAATAATTGCTTACATAACCGTTATCACTAATCGCTTCTAAACGATTCTCTTCATCCCATAATAGCTTTCGTTCATGTACCTTATCTTCGGTATGTTCATCTGCTTTTACTCTAGCCGTATTCACATAAATCAAGTTTCCATTGGCATCGTATTGATAGTTATGGGTTTCGTGTTTTGGGTTTTGAGTTGCGGTACCCTCTGTGCGGTAGTTGTCGTCTGCTACCATCGCCATTTGGTGTGGACGTTCTTCGTTATACGTATAACTTAAATCGTATCCACTCTTTAAGGCTCCGTCAAACATAATTCCGCTTTGTTCTACTTCTTGTTTCTTACTGGTGATGTTATGTAAATTATCATAACCCATCGTTAATTCATAGCTGGCTGTTTTACCATTACCACCTGTAAACGTTCCCGTTCCTATTTTTAAACGGTATAAGCCATCATAGGTGTATTCATGACTCATTGATCCGCCCACACTTCTCGATACGCCTGCGGCACTCGAAGTGACACCGCTTATCACGCTTGATTCATAAGAACTAGCGGAGTTGGTTACACCTAATACATTACTTACCTTATCATACGTATAGGCATTGTTTATAATTTGATTATGAGCACCGTTTCCATCTTTTCCGGCTCCGTCCCACACACTTAGGTTGCTTAAGCGTCTTCGATCATTTTCATAGGTATATTTAGTTTCAGCTCCGTTACAATATTTTAAATACGTACGTTGCTCGAATTTATCATAACCTAATTGATTCACATAGTTATACGTAAAGGTTTTCTCGCCTTTTACACTTTCTAATAAACCGCCTGAGTTATAATCATACGTGATTTTCTCTTCATCCGGGTAAATCATTTCTTGTAAACGATTCCAACTATCATAACGCCATTTGGTTACATAGGTTGCAATGGCATTATTTGGTACAATTAAGGTTCTACGTACCTCGGTTAGTTCACCTAAACGTCCATAATAAAATTCTTGTGCTCCGGTTGCATCTTCCTGCAATACCAAGCGTCCAATTCGGTTATGGTTCGCATGCTTGTTTCCGTAATAATACTTCACATTATTCTCTGGATGCTCTGGATAATTCACTCCAACCAATCGTGTATAATCGTAATCATACGTAATCGAAGTCCCTCCTTGGGTGGCCAAATTAGCTGTTTGCTTCTCTACTAAATTACTTGAAGTATCATACTTAAACGTACTGGTTCCAGCATCAGGATGGGTAACACTGGTTCTTCTTCCTGCTAAATCATATGTTGAAACAATTTCATTTCCTTTGGTGTCGATTACTTTTAACAACTCGTTTATTGGGTTGTACTCATACGTTGTTACAATATTATACGGATCATCAGAACTTCCTTTTTCTTCCACTTTCATCGTTAAACCACTACCATTCGTAAAACTTCCTTTTTTACCACCTTCAGCATCTTCCACCATTGTTTTCAATAGTGTACTATTATCCGTAGAATAGGTCATCTTCGTTTCTGAACCATCTGGCAGCTTGGTTACTACTGCTCGATCTAATACATCATAGGTCGTTTGCGTTGGCGTAACAGCATCAAAAGTGGTGTTAAACGTTGTTTTATTATCAAAACCATGTTCCCAACTTGGATAATAGGCTTTTTGTACTCTTCCATAATCATCAAAGAACGCTCGACCACTTACAATCAAACCGTGTTCTGAATAAGTTGGATTATCCTTATCGATAATTTTTCCATCTTTTTTCACTTGTATCGCTCGACCCGTTCCATCTACAAAGGTGATGGTTTCCAAATCATCACCAGGATGTTCCTCATCATAATGCTTGGTAATCGCATAGGCTGGCTGTTTGATGGCTCTCGGCTGTGAGCTGTCAGCAGTCACTTCAGCGATTGGGTGGTATTCGAATGCTATCGTGTAATCTACTCCATTTGCCAACTCGTTGGGTCCTGTTACGGTTTCTAAACGTCCATATTCATCAATCGTTTTATGAATTTCATAGTCATTATAATCCCGTGTTACTAATGGGATTCCGTAACGATAATCAAATTCTTCAAATTCAGTACGGTATTCAAAGGCATCGTCAATACGTTCTACATACATATCGTAATCACGATCGTAACGGTATTTGTACCACATACGTTCGTTGTTCTTATTCGCCGGTAAGGTCTTCTTCGTAATATTTCCATAACGATCGTATTCGATATCCGTTTCTGCCCAATCGGTATCGTTTAATTGCTGACGTACTTGGGTAATATGATTCGCAAAGCCATCCTGGTACGTTGCCTCCGTTTGACGGTACAGGTTACCTGATTGGTCCTGAACCTTTACACGAGTTGGCAATCCATAAATACGATTCGTTTTATCATATGTTTTATATTCAATACTTGTCATATAATTATACGAACCACTTCCTGTATTACTTAAGGTACCTTTATCAGTATATTTGTAAGATTTCAAATCTCCAAAATGACCGTTTAGATAATACTCATAAAAACTTTGTGTTAACGTAGCCGCTGTTTCCTGCCCTTCATAGGCTTTACTTTCTGCATACTTCATTGGGGTAAATCCAATTCCTCTGTCCGAACAAATACGTGGTTTGTTGGTTTCTTCATTTACCGTTGTTGGTACACTAAATTGGTAATTATCATCTGTGCTATCCGTTACACTATATACATAATATTCATTGGTACTTTTGGTATATTTCTTTCCGTCTTTATCTTCTAAATAGGAAGCGGTTAAGTTTCCTGCTTTATAATAGTCGCTTACATCAAACTCTTGTGTAGCGGTTCGGTATACGACATCGTTTTGATCTAAACTTTCTGCCATCACTTTACCAAAACCTAAGAATTCACGCTCATGACGATCGTATTTTCCTTTTCCATAACGAAAAGCCGTTTTCATATTAGCTCCATCATCATGAATTCCATCATCTACTTCTACGGAACTCATCACCCATTTTCCATTTGGATGGTCATAGGTTGCAGCACTTTTCGCATAATCAACCGTATAACGACCGCCTAACGGGTTGGTTACGGATTTTAATTTGTTGGTACGGGCGATGGTGGAACGGTACGTTTTTAATTCCCCTTCTTCATTACTTTCTACCACATCAATAAATCCATCGGCATCAATATCCGTTAATTGGTACTCATCACGACTAAAGCCGGTATTTAAACCACCTGATGGGTTGACACAAATTTTAACAGCATCTAATGGTGGTGGTAAAATAGGGATACAAACCGTAAAGGCTAAATTTCCTGACATACCAAAGGAACGACTTTGGTTAATTTGAGAAGCTCCATTCCATTCAATTTCAGAAGCAAAACGATCTCCTAAATTTAATGAAACCATTAATTTTGCTTCTGTGTCCATTCCTTTATCATCAACACCTATCGTTACTTTTCGAACTAAATCGGGTAACCCATCGCTATTTACATCGGTAATACTATAATTCACAGTTGTTTTAGACCACGACATTCCGGTTCCTATCTGAATACTACCACTTCCTTTTTCTCTTGAATTAGACGTTAAAGCTGTAACACTTCCTCCAAAATTAATTCCACCTCCCACATTAATGGATTTTCCTTCTCTTATGGTATTGAATCCCCATTCGGTCTTTTCTCCAAAATGGTAACCATAATTTATAGCAACCATCCCTCCTTTATAGAGTTTATCAGGAAGACCATCTCCGTTGAGATCCAAAAAGGTATGTTCGGCATCATCTTCATTTTCTGAAACCTGACCTGATAGTCCAAAACTTGCAGAAGCTCTAGCAGAAGTATACTTTTCTACATATGTTTCCGTTTTAGACTCCATTTTTCCTGAATCATTCATTACTATAACGGTTCTGGTTTTTGTAACTTGTCCACTTGCTACAGGTCCAGAATGTGAATAAGATCCTCCTGCAGTAATTCCTTTCGATTTATTATTGGACTCATTGATACCTCCTTCGTAAGCTTTCGATAAAGAACCTAATTTTCCTGTCGTTTCAGTATATTGAATAGTCGATTTCCCTACAACATCAGGATAACGGTCTCCGTTTATATCCATAAAGTCTAATAATTGTTCGGTTGAACCATTACTTTCTGAATAACTTCCTCCACCAATAGGTGTAGAACCTCCTAAAGCATAACTAGTACTTTTGGTTTTGGTTTTCTTTGGAACACCATAAGCCATTCCACCTTCTAATGTACAAATGGTTCCTTCTCCTTCACCTTCAGTTGAAACATTGGCTAACATTTCTTCTAATTGCACTGAAAATGGACGAATATCATCTTCTCCTAAACGAGTAGAACTCATTTCTTCTTTTACAATATAACTTTCGGGGTCTTGTCCTTGCCATAATGGTTTTATATCCTGATAACTTTGGTCTTCATTTCTTTCTACCACTAACTTTGGAATCATTTCAACAAAGATTTCGTCTTCTGGCTTGTATTCATTATTAGCACTTAAAGTATCTAATTCATCTGTTGTATATTCTTTTCCTGTTTCTGAAACACCGGTTGGCAATTCAGGAATATCATCTTCCGTTTGGTATTGATCATCCGATCCTACTAATAAACTTTCATCTATTGGACTTGCTAATCGATCCGGATTACCGTTATACACAAATTGCCCCCAATGGCGGTACATTGGTCCAAATTTATCATTCACAATATTGGTAAATACATTTCCAAGCACATCATCATTTAATAATACTTGATCAGGTCCACAATTCGAATCATCTATAAAAGCATGGAATTGTCCTGAATTACTACTATCCGCATGAAAACTCGGTTTTAAATGAACTACTTCACCTCCTTTATACTCAACTTCAACTGCTGTACTCATCGTTGCGGTTGAATTAATGGTAACTGCTTCATAATTTTGTGTAGCGGTATGCTGTCCTGATAAGTTTAATTCTGGCGTTGTAATACATAAAGGTGTATCTAATTCCGTAATGTTTACGTTCTTTTTAACCGTGGTTCCTTGATTAATATTTCCTACAAATGTCACATCTTCTGTCGTATATTCAATCCACAATTGATCACCTTTTTCTGCTTCTACTTCTAAAGGTATAACCGATGGTGTTACAATACCATTCACATACGTCAAGGTTTGTTTTCCTAATAACTGTACTTGGTCGGCACTTTTAACAGATAATACTACCGAACCATTGGCCTTTGTCGTATCTGTAAAAGTTAAAGCTGGTGTTACTTTTAACTTATCCGTTTCTATATCTTGAACCATATACCAGGCCCCTTCAATAGCATGTTCTGCCTTCACACCATAATCTACATAAGGATAGGTTTCTTCTCCATCTAGTGTTCCAAAAGACTCAATATTAGAAGAACCATCACAAGAGACATTATGATTATCATTAGCATAATCGGCTATTTTAACATTTGAAATATAAGCCGTTGGAGAAAATTCATTGGTTCCCGAAATTATCAAGTTATATTCATTAGCTGTCGGAACATTTTGTGAAATATAAATCGGTTCTTCTTGAGAACTCTTATAATAATATACTTTTCCGTTAACCACTTCTATAGAGAATGTTTCTCCATCTTCATAGTATTGATTATATGTATTACCACTATTATTTGAAATTGCTATTCCATTTTCATATAGCGTGAAATAATTCCCCTGAGCATTACGATTGTCTAAATAAATAGCATATTTCGTATTCTTTATAGCATAATTAACATAACCTGTGGTTATTTCTCCATCAGATAACCCCACTATATGTCTTAAATTCGCTCCTGTACTCACATCAAAATCAACTCTTCCCTCTTTAAATCCTTCTTTATATTCTAATCTTGCAATTCGTTTTCCAGATGATTGTCGCAATGGTTTTATAATATGATTTTCTACTTTTATATAGTTTGCATGATAAGGTTGACTTTCATTCGATTTTAGTGATATAGTTGAATTGGTTGTGTAATCTGTAATTTTAATATCTTTTGCTCCAATACCATAATTTTGTTTCGCATTTCTTGGATTATAAAAGACAAGATGTCCTACATATTTCTCATCTAAAGAAGATGCATGAGATGTGTATACTATTTGATTATTAACAAAATAATTAACTTTATTATCTTTTAATTCTACACTCAAAATATCTCCAGAACTAACGGCAAACGACACTCCATTTATATAATTCCCTTTTTCATAAATTTGACCAGAAAAATTTCTATTATATAATGCATAATCAACTCCTTCATAAGAATAACTTTTTTCTTTATCAGTTTCTGGTGATAATCCTATCATAAAATATTGCTGTCCATTAACTGAAGAATCAATGGTAACTTCTATTTTTCCTTCTTTAAAAGGTTTATGATCTAAAAATAAAGAAGACCACCATACATTATTTCCATAATCAACTTTTTCTTCTAAAGAATTTTCTTTAACGTCAATATAAGAGGATAAATACTCTTGAGTAGTGCTAGGTATTAACTTTCCCCCTATTCTAGGATTCTTTTTCGTATAATTCCCTTCATCATATTGCGTCATGCGAGCATCCCATTGGATTTTATTCCACTCTATATTAGTGTCGGAATTGAACTCTATTTTTAAATTGTGTCCGTCTTCGCCTTCTTCTAAAGAAGCTAACTCAAACGAAGCTGTTAAAAGATCATCAAAGGCTTCTTCAGAAGTGAACGTTTTACACCACTTTAAAGTCTTCTCAACACGCTCTTCTTCATTTTCTTTTATTCGGTCTATCTTATAAACCTGTACGGAAATAGCATCACTAGTTACAGGTTTTGTAAACTGGCCTTCAATTTTAACTGCTGTTCGATGTCCATCTTCTTTTGGAAAAACAGTAAACGGTTCATCATTTTCTACTACAAAACCTTCTGAGGCTTTGTAAGAATAAGCTTTTTGAGTATCCGGATTATTCCCTGTATGATGTTTACTATCCGTAAAGGTAATTATAGGATTCCAATCAACATCATCAAAAGCACCATTTGCTCGTTCTATATTTCCTGATTGTACTCTAAAATAAATTCTTTGTCCTTTTTTAACTAATTTTCCTGTCAGCATATGTGTTTCTGAAACCGTCGTAGCTTTATTTTCTGGTTTATTCAGCTTCTTTTTCCACAAATTAGATGCCTTTCCTTCATTCGATTGATTTCCTAAATCAATACTCACTTGTACTCCATCAGCCTGATCGTATTCATCTCCATCATAGTCTATATCTTCCGTTCCTTGTGGAGCTAATACTGTAACAGTACCTTCTATTTTTACCGTTCCATCAAAAGGAGCTTCCCAAACACGCACCACATCATGTAAAGGATATTCTAGAACATTTTGGTTCCATACTTCTTCCACATTTTCTTTAACAACATCTGAACTAATTGTACCTCCAGCCGCAATTGGACTTGGTGTTAAACTACTATTCTGATTAAATCGCACAATACCTGTATCTTTATCGGTTGCATTAAATAATACAGCTCCTTTAGAAACAATATCAATTAATCCATCGCCATTTACATCTTGAAAATATACCTGTGTTTCTGATTCAGAATTGGCTATATTAACTCCTGCATCTACTCCAAAATTTGAACAACTTGTATAACCTATATTAAAGCCACCTGCTGTCGTTTTTCCTTTTGTCTTTAAAAAGTTAGATGTTCCTTGAATGGCAACAGGATCTCCATATTCTATATTAATATCTGTTTCATCACTTAAAGAATTATATCCGTTTTCATCTGCGTTACTCGTTAAATTAGGTCGATAAAATAATGAGCTCCCCGATTTGTATACTTTATCCGCCAATCCATCACCATTAATATCAACTAAAACGAGTTTACCCTCTCCTTTTGAAGATGCATAACTAAACGAACCTCCTACTGACAGTGGTCCTTTACATGTAAACTTCTTATCGGAAGGAAAATCAACCGATAATCCTAATCCAAAACTATTTCCCTTACTTTGGGTTCCACTAAGAGAAGAAGCCTTTCCTAATGCACCGATCACTCCTTCTCCCTTAACTCCATCATCATGTGCATTTAAATTTTCTAACTCTGTTTTAAAAGGTTTATAGGTTTCTTTATCTTTTTCATACGCTACATCATTATAATAATCCAAATCATGATGATTAAATTCTTTACCTTCCGAATTATATTGTGTAATGGTTTTTAATCGTTTCTTTGAAAAAGCACCTGTATCATAAGTAAAACCATAACTTCTCAAGGTTTTTCCTTCAAACTTTACATCAACTCGGTCTAATAATTGATGGTTAGACGTTAAGAAACCATAACGGGCATTATTGGTCTTTCTAATTTTTTCTTCTGATTTTTGTGTAAATACAATCTCGGTAATATCTCCACTACCATCTTGACCTGCTACCACTTTCTTTAAATATAAAGCTCTTGATTTCAAATCTCCTTTTACTTCTTCCTCTACTTGATCATAATAATACTCTATATAATCCCCATGTAGTTCTTCTATTTTTGAAAGACGCCATTCCACAATAACATCATCTTTTAGTTTCCCTGATGCTACATCTAAAGCCGTTCCTTTTAATACCGCTCCATCGTCATCTACACCGTTCTTATCTCCATAAGTATAAACTGTTCCTTTTTTATCAGTTACTTCCCATATCGTATTTCCAAAACCATCTCCCTTTCTTACAATCTTTGAAAAACTTCCTTCTTTTCGTGGATAAAATCTACGTTCATTTTCTCTCTTTATTTGATCTCCTCTATGGGCTACGGCTGGATTTCCTTCATCATCTAACATAGCCAACATACTTCCATTAAAACTATATGTTTCCGTTTCTAAATCTCCATTATAACGTGGAACTCCCCAACGGGTATCTACCGTAATACTTGGAATGTTTAAATCCCAACCTTCACCTAACCAACCACTTCCACCGTCACTGTTATATTGAATTCCTAAACTAGGTGCCATTCCATTACGTGCAGGAGGCATTTCAAAGCTATAACTTGTCGTAGCAGAACCTCGTTGGTTTGCACTTGGTGCCGCCATTACTTGAATTTTAGCGGTTGGATCAGCTGCTTTAATATCACTCATTGAAGTAGGAGCGAAACCTTGACTTTCAGGAGATTCAGGTGTTTGAATTACCCCATTGATCATATCCGTAAAATGCGTTGTTTTGGAAATAATAATTTGATTCTTTTTATCAATCGAATCCCGTTCCAATGCTACCCAATGATGCGTCTTGGTATCAAAATAATACGTCTTAATATCATTTTCTGTATACCCATTGGGTATTTTAGTACGATCATAGGCTAATTTTACTATTGCTCCTTCTTTAAAATGCTCTCCATGAGGTAGGAAACGATAACCCTTAAAATCTTTCGTAGTATTCGTCATTCCCATATCTAAAGCGGGTAAATCAATATGACGTAGGGTCGTAATCGATATTTTTTCAGTTCCTTTTAGTGCTTTTTCATTTACTTCTAATTCAGCTCCTTTAATTTTTAACTGATTTGAGATTCCTTTTTCAAAGTATTTTGAAACGGTTTGATGAGTATTGTTTATAGCATATGTATAATCAGCTTTATGATTTTGTGTAAAATTTAGTGTCTTTTCTTCTTTTTTACCATTGGATAAAATAGCTTCTATTTTTACTGGTTGAGGAGTCTCCATTGAAACTATTGTTTCAAATACCCCATTTTTATATATTACTGCTTTTCCATCTACCAAAATTTGTGCTTCTGGATCCATCCCTTGAATAAATCCTTTTACATAACCTTTATTATTGTAAAGTGTATGATTCTTTTCTACTATTAACGCTTCATCATTATTATTCTTTTCAATTACCAATCGAATATTTTTTATTTGATATCCGTATTTAGTATTTTCAGGTAATGAAAACTGAATACTGTTATCCCCCTTCTTTAACCATACTGGATTTAATGGTTCTCTTTGTTTACTCCATCCTATTTTGGTTTTTATTAAATACCCTCCTGTTGCTAGGCGATCATTAATACTTTTCGAAACGGATTGGGCATTTGCTAATCCATTTAACTCATATTCTAACCAAACTTTATCACTGATGGTTGGTTGTTGATTGATCTTTATATGAAAAATATTATCAGCTGGATTGTCTAACTTTCTTCCAGCAAAAGCTCCAATAGTTCCTTCTTTTAAAGTAGCTTTATAGGCTACTACAGTTTTAACCGCTTTAAGAGTTCTATTTGATTTTTTGACAATTTTATCAACTGTTTCAGACTTGGTTGCTTTTTCATCTTTATTTTCCTTTTTATCCTCTTCTGAATTAACAAAAGAAATTTCTTTTTTTATTGGGTTTAAATCATTTCCGTAATTCTTAATTTCTATTACTTTTTCTGTATGATTGGGACGTATCGCTCCATATCCTAAATAACTTTGAGCCAATAATGCCCATGTAATAAAACTCCCCATCGCTTTTTTAACACGTGGACTTACTATATTACTTTGATTTTTTGTTTCTATAAATTCCATGTTATGCTAGGTTTTAGTCGATTGTAATTTTATTCGTAAATTCACCTTCTTTACTCAAGACCTTAATAATATAGACTCCTATTTGATTCAAAATCAATTGGACTTCATGTAGATCTTTTTGTTCTTTTACATATTTTTCTGTAATTAAACGTCCCTTCATATCATAAACCAATATGACTATTTCACTAGGGTCATCTAAATCCACTTTAACTGTAAAAGGTTCTCCACTTGTTGAAGGTACAGGATAAACATCTACGTTATTATCTCCATTAGGTTCTGGGTCACAGACATCACCTAATCCATCACCATCGGTATCCAATTGATCTGAATTAGGTGTATCTGGACAATTATCACGTTCATCATCAATCCCATCATCATCACGATCATGATCACATTCAGGTGCTGTGATGGTAATTTCTTCAGTAGCTGTATTTCCTGTTGTTAATTCTTCTATTTCAATAGTTCCATTTTGAATTATCCAACTTGCTAGTGCAAAACCTTTATGATCTACATTTTTAAATGAACCTGAAGTATCAATTTCTACCTTTGCATAAAAATTAGACGATGTTAAAACTCCTGTTATACGATGAATTTCTTCATCATTTACTTCATATACCAAATCGGTACTCATTTTTTTCACACGTATCACATCCTCTAAATTAATAGGATAACGCTCTGTTATTTCACCATTTACTTGATAATAAATACTATCTCCCTTTTGTTGTATACCATACTCAACTGTATTAGATAAATTCGTCACAAATCCTAATCGTTTCGTATTTGAATTTATATCTTTTACTTGGTACTCTAAATAACCTTCTGATTCTTGTAAACGATTGGATAACATTGAAGTTCCTTCATTTGTAAAATTGGTTTTTCGAATTTCTTCTACTTTTACCGTATAAGTACCGGGAGGAATATTAGGAATTGAAACAAAATATTCATCTCCCATATTTTGTATATTTTCTTTTTTATTAATTTTTATATTTTTCACTCCTATAGGTGCATATCCAAAAAATGATCCATCTATATAAAGTGATGTATTTGAAGGAGTTGACGACTCTTTAATTAATTCATTATTTCGAAAATAAGAAATAGTCGTTCCTTCTTTTTTTATTTTAAAACTGTCTGAAGTCATAATATCACTTACCGAAGCACTTGTATCAGCTCTTCCCTTTTCTGAAACAATAACCTGCTTTCCTTGAGTAAAATTAAGTGCATAATCAATCGTATAATTACCATTTTTAGGCGTTTCAGATAATCCTATATACATAATTCTATTATTTTGAGAAGAATTCCAACTTAATTCAAAATCTCCCTCTATTGGATCTTTTGATGAAAACCCTGTTGATCCCCATGGATAAGCTCGATTAAGGATTCCTACTTCATCTTGTTCAGCATCATATTCAACATTTTTTAAATTAGCATACTCAAAAGGAATTTCATTATAAACTTCATATACATCTCCAAATTTTCCTGTCCAAGTATTTGCACTTTCTGCTTTATCTGTTATAGTATATCTAAATAGAGGTTCTCCTTCTTTTACTTCAATTTTGATTGTGCCTGAAGTATCTCCTAATATAGGGTGCTCTGTATATGCTGCATTATAAAATCCATTTAATGGCTTTTCTTTAATTTCTATTCTCTCATTATTCGTTATTGTAAAGAAATCATCATTTGCCATCCATTTAAAATCTGTACCACCATTAATTTTTACTTTATCTACTATTTGTCTAGAATTATTGCTTGCACGGAAAAAAGGCATAATGCTTTTCTTTTTTTCTGAAACAAATGTCTCCTTATGATTATATACCAAAGTATCATTATAATAATAATAGACCCTCCCTTCATTAATCTGTATCTTAAAACGATCTCCTGCTTTATAATTAATACCTAAATCTGTTGTTAAATTTTTAATAATATAATTTCCAAATCCTCCACTACCACTACCAACATGGCTACTCTTAATACCTAGTACATTATGATACCCATATTCAAATGCATACATCATATCTTTTCCTGAACTATGCCTTAAAAAACCTGTCCATGGTAAATAATCTGTTATAACAAATCCCATGTGTGAAGGCTTTCCATTCAAGATTTCCCATTCTAATGAAACTGTTTTTCCATAATCCTCACACGTTGGATTTTCTCCTTCAATAATGGCAATTAAATTAGATTCTTTTTGACCAAAAGTAAAGACATCATCTCCACTTTCATCGGTATCCCAAAAAACATTATCAAAAATGATTTTTTTACGTTCAGTATCAATTGAAGTATACTTAAAAATCTCCGTATTTTGAGTTTGATAGGTTCCTCTACCAGAGCGGTCAATTATTAAATATGGAACTTGATCAGCATCATTATCAGGATTATCATCAGCATTATTGGTTAAATTATTGAATATGGTAGCTTTGTTTTCATCATAAGAGAGTTCTACTTGATCACCTCTTTTACTTTCCATTTTATAATCATATATCTCTGATCCTGGTTTCCACATATAAATTTTGGAATACAACAACTCATCTGTAGATTCTTCAGAGTACACTAATTCATCATTCTTATAATAATAAGCTTTACCTCCTTTACGTTCAATTTTAAATCGGTCTCCAGGCAAATATGTTCCTAAACGTATCCCACTACAACAATCACGAATATGTTTCTTATAAAACACCTGATTTTCTCTTGCCCATATACTATGTGTAATTGGAGACCGATTCGTATCATCTCCTAATCCTACTACAATAGACTGTCTATTACTTGTAACAGTCCATTCTATCATAGCATCTTCAAATTGATCAGATGTAATCAATGTTTTAGAAGTACTCAATGCTTTTATTCTTGATCCTTCCTCCGTAATTTGAAAATATTTTTTGTCTTTCCAATCTGCATCTATTTCTCCTAAAATTTTTCTGTTCGTTTTCAAATACCAATCTCGATTCATCATTTTTAAATTGGTAATTTCATCACTTTCCTGTACACTTAAATTATCATTATTATCACCCCAAATAGCATACTCACCATCCTTCAATCCGGAAGACTCAATGGTTAACAAACGTTTATTAGAAGATCCTTTGGTATGATCGGTTTGAAAATACGAATCATGAGCATCAGAAAAAGTCGGTGCTTCTTCATACGTTGTAGTAGAGATGAATTGATCCAAAGCACTCGCATCATCTTTAATAACCGCTGTAATTCGATTATTAAATACTGGATTTGCAGCTAAATCCCATATTAAATCACCATTACTTTTTAAATAAGATTGGTCAATTGTCAATCCATATTTTAATGCTAAATAACTTTCAACTCTTCTACGCTCTAATGGATTTAAATAACGACTATAGACAATAAATTCAGGGATATAACCACTAAATTTCCGATTGATAAATTCGTTTTCATCAAAAGTTGAAGTATTATGAGTATTATTTGAATTAAAAATATCACCTAATGAAACATTGGCTTGTTGTTTTTCACCCCAAATAGAATAATTCGGCTGATTCATTCTATAATAAGTAGCCAAACGCATTGCTCCTTCTCTATAATCACTCTCCGAAGTGGTATCGGTGTGCATCAAATCCTCTCCTTCCTCTTCACCATAATCTAGTGGTGTTTTCCCACTTTCAACACTCTCTATTACTTTATCTGTAGTAAAGGAAATTCCTTCTTTAGGTTTTCCATTTATAGTATAAAGATGTTTTTCGGCTTCAAAAGTAGTTCCTATTGGAGCAAAAGCTCCAAAAATCATCATTTGAGAGAGATTAGTACAATTTAAAGTAAACTCTCGATAAGAATTTTCTTGTCCAGTTTTTAGGTAACCTAGCTGTAAAGCTGGATTAAAATTAAAAAAACGAATTTCATTTTTAGATAAATCTTCTTTATCATAAATATTAAAAAATTCAGTTGAGTTATAAGTGTTCAATTTCACTTCATCTCCACCATAATCTTTCCAATGGTACTCTGTAGTACTTCCTTCTTTTGGCTCAGTTTTAAACCAAGCCTCCACACCTTGCACTCCACCAGGTGCTGGTGAAATTACTTGCTGTGCTTGTAATTCAAATAGATAAAATATTGATAAAATCAATACTCTACAGAAGTAAAGTTTTTTCATATTATATTATGTTTTGGCTATTTATTTTACTCTTATACAAAATGAAGCATTCTATCGATGCTAATCAATACCATATTAATGGTATTTTAACGTGCTTTTTCTAATTGTTGAATTTTAGTCTCTAATTGTTGAATTTTGGTTTCTTGTAGCTTATTCAACTTATTCTGTTCAATCGTATATAGTGTTAATTCTTCTATTTTTTGTAATAAAAGATTGGTCATTTCACCTAAATCCACTCCATTTTTTTGAACTTCTTTATAAGATGGTATTTCAGGCAAATGATTATGTTCTTTAGTAAATTGTTCTACTTCTTCTAAAGTAGGCATACTATATTCAGGATTTAGTTTAGATATTCCTTGATAATATTTTTCGAAGACGTAGTCGGCTGGCAATGTTGTTCCATTATGTGCTCGAAATGTTTTTGCATAAATTTCACTATTACTCCTAAATTCAATTTCATTTCCCCAATCCCATTGTCCATCTTTTTTAGGTGCAATATGCATAGTAGTTCTTCCTGACGTATCTGGAGTATGAAAAATCCATGAATTTGATCCAGAACTATATATATCATATGCAGAAAAGCTACCTTCAACCTGAAGTTTATATGCTGGATTTGTTGTTCCTATACCTATATTTCCACTATTAGTTATCGTTAATTTACTAGATTGATCATTATAACTAGCTCCTGTTCCAATATTTAAACGATTCCCTAATGTTTCATCAGGGCTTATCCAAAACATTGAGTTATTGGTCACATGATTTGATCCAAAAATTATTCCTGCTCTACTTGAAGCATCTCCTCTTGCATCATATAAAATTGTTGGATGTTGTATTGCTATACCTCCTCTTGTATGGAGCATAGCATCAGGATTAACAGTTCCTATTCCTAATCTTCCCTTAAAATACGAATTCTCTCCATTACCTCTTAATTTTGTTTCTTCTCCTAGCCTAAAAAAACCATATTCTCTATCTCCAAAGTCAGCAAGATGTAATTGAATGTATTCTGAATTATTAGCCTCAGTAATTAGAACCCCCTGATGATTAGTTGTTTGAGAAATTTCCAACTTTACATCCGGCACATAATCTTTAGCCGTTCCAATTCCAACGTTATTGTTATTGGCTACTGTAATTTGAGAAAAAACAAACGTATAGGTTAATAGTGTTACTAACAGTAAAGTTTTTTTCATGATAATTAATTTTTTTGGTTATTATTTGGTTTTCTTAAAGTGTTTGGAATAATTCTAAACCGAGGGTGGTTTTTCTATATAAAGCATATAAAATCGTAACTTTTTCATCATTTATTAATATTTTTGTATAAAAAATTTTAATTAAATTTAACAAAAAAATATTATTATTCATAATTTTTTATAAAAAAGACTATATTTTCATAAAAATATCTTACTAAAATTAACTCAACCAATATAAAAATACAATAAGTAACTATTTACACCTTTACCATTTTATTGTATACACTTATACTAAATTAAGCTATAAAATCAGCCTTCTTTTATACATTTGGTTATATTTACTTTTAAATTAGCTTATTCAAGAACTTTTTATATTTAATATGATAACTGTATTTCGATATTTATTTCTATTTCTTATTAGTATTGGGTTACAAGCTCAAATTCCCAAACAATATAATGCAACGGAAATCTACCAAAAAATTCAAAAACTCAATATTTTAGGGAATGTTCTGTATCTAGCAGCCCACCCAGATGATGAAAACACTCGTTTTATTAGCTATTCTGCTAATGAAAAACTATTCAATACCGCTTATCTTTCCTTAACACGAGGTGACGGTGGGCAAAATTTAATTGGACCTGAAATACGAGAAGAATTAGGTATTATTAGAACACAAGAACTTTTAGCTGCACGAAGAACAGATGGAGGAAAACAATTTTTTTCGAGAGCGAACGACTTTGGTTATTCGAAAACACCGAATGAAACATTAGAAATTTGGGATAAAAATACCATATTAGCCGATGTAGTATGGGTTATTCGAAAATTCAAGCCTGATATCATTGTTTGCCGTTTTCCTACCAATGGAAAAGGAGGGCACGGACATCATACTTCATCTGCAATTTTAGCTGAAGAAGCCTTTGACCTAGCAGGTGATCCTACTCAATTTCCTGAACAACTTCAATATGTACAACCATGGCAACCTAAACGACTTGTTTTAAATACAGGACGTTGGTGGAATGATTCTATCTCTGAAAAAGATCCTAATGTGGTAGCTCATGATTTAGGCGTTTACAATTCTTACTTGGGAACTTCTTATAATGAATTAGCTGCTAGAAGTAGAAGTATGCATAAAAGTCAAGGATTCGGAATGATCGGAAATAGAGGAAGTCAAATGGAATATTTTGAACTTCAAAAAGGAGCTGCCTTTGATCAATCTTTATGGGATGGTGTTGTTTCCAATTGGGAACGTGTAAAAGATTCAAAAAAAGTTCAAGAACTGGTTACTCAATTATCTAAAAATTATACTATTTCAAACCCCTCTTTAAGTATTCCTACTTTAATTCAATTACGCAAAGAACTTCAAAAAATAGAAGATCCTTTTTGGAAAAAGATCAAACTACAAGAAGTTGATGAATTAATCAAGCAATGTGCAGGAATATACTTTGAAGCAAAAGCAGATGATTTTGCAAAAACAAGTCAAGACTCACTACAAATTGATTTTGAATTTTTAAACAGAAGTAATCAAAACATTCGTATTGAATCAATTAAAAGTACTTCTTTAGATTTTTCTAAAAACCTTGCTCAACCACTTTCTTATAACACAAAAATTGAATTAAAAGAAAAATTAACTTTACAAAAACTACCTATTTCTCAGCCTTATTGGCTTAAAGAAAAAGCAACTTTAGGAACCTATCAAATCAATGACCAAACCTTAATTGGAATTCCTGAAAATCAGCCTACTATCACTTTTACTATTCATACTGTTATTGAAGATCAAAAAATAGCTTATACCATTCCCCTAATTTATAAATGGAGGGATCCTGTAAAAGGAGAGCGTTATCGCCCTTTCATTATTACACCTAAAATCACCGCTACACTAGATCAACCTATATATTTATTTTCATCTTCTCAAGAAAAAGAAGTAATCGTAACTTTAAAAGCAGGAGCACAAAATCAATCAGGAAATATTGATATCAAAGCACCTAATGGATGGAAATTAGACTATAAAAACCATTTTAATTTACAAAATAAAGGAGAAGAATTAAAATTAAAGGTTCGTCTAAAACCTTTACAGAATGCACAAAATGGAAACTTAATTATATTCATTAATGGTAAAAAAGCTCAAGCATTACGCACCATTCAATACGATCATATTCCTACACAAACATGGTTTCCTGATTCTCAAATTCAGCTCGTTTATGTGCCAATTAAAAAAACAGGAAAGAAAATTGGCTATATCGAAGGAGCAGGTGACACAACACCTGAAGCGTTACGTAATATTGGTTACCAGATAGATCTTTTAAAGGAAGAACATCTTACGCTAGAAAATTTAAAACAATACGATGCTATTTTAACTGGAATCCGCTTTTTAAATATTAATGAACGTGCCGATTTTATGATGCCAAAGTTATTACAGTATGCGAAAGAAGGAGGAAACTTAATTGTGCAATACAATACAAATCATAGCTTAAAAACAAAACATATTGCACCCTATCCTTTAACCTTATCAAGAGATCGTGTTACAGAAGAAAAGGCCATTGTACAATTTTTAAAACCTGATCATCCTGTTTTAAATTCTCCTAATAAGCTAACTAAAAAAGATTTTGAAGGATGGGTTCAAGAGCGAGGGTTATATTTCCCCAACGAATGGGATCAACATTATCAAGCCATTTTAAGTTGGCATGATAAAAATGAAACGGATAAGAAAGGTTCTTTATTAATAACTCCTTATGGAAAAGGACATTACATTTACACAGGTATTTCCTTTTTTAGAGAGTTACCTGCTGGAGTTCCTGGTGCTTATCGATTATTAGTTAATATGATAGAGCTATAAAAGAGAGGCAATAATATAATTAACAAGACTCAACCTATATTCAAAATAAAGATGAAAAATTATAATGAAGAAAAACCGCCTCTATTTAATTCTTGGCAAGGATGGTATCTTTTATTGATCACTGTATTATTCTTGTTAATTGTATTGTTTTACCTTTTTACATATTATTTTTCATGAGCACAATTGATTGGATTATTTTAATTGGGACTTTACTTTTCATTGTTTTCTATGGAGTTTGGAAAACGAGAGGACAGAAAAATTTGGAACATTATTTAAAAGGTGATGACCAAACCAAATGGTGGGCTATTGGAATCTCCATTATGGCAACCCAAGCCAGTGCCATTACTTTCCTTTCAACTCCAGGACAAGCTTATACTGATGGTATGCGTTTCGTGCAATTCTATTTTGGGTTACCTATTGCGATGATCATCCTTTCCATAACTTTTGTCCCTCTTTATTATAAACTAAAAGTTTTCACAGCCTATGAGTTTCTCGAAAAGCGTTTTGACCTTAAAACACGAACATTAGCATCACTTTTATTTTTGATACAACGTGGATTAGCTGCGGGAATTACCATCTATGCTCCTTCTATTATTTTATCCTCTTTACTTCATTGGGATCTTACCATTACCAATATTTTTATAGGGCTACTAGTTATCATTTACACGGTTTCTGGAGGAACAAAAGCCGTTACACAAACCCAAAAACAGCAAATGGCTGTTATGATGGGAGGTATGATATTAGCGGGTATCATGGTTATCTATATGCTTCCTCCTGAGGTTCATTTCATAGATGCTTTACATATCGCAGGAAAAATGGAAAAATTAAATGTAGTAAATTTTGAATTCAATTTAAATGATCGTTATAATTTTTGGTCTGGAATCACAGCAGCACTTTTCTTGTTTATGTCGTATTTTGGAACAGATCAGTCACAGGTACAACGTTACCTTTCAGGTAAATCTTTAAAAGAAAGTCGTTTAGGATTAATGATGAATGGATTATTAAAAGTTCCTATGCAATTTCTAATTCTCTTTATAGGGATTATGGTTTTTGTTTTTTATCAATTTAATCAACCTCCAATATTTTTTAATAAAGTAGAAACACAGCATGTCAAACAATCTGAATATGCAGAAAACTTTTATCAATTAGAGGAAAATTATACCACCCTATTTAAAGAAAAACAAGCAGAATTAACCACCTTATTAGACGCTGTAAAATCAAAAGATGAAAAAGCCATTCAATCATCCAAAGAAAAAGTTTTAGTACTTCAAAATGAGTCTGATCAACTTCGAAATGAAGCAAAATCACTTGTAAAGAAAGTAAACCCAAATGCGGAAACCAATGATAAAGACTATATTTTCATGACGTATGTGATGGATCACCTTCCTATAGGTATGATTGGATTACTTTTTGCAGCTATGTTTTGTGCCGCCATGTCTTCAACAGCTTCCGAATTAAATGCCTTGGCTTCTACCACTACAGTTGATTTATACAAACGATCTATTAATCAAAAAGCTCATGACACACATTACTTAAAATCAACTCAATGGTTTACTTTCCTTTGGGGGGTGATTGCTATTCTTTTTGCAACCTATGCGTCCTTATTTGAAAACTTAATACAAGCCGTCAATTTACTCGGTTCTTTATTTTACGGAACCATCTTAGGAATATTTTTAGTAGCCTTTTACTTTAAAAAAATTCAAGGAAATGCTGTTTTTATAGCAGCCATAATAGCAGAACTATTTGTTATAGGGATTCATTATTTAAATGCTAATGAAATGGCTCCTAGTTGGCTAACAATGGGGTATTTATGGTATAATATTGTAGGATGTATTTTAGTTATTGTATTGGCTCATTTAATACAACTATTTTCTTTTAATAACCAACCGAATCATTAAACTATATTAAACTGTAAATAAGTATTTTAAATTAATTTAACCATCAAAAAAAGATATCCCGAATGTGTTTCGGGACACCTTGAAACATAAGTATAATAGAAAAGCGTTTTGAATTATTTTCCTTTTATTTCTTTAATCAAATTTTCATTTCGAGCGATATAACCAAAATCACCATCTTTAAATGCTTTAGCCATTTTTAATGATTTTTCAGCAGAAGCAATCGCTTCTTTCTTCTTTCCTTGTTTTGCTAAGATTCTTGCTTTTTGATGTACATACCAAAAAGCTTCTGGTCTTTTTTCAATTGCTGTGTTAATCCAACTTAATGCTTGATCTAAATTTTGATCGTTTTCTAAATAATAAGTTGCGGCTGAGGCATACGTTCTTGCATTAGGTCCATCAATCAACTCCTTTTTAATTGCTTTTTCAACCTTTTCATGTGTTTGGGTTTCTATTGGAAATGACACCTTAGTGTTCTCCCACATAATATTTACTAAGGCACTATCATCTTTAAAATTACTGAAATCAATAGTAAAGCTCTCTAATGTATCATGTAATTTTGTAGCCTTGGTAGTAAATTGGACTACATTATCATTGGCTTTATAACCTGCTGCTCCAAATTGTGATAAATCTTTACTTAGAATTACCGTCCATTGTGATTTCCCTGGAATTGTATATAATGCGTAGGTTCCTGCTTTAACCGATTTCCCTCCTAGTTTTACTTCTTCATCAAAAGTGATTTTAGTTGCTGCATTTGCTCCAGTACGCCATTTTTTATCATAAGGAACTAATTCTCCGAATATCTTTCGGTCTTTCATTCCCGGACGTGAATATTCTATTTTTACATCCGTTAATCCAACCGTTTGTTCAAGTGTAACACCTGGACTTGGTTGTGGTGTTTCAAGTTGTGCTGAAAGAATTGTAAATCCTAATAAGCAACAAGTAGTAAGTAATGCATTTTTAAGTGTTGTCATTATATATTCATTTAAATTTATTTCTACTTTAAATATACTATTTTTTAACATTTGTTTTCTCTAAAAATAGAAGAATACAACTTAAAAGTCTTTAATAATCCATTTCATGATGTTATTTACTATCTATTGATATTTGCAAAGACGGCCCTCCTCAATCCAATGATTTATTGGATTAAGGATTTAACTCAAACTTTTTTAATTACAATTGACCATCTTAGTTGTATTATTATCAGTTCTAATATACACATTAAGAACATCCATTTCTTAAAAAATAGAAGTATATTGGATAAGTGTAGCCAATCATTCTTTTATGCTTTATAATACGTTTTGTATACTGTTAATCGATTAATCTATACATTAAAAGTTCATTTGGCTTTTTTAACATCTAATCGTTCTCTATTTTAGTATTTTTATAAAGATTATTGGCTCATCATAAATATGTTTAAAACCATTTCAATAAAAAACAAAGCAGTACGTCATATCCTTTTCTGGATTGGTGTATATTTATTTTACACTTTCCTACATGGCTCATATAAAGAACGTTATGCTGAATATGCTGAAACCACATTTTTTAAAATGCCTTTCTTCATTGCTGCAGCTTACACCCTAATTCATTGGCAAATCCCTTATTTACTTAACAAGAAGAAAGATATTCTTTTCGCAATCAGTATAGCGGTTATAGGGCTTATATTAACGCTTATCTATAGAAGTATTGGTTATTTTTATTTGGATATTAAATATTGCAAAGGCTTAAATCTTCCTTTCTTATCATTTCCTACTTATATTGCTAAAACATTAATGTTTTATACTCCTGCTGTTGTTATGTATTTGTATCAATCACATAAACGAAGACAAAAAGAGCAAGAACGTTTACATCAAATACAACAGGAAAAAGTTGAAACAGAATTAAAATATTTAAAGGCTCAATTAAATCCACATTTTTTATTCAACACTTTAAATAATCTCTATTCATTTGTTGTGAATCAATCTCCTAAAGCAGGTGATATGGTTTTACGCCTTTCTGAAATATTAGATTATGTTTTATATAAAAGTCAGGCAGAATTTGTACCAATTACAGAAGAAGTTAAATTAATTGAAAACTATATTGAATTAGAAAAAATACGTTATGGAGAGCGGTTGGAAGTAGTACTTGAAAAACAGTTACCTCATACCTCTATGAAAATAGCACCTTTACTTCTACTATCTATTGTAGAAAATGCTTTTAAACATGGTGCTAGTGGAAGCATTCTTCAACCTAAAATTAAAATCACCTTAAAACAACACCATAACCAGCTGATTTTCAATGTCTGGAATACAAAAGACTCTCAATCTGGAGGTTCTTTAAACGATGCTTATAAAGAAGGAATTGGTTTATGCAATATTAAACGGCAACTGGATTTAATTTACCCTAATAATCATCAATTAACAACAGAAAACCAACAACATTTTTTTAATTTAAATCTCACGATAAACACTACTTGATATGACCATAAAATGTATGCTTGTGGATGATGAACCACCTGCAATTGACTTATTAAAAAGTCATTTGAGATTATTAAACGATTTAGAAGTTGTAGCTGCTTGCCATAGTGCAGTAGAAGCTTTTGAAGTGCTAAAAAAACAACCTGTTGATTTATTATTTTTAGATATTCAAATGCCTGTACTGACTGGTTTAGATTTTTTAAAAACATTACAAGATCCTCCAAAAGTAATTCTAACGACAGCTTATCGAGATTATGCTATAGAAGGTTATGATTTGGATGTTGTAGATTATCTTTTAAAACCTATTTCTTTCGAACGTTTTTTCAAAGCTGTGGAACGTTATTATCAACGAGTAGAAACCCCAGTCTTTTCACCTCCAACGGGTACTGGAAAAGGATTCATGTATGTCAATATTAATAAAAAGAATCATAAAGTTTTATTTGACTCTATTTTATATATTGAAAGTTTAAAAGATTATGTTCGTATTCATACGAAAGAAAAATCTTTAGTTGTTAAAAGTAATATTGGAGCTATTGCAGAACATCTACCTCAACATCTTTTTTTAAGGACACATCGTTCTTATATTATTGCTTTAAATAAAATTACAGCTTATACAGCTGTAGATATTGAAATTGGTACTATAGAAATTCCCATTGGAACTAGTTACAAAGAAAAGGTGTTTCAAACCCTAAAAACCCAATCTATTTAACTTTTGGATTCTTTTCTTATACATATTTATCTATATTAAATTTTGGATCTTATTTTTTAAAATAATAACCCTATTAATTTTCAATAATATTTGTTCAACGGCAATGACTTCTAATAACTTTGTACCCAGATGATTTACCATGAAAAAGTAATCATGTTATATACTACAATACATATTTTCATTTCCCCAAAATAATTATATGATGTTAAAATGTAGATCATCTTATTTTTCTAATCATTTAGAAAAGAGAGGTTCATTAGAACCTCTCTTTTTTAATTTTTATATCTCTGATTCGAATTGTTGTAAGAATCGAACATCTGACTCAAAGAACATTCTTAAATCGTTAATTTGATATAATAACATTGTAATACGTTCAATTCCCATTCCAAAAGCAAATCCAGAATATGTCTCAGGATCAATATTTACATTTTTCAATACGTTAGGGTCTACCATCCCACATCCCATAATTTCTAACCAACCTGTACCTTTTGTAATTCTATAATCCGCTTCTGTTTCCAATCCCCAATACACATCTACTTCAGCACTAGGTTCGGTGAAAGGAAAATATGACGGTCGTAAGCGAATCTCTGATTTTCCAAACAATTCTTTTGTAAAATATTGAATGGTTTGTTTTAAATCTGCAAAAGAAACCTCTTTATCAATATATAAACCTTCAATTTGATGAAAAATACAATGTGCTCTAGCTGAAATAGCTTCATTACGAAATACTCGTCCTGGAGATAAAATTCGCATTGGGGGTTTATGTGTTTCCATATGACGAATTTGTACAGAAGAGGTATGCGTTCTTAATAAGATATCAGGGTCTTTTTCAATAAAGAATGTATCTTGCATATCTCGAGCAGGGTGATATTCTGGTAAATTTAATGCGGTAAAATTATGCCAATCATCTTCCATTTCAGGTCCATCTGAAACTGTAAACCCAATTCGATTAAAAATTTCAATAATTCGATTACGAACAACCGAAATTGGATGACGTGACCCTATCACCAACGGTTCCCCTGGTCGTGTCAAATCATTATACAACCCTTGTATTTCTTCTTTTGATTCTAATTGTTCTTTTAATTGATTTACTTTTTCTTCAACCTTATTCTTTAATTGGTTGATAACCTGCCCAAATTCTTTTTTTTCTTCATTGGGAACCTCTTTAAAAGAAGCAAACAATTCTTTTAATATTCCTTTTTTACTTAAAAACTTAATTCTGAAATCTTCAATTTGCTGTTTGTTATCTGTCTCAAATTGTTCAACTTCAGCTATATATTCTTTAATTTTATGAATCATCGTTTTTTCTTTTGCCCTGCAAATTTATAATTTTTGTACTTCAATTTCCTGAAATTCCTGAACTAAAATTTCTTCTTCTTCAAAATAACGGATAATAGCCTTTTTCATCATCACCATTTGTTCTCCTGTACTCAATATTGGTAATTCTTCTAATAACTTATAGTGGGGCCATCCTTCTTCATCAAAAAAATCAAATTCATAAAATCCATACGGTTCTAATAAACGACAAACTGCAATATGCATGATGTCCATTTTCTCATTTTTCTTAAATTTCTTATAGCCTATTCCTAATTCTCGTGAGCCTATAAGAAAAATCACCCCATTAAGATCCAAATCATCACCCTCTGTAAAACTCTTTTTAAAGAATTCAAGAATAAGATCCCATTTTTGTGCCTCAATAGTTTTTTGTTTATTTGCCATACACAAAATTAGTTAAATGGATTTTAATATAATCGATATTATCATAGGAATATTTTTACTTTTTGGAGCTTACCAAGGATTCAGCAAAGGATTGATCTATCAATTAAGCTCATTATTAGGTTTAATTATAGGGATTTACGGTGCAATAAATTTTTCTAATTACGCAGCTGATTATCTTTCTAATGAAAATTTGGTAGATCCAAAATACATTAAAGTAACAGCATTATTCATCACCTTCATCGGTATCTTGATTGCAATTCATTTTATAGGTAAAGCACTTGAATCTATTTTTTCATTAACAGGTTTGGGGATATTAAACACTTTAGGAGGGATTCTTTTTTCACTAGCCAAACAAATCATCATCCTTTCCTTACTTATCATGCTTATATTATTTATAAACTCAAAAGTAGAATTACTTAATCCTTCATTTTTTGAGGAATCTATACTATACCAAAAGATTGTAACTCCAGTAATTGACATAATAAAAGAAATGACTCAAAATCTATTAAAATAATGTTTTTTAACAGTTTTTAAGAGTTTTTTTCATATATTCGTCTTTAATTTGTAAGAAATATACTATTTAATTAATAACAAATTTTATCAAATGAAAAAAGTATTATTATCAGTATTTGCCTTATCAGGGATTGCTGCATTCGCTCAAGTTGACGGATTACCAGCTAACGCTGAAGCAGGTAAATGTTATGCTAAGTGTGTTACTCCAGAAGTATGGGAAGATCAGTCTGAAACAATTATGACTAAACCCGCTTATACTACCCTGGATATCGTTCCTGCTCAGTATGAAACTAGAACAGAAACTGTTGAAGTTAAACCAGCATCTAAAAAATACATCTATGTTCCTGCTGAATATAGAGAAGAAGCGGTTTCTTATGTAAAAAAAGAAGGTTACAATAAATTAGAAATTGTTCCTGAACAATTCGCTCCTGCTTCTCAAACTCTTGAAGTACGCTCTGCTACTGAAGGTTGGGAATTTAAAGGTTATAAAGCAGATTGTACTGGAGCTTCTAAAGAAGACTGTAGAGTAATGTGTTATACTAAAACTCCTGCTTTATACAAAGATGTACCTACTCAAACTAAGGTGAAAGATCAAACTACTATTTCTAACCCTGTACCTGAGCAAATGACTTCTTATACGCGTTTAGTAGAAGTTTCGCCTGCTCGTACTGATGTTATCGAAATTCCTGCTGAGTACAAAGAAATTACTAAAACAGTATTAGTGAAAGATGAAACATCTATTTCTACTTCTCATGATGCGCAATACACTACTGTTTCTAAAAGAGTGTTAGTTCAAAAAGGTGGTACTACTGAATGGAAAGAAGTTCCTTGTGAAGGACAAGTTGCTGGAGAAATCTTACCAATCTATTACGATACAGCTTCTGCTGCTTTACGTCCTAGATCTAAGCAAGTTATTGATGAGTATATTTACTCTAAGTTAATCGCTGATCCTAATGCTACTGCTGAAATCTCTTCTCACACTGATTATAGAGGTGATGATTCAATGAACCAAGATTTATCTGAAAGAAGAGCAAAATCAGTTGTTGAATATTTAATCTCTAAAGGGATCTCTAAAGATCGTTTAGTAGCTATTGGATATGGAGAAACAAAACCTATCAATGGATGTACTAGCGCTGCTTCAGGATGTTCAGCATCTCAATTACAGAAAAACAGAAGAACTGAGTTTAGAATTTACTAAAAACAACGTTATTCTTACTATATAAAGACCGCTAAATGCGGTCTTTTTTTATACGATCATCTTAAATTATTATATAAAAAAAATGATAATACATCTTTAAATTCTAGAAAACATTAGTAGTCAGGTAATAAAAATTAAACCTTTTTCCCTATATTAGTCTTTTAGTAAAAAATTTACTAGTTAACTCTAAAACAAATTTTATCAAATGAAAAAAGTATTATTATCAGTATTTGCCTTATCAGGGATTGCTGCATTCGCTCAAGTTGACGGATTACCAGCTAACGCTGAAGCAGGTAAATGTTATGCTAAGTGTGTTACTCCAGAAGTATGGGAAGATCAGTCTGAAACAATTATGACTAAACCCGCTTATACTACCCTGGATATCGTTCCTGCTCAGTATGAAACTAGAACAGAAACTGTTGAAGTTAAACCAGCATCTAAAAAATACATCTATGTTCCTGCTGAATATAGAGAAGAAGCGGTTTCTTATGTAAAAAAAGAAGGTTACAATAAATTAGAAATTGTTCCTGAACAATTCGCTCCTGCTTCTCAAACTCTTGAAGTACGCTCTGCTACTGAAGGTTGGGAATTTAAAGGTTATAAAGCAGATTGTACTGGAGCTTCTAAAGAAGACTGTAGAGTAATGTGTTATACTAAAACTCCTGCTTTATACAAAGATGTACCTACTCAAACTAAGGTGAAAGATCAAACTACTATTTCTAACCCTGTACCTGAGCAAATGACTTCTTATACACGTTTAGTAGAAGTTTCGCCTGCTCGTACTGATGTTATCGAAATTCCTGCTGAGTACAAAGAAATTACTAAAACAGTTTTAACAAAAGATGAAACATCTATTTCTACTTCTCATGATGCACAATACACTACTGTTTCTAAAAGAGTGCTAGTTCAAAAAGGTGGTACTACTGAATGGAAAGAAGTTCCTTGCGAAGGACAAGTTGCTGGAGAAATCTTACCAATCTATTACGATACAGCTTCTGCTGCTTTACGCCCTAAATCTAAGCAAGTTATTGATGAGTATATTTACTCTAAGTTAATCGCTGATCCTAATGCTACTGCTGAAATCTCTTCTCACACTGATTATAGAGGTGATGACTCAATGAACCAAGATTTATCTGAAAGAAGAGCAAAATCAGTTGTTGAATATTTAATCTCTAAAGGGATCTCTAAAGATCGTTTAGTAGCTATTGGATATGGAGAAACAAAACCTGTTAATGGATGTACTAGTGTCTCTGCTCGATGCTCTGCTTCTCAATTAGAGAAAAACAGAAGAACTGAATTTAGAATTTACTAAAATAGAGATTATACCATATAGAAAAAAGAGCCATGTTAAATATATGGTTCTTTTTTTAATCATTATATTCAACTATATACAGATTACAATAACTTGTACCTAACGATTTTATTTTATCGGTGTACTTTTACAATCTATTTGTGCTATATAAACAAAAAGATTCTATATTTTTGATTATCTTTTCTAAATTAAAGTTATGCGAAAAATTAAATTAATATGGGATTTTCATGGTCCTGATGCAAAAGGAATAGCAGAACATCATGTTATTCATTTAAAAGAATTTGCCGAAAAAGAACACTTAGAAGTTCTTGAATTTGGAGAGGAAATGCTTTCTGAGAAACATTTTACAGCTTATATGGCTGTTTTAGAAAAAGATATGCTTTTAGTACGTGATACTCTTCGCCCTCATAGAGGAGAACTTTTTAATTAACATAAGTTTGATCTAAGAATAAAGAGAAAAGAATCATGTATATCGATTAACAATTGCAAATTTAGTGAGTTCTGAAAATGAGGTCATTATATAGAATGAAATTTTAATAATATTCTATTAGTCTGTTACATTATTTACTTTTTATTATTCGCTTTTCACTTATAAAAACACATTACTACTTACTAATTCATCATTAGCAATCTATCTAAACTTAATAGCTTTTATTGGGGGTATTTTAGAAATAATGTAAGTTGGTACTATTAAAACTAAAGCCGATAATAGTATAGCAATGATATTAATCAAAAGGATATAAAATACATTTAAATAAACGGGTACTTCTTCTACATAATAGAAATCAGGGTCTAAAGTTACAATTCCAAAATATTTTTGAAGTAATAAAAGTGTGATAGCAATACCATTCCCTGCTAACAATCCAAAAGAGAGTATAAAAATAGCATTGTATAGAAATATTCTTCGTATTTGCCAGTTTGTTGCTCCTAAAGCTTTTAAAGTACCAATCATCGGAGTTCGATCAATAATTAAAATAAGCAATGCCATAATAATATTAATTGCTACAACAAGGAAAATCACCCCAATAATAACAAACATATTGACATCAAACAACTCAACCCAACTGATTATTTGAGGGTTTAACTGAAAAGCATTTTCAGCGTAATATTGTGGCCCAATTTCATCAAAAACCTGATCTGAAACTTTTTGTAGATCGTTAATATCTTCTACATAGATTTCAATAGCTCCTACTTCTTTATTTTTCCAACGGTTTAGCCTTCTTACATGCTCTATATCTCCAATAATAACATTTTTATCAATCTCTTTAATTCCTGTATTATATAAACCTGCTAAATAAAAATCACGTATCACAAGCTTTTCATCTCGAAGAAAATACATATAAAACTTATCTCCCAGAGTTAAATGTAAACTTTGAGCAACTCGTTCAGATAATAGAACACTATCATTTTGTTTTCCAAATTGAGGTATTTTTCCTTCTTTAATGTATTCTTGATAGGCATCTCGATTAAAATCAGCTCCAACTCCTTTCATCATAACACCTTCATACAAACTATCAGTTTTGATAATTCCTGATTTTACAACTACTTTTTGAAAACGATCAATATCCGGTATTTGATTTAATGTTGAAATTAAAGAATCTACATTATGCAATGCAGAACTTTCAAAAGATGAATTGGCTTCATAAGTAGTTACTAATACATGACCATTAAATCCAGATAATCGTTCTTTAATACTTTGTCTAAAACCTATACCAATTGAAATAGTTAATAAAGTAACAATAATCCCCAATGCGATAGCTACTTGAGCAATAAAAATAATCGTAGCAGAAATCTTTTTTTTGCTACCTTTACTCCCGATTAATTTTTTACTTATAAATAAAGCTAAACTCAATGATAACGAATTTGAAAGTCATCAAATATACATATTTATTTCTGTTCCTAACGGCTTTTCTTTTTACAAGCTGTGGTGCTCAAGAGAAAAACGTTACCGAGAATCAAAAGTTAAAGATCAGAAGTCAGGAATCAGAAACTAAAGATCAGAAACTTATAACCTACAACCCAAACCCCACAATTCAAAACACATTAGTACTTGCTGTAGAAAAAACGAATGAATATCTTCCTTTACTGGAAAACAAACAAATTGGTATTGTAACCAATCAAACAGGTATGTTGAAACAGCAACACCTTGTTGATTTCTTATTATCAAAAGGAATTGATGTTACTACTATTTTTTCTCCAGAACATGGTTTTAGAGGTAAAGCAGATGCAGGTGAAAAGGTAAAAAACGGAAGAGATCTTAAAACAGGCTTACCTATTATATCACTTTATGGTAAAAATAAAAAACCAACTGCTGCTCAACTAGCCAATGTAGATATTCTATTATTTGATATACAAGATGTTGGCGTTCGTTTTTACACCTATATTTCTACTTTACATTATATTATGGAAGCTGCTGCGGAACAACACAAAAAAGTGATTGTGTTGGATCGCCCTAATCCGAATGCACACTATATTGACGGTCCTGTTTTGGAAAAGGGAAATGAATCATTTATCGGAATGCACCCAGTCCCTGTTGTTTACGGGATGACGATTGGAGAATATGCTCAAATGATTAACGGTGAAAAATGGTTGAAAAATAATGTTCAAGCTGATTTAACAGTTATCAAAATGGATCATTATACGCATCAAACTTCATATGATCTACCGATAAAACCTTCTCCAAACTTACCCAATGCTCAAAGTATTTCATTATATCCTAGTTTGTGTTTTTTTGAAGGAACAACCGTTAGTGTAGGGCGTGGTACCGATTTTCCTTTTCAGGTATATGGTGCTCCTTATTTAAAAGGTGATTTTCAATTCATACCTAAACCTAATGAAGGAGCTAAACATCCTAAAAACCAAGGAAAAACAAATTACGGAAAGGATTTACGTTCTTATCCTAAAATGAATCGTTTACATCTTTCATGGTTAATTGAAGCTCGTGAGCAAAACCGTCCATTACCTAATGCTTTTTGGTTAAAAAATGGTTTTATTCATTTATTAGCAGGAACCAAAAAACTAAAGCAACAAATTGATCAAGGGATGAGTGAAGAACAAATTCGTGCTTCTTGGCAACCTGGTTTGGAACAGTTTAAAAGGATTAGATCTCAATATTTATTATATCCTTAATTTAATACTTTCATTATAAAATATAAAATGAATAATTTCCCTCTTGAACAAATCAAGAAGGAAATTACACTATTAACTAACGATTAATTAAAAATGGTAAAACGTTCTGCAAGAAAAGTATTTCCGTCAATCATTCCGAAATAATCAGCTACTGATGCATCTTGTCCAAAAGCTTCAATTGAAGCATCAGCATCTGCTAAAGTTTCCCAGAAAACAATTACTGCATATTTTCCATTAGAATCAACCCCACTTGTACGTCTTATAAAACCTGGTTGTTGAGAAGCAAAATCTGCTTCAATTTCTGCATCTCTTGCTATAAATGTAGCATCATCTACGCCTGCATTTAAATTAAATGTTGTAATTTCTATTACATTATTTTCAGCCAATGTAAAATTGATATCTGGAACTGTAAACGTCGTGTAACGCTCCGCAAGGAACGTACTTCCATTAATCATAGCAAAATAATCAGCTACTGACGTATCTTGTCCAAAGGCCTCTATTGAGTTATCAGCATCTTCTAATGTCTCCCAAAACACCATAATTACATATTTCCCATCAGCATCTACACCACTCATACGTTTTAAGAAACCAGGCTGTTGAGAAGCAAAATCTCGTTCAATTTCTGCATCACGGGCTTGAAATGCTGCCATATCTACACCTTCATTCAGATTAAATGTTGTAACTTCTACTACAATATTAGAAGTTTGATTTGAATTTGTATTGTCATCGTCATCATTACATGATGATAATGTAAAAACAGTAAAAATTAGCATCAATGTACTAATTTTAAAAAAAATTGAGTTTTTTCTTAACATAATATTGCTCTTTAACTATTAGTATAAAGCAAAATTACAGTCGACAGAAAAATATTTTTATGTAAAAAAAAAACTTTCTACGGTAAAAATGGGAACTTTTACTCATTCATATTAAACTGACCTGGAGAAACACCTGTATATTTCTTAAAAAACTTGAAAAAATTGGTTGGATCATCAAAACCAACTTGATATGCTACTTCAGTTAAAGAATGTGTAGTATTTTTAATTAAACGTTTGGATTGAAGAATTACCACATCATTAATCAATGATTTTGCTGATTTATTAATAATTTTTTGAGTTACATTGTTCAATGTTTTACTTGTAACGCCTAAAGCATCTGCATAATACAATACTTTTTTTTGTTCAACATAGTCTCTTTCTACCATTTCTTGAAATTTTAAAAACATTGAAAGTGATTTATGATTAATAAGAACCGTATTATTTTCAGATTTAATCCGGAAGAGCTTAACTACAATTACTTGAACAAGATTTCTTACTGCACTCTTTGAATATTCATCATGAATCTCCAAATATTCATTATGAATCAACTGTAATAAATTTATAATTTCCTGAAATGCTTTATCCTCTAACTGTATTCTGGGTGATGACAACATTTCATTAAACAATAAAAATACTTTTGAAGCCTCTACTTCACTTAAATGATTTATTATAAAATTTTCTGTAAAAACTAAAAGCGTACCTTCTGCATGACTTTTATAAAATTTATGAATGTTATCTTTCCGTATGGTAAAAAGTGTTCCTTTTTTGAAAGAATAGTCGTGAAAATTAATATTATGTATCCCTTTACCCTTTGTAATAAGTATTAAAGCAAAAAAAGAAAGCTTATGATGGTCAAACTGATTATGTCCTGGCACTTTTTTTTCAAGAAGTTCTTCCAACGTAACCAAATCAAAATGTTCTTTATTGTTGGTATTATTTTCAAACGTTATTTCTTGAAATTTTTGCTTCATTATAACTTCTCTACCAAATATTTACCAGTAAATGATCGGGTATTTTTAGCCACTTCTTTTGGAGTTCCTTCTGCAATAATATTTCCTCCATTTTCACCACCCTCCGGGCCTAAATCAATTACCCAATCTGCCGATTTGATAATATCTATATTATGTTCTATTACAAAAATGGAATGTCCTTTTTCAATTAAAGCATTAAAGGATTGTAAAAGCTTTTTAATATCATGAAAATGCAAACCTGTAGACGGTTCATCAAAAATAAACAATGTATGACTTTGACGTTGTCCTTTTCCTAAGAAAGAAGCCAATTTAACACGCTGTGCTTCTCCTCCTGAAAGCGTATTAGAGGCTTGTCCTAAATTAACGTACCCTAATCCAACATCTTGTAAAGGAATTAATTTATTTGTAATTTTGGGTTGATTGTATTTTCTAAAGAAATCAATAGCATCGTCTACTGTCATTTCTAAAATATCTGCCACATTTTTCCCTTCAAATTGAACTTCTAATATTTCTTTTTTGAATCGTTTACCTTTACAAGTTTCACATTCTAAATGAACATCTGCCATAAACTGCATTTCGATGGTAACACGGCCTTCTCCTTTACACATTTCACAGCGCCCCCCTTCCACATTAAAAGAAAAATGAGAAGCTTTATACTGATTCATTTTAGCTAACTTCTGTTTCATTAACAATGAACGAATCTCATCGTAGGCTTTAATATACGTAACAGGATTCGATCGCGAGGATTTACCAATAGGATTCTGATCAATAAATTCTAATTGTTTAATGATCTCCCAATCTCCTTCCAAAGAATTAAAATCACCTGGTTTCCCTACGTTGATTCCAATCTTTTTTCCTAATGCAGGATACACAATCTTTCGCATTAAAGTACTTTTTCCAGAACCTGAAACACCTGTTAAAACAGTTAATCCATTTAAAGGAATATTGGTTGAAATATTTTTTAAATTATGTTCTCGAGCTCCTTCAATCTTCAACTTATTTTTAAGTTTTCGGCGTTTTTCAGGAATTTCTATTTGTATTGTTTCAGCTAAATACTGAGCTGTTAATGTTTTTTTCTTTATCAATTGTTTATATGTTCCTTCCGCTACTATTTCACCTCCTAAAGAACCTGCTTCTGGTCCTATATCGATAATATAATCTGCTTCTTTCATGACTTCTTCGTCATGTTCTACGACTATAACCGTATTTCCTAAATCACGTAATCTTTTGAGAACTTTTATTAAACGTTCTGTATCTTTTGAATGTAATCCAATACTTGGCTCATCTAAAATATACATAGATCCTACTAAAGCACTTCCTAATGAAGTTGCTAGGTTAATTCGCTGAGATTCCCCTCCTGAAAGGGTGTTAGAAGCACGATTTAAGGTTAAGTATCCTAAACCAACATCTAAAAGGAAATGAATACGATCTTGTATCTCTTTAAGAATACGCTTGGCAATCTTTGCTTCATTTGAATTAAGTTCTAGTGTATCAAAAAAAGGTTGTAATCGCACTAAAGGAAGATTGATTAATTCCTGAATAGAAGTTCCTCCAACTTTTACATAACTAGCTTCTTTTTTCAATCGTTTTCCATTACATGTAGGACACAATGTACGTCCTCGATAACGGGACAACATCACACGGTTTTGTATTTTATAGGCTTTCTCTTCTAATTTTTTAAAAAAAGCATGTATCCCTTTAAAATATTTATTTCCATTCCATAAAGCTTCTTTTTGTGCTTCTGAAAGCTCATGATAAGGTTTATGAATTGGAAAATCAAATTGAGTAGAAGCATCAATCAAATCACGTTTCCATTTGGATACTTTTTCACCACGCCAACACACCACAGCATCCTCATAAATGGATAATGATTTATTAGGGACAACTAAATCTTCATCAATTCCAATTACAGATCCATACCCTTCACAACTTGGACATGCTCCATATGGATTATTAAAGCTAAATAAATGAACGGTTGGTTCGTTAAATTCAATCCCATCTAATTCAAATTTATTTGAAAATTCATGTAACTCATTCTCATTTAAATCTTCAATTAAACATTTTCCATATCCCTCATAAAAGGCTGTTTGAACAGAATCTGCTATACGGTGATAAAAAGATTCTTCATTTTTTGTAATCACCCGATCTACAACTAAAAATAAGCTTTGCTCTTTTTTAAATACTAATTTTTGTGCTTCATTGATTTTTAAAATATCATCTCCTACTTTTACTCTTGAAAAACCTTGTTGTGCTAAAATTTTCAATGCCACATCTAGGGTACGGTCTTTTAAAACAATCGGTGCTAAGATCAGTAATTTACTTTTTAAGGGAAGTTCTTTTACAAAATTCACGACATCAGTTACTTCATCTTTACGAACTTCTTTTCCTGATTTAGGAGAAATGGTTTTCCCAATTCGAGCAAATAACAATTTCATATAGTCGTAAATCTCTGTAGTAGTTCCTACTGTTGATCGGGGATTGGTAGAGTTTACTTTTTGCTCAATGGCTATTGCTGGAGCAATTCCTTTGATATAATCTACTTGAGGTTTATCTAAACGTCCTAAAAATTGACGTGCATATGAAGATAGACTTTCTACATAACGACGTTGTCCTTCTGCGTATAAGGTATCAAAAGCTAAAGAGGATTTTCCTGACCCTGATAAACCTGTAATAACCACCAACTTATTTCGAGGAATAGCAACATCCACATTTTTTAAATTATGTAGTTTTGCTCCTTTAATTAAAATAAATTCCTCTTCACTGAGTTGTTCAAACGTTTTCTTTTTAGCCATTTTATTGGGAATGATCTGCTAAATTATGAAAAAGATTTGAGAGGTTTTAGTGAACAATTTTAATTTTTAAATATATTAAAAGAAGTCAGAAAATAAAATACTGACTTCCTTATGAGTTGTTCCTTTATATTCCTTTTTCTTCAGGTGCATTTACCCATCGTATATAAAATTGATGAACAATAGCTAATACTACAGTCCCTATGAAAAGGCCAATAATTCCATGGAGCATCACTCCTCCAATAGCTCCTAAGAAAATAATAATGGTTGGAGTTTGTAATCCTTTTGCCAATAAAATAGGTTTTAAAAAATTATCTAACAATGACACTATAAGAATATAGATTGTAAAAATAACAGTAATAGTTGTATTATCTGAAATTGAAAAGGCTAATACAATAGCTGGTATAACGGCTATTGTAACAGGAATCTGAACAATGGCAGAAAAGAGTACAATAAATGCAAATACCCCCGCAGCAGGTAAACCTATAAAACTAAAACCTATAAAACTTAAAAAAGATTGAATAATCGCTACTAGAAGAATTCCTTTCACTACACTTCGTATAGTATTTCTTGATATTTTAACTAATTCTTCTCCTTCATTACCTATTAACTTGGTCGCTAATTTGGTTACTCCTTTATAACCATTTTCAGCATTGAACATAAAGACCACTGCTATTATAAAAGAAGCAATAAAAACCAATAATGATCCCATTATTTTTGTAAAACTACTCACCACTACTTCTCCTTTTTCAAGTATATATTCCTTGTGAACTAAAATATATTCTTTAGCATTTATGGTAATTTCTTGCCAATTTTCATAAACCTGTTCTCCTACTAAAGGCCATTCTTTTACTTTATGTGATGGAGGCGTTATTTTTAATGTATTATTTTTTATTTGTTTGACTGTATCTGTAGTACTTTCTAAAATAGAACTTATCATAGAATATGTTGGCACAATCAAAATCATAATGGTAAGTAATGTAAAGAGAATAGAAAAAGGTTTTTTCCATTTAATCCCTATTCTATTGACTATTTTTTCATAAAAAGGATAAATAGCAACAGCCAAAATAATAGCCCAAGCCATAATCCCAATAAAAGGTTTTAATAAATAGAAAGCCCACAAAATTAATAATGTGAGTACAGTAAGTTTAATAAACGATGTTACAGTAATAGTATTCTTCATTTTTATAATTTTTAGTTATTTTCATTCCATCCACCACCTAGAGCCAAGTATAGTTTAACGATTGATTCTAGTTGTAGTTTATAGCTTTCTGAGCTTTTTAATTGAGCATTAAATAATGAATTTTGAAGATTGATAAATTCTAAGAATGAAGTAATTCCTTCATTATATCGAACCCAAGCAAGTTTTAAAGCTTCCTCGGATAAACCCAATTGTTCTTCTCTAAATTTATTTTCTGTTTTATACGTTTCAATAGCAATTAAAGCATCTTCAACTTCTTGAAAAGCAACCAAATAAGATTGTTCATAGTTATAAACCAGTTGATTGTATTTTTCTTTTTCCAATTCAATAGATTGATTAATTCTACCTTTATTAAATATTGGTCCTAACAAATTAGCTGTTAATTTGCTAAAAAAAGCACTGGGATTTGTGACTTGAGCTCCCACATCTAGTGATAAGGTGAAATTAGGGTATTTCAAGGCTTCTGTAGCTCCTATAACTGCTAGTTGTGCTTTCAATTCTCTCTCTGCAATTAAAATAGAAGGTCTTCTTTCTAATAGATCAGCTGGAACTCCTGTTGGAAATTCAGAAATAGGTAGCTGTTTTTGCAATAACAAACCTCTTTCTATAGGCTCCATCGTCGTTCCCAATAATACATTCAATCCATTTTCTAATTGTTTTCTAGCTCGAATTAAACTTTGTAAGGTAATCTCTGCCTCTTTTAGTTGAATATTTGCCTGATTTAAGTCTACTTTAGAAATAAATCCTCCTTTATAACGAACTGCTATAATGTCTCTAAAATTAGCTAGAGAATTAATCATTTTTTCTGCTACAATAACTTTATTATCAACATCTCTTAGAGTAAAATAATACGTAGCAATTTGTGCAATTAAAGTAGCTCTAACTTCAAAATAAGCTATTTCAGTAGCTAAGTAAGCTTGTAAAGCTGCTTCATTTTGATTTTTAATTCGACCCCAAACATCTAATGTATACGAAACATTGACTGCGGCATTTACATTATCAGATAGTTCAGAAGAAGCGGTACTCTTTGTTACATCACCTGTTACTCCATAATTAATACTTGGATAAAGTTGCGTTTTGGTTATATCCAATTGTATCTGAGTTTGTTTTACTGTACTTATAATACTTTTTAACGAAACATTTTCCTCCAATCCTTTTTGTATCAATGAAGTTAAAGTTGGATCATTAAATAAATCCCACCATGCTGTATTACCAAAACTAGTACTATCTACTTTTGTATGGCTATACGTATCTTCAATATTGATTTCTGGAGCAGTATATTCTTTATGTATTTTACATGAAGAAAAACTTATCATTACTGCTAAAACTATGCTTATTTTAATTAAAAATTTATTCATTATTATCAGTAATAGGGTTATTTAATACATTCATCATTTTAAAAGCCATAACAACATAAAATACTGCTAACATTATTTGAAAAAGTCTTTCTCGTAGTGTACTTCCTGCATCATTATCTGAAGAGGAAATAACACCCATTACTACAAAAAAAGTATTAAAACTAATTTTATAAACAGGGGCTATCTTTTTACCTGAAAAAAGATTTGTTACAAAATAAAATGCAGTACTAATAATCAATAATATATATAAGACATAACTAGGTGCTATTACTAGTATATTGTATACTATAATTCCTGCTAAACCTCCTAGTATATTAGCAACAACCAGTGCCAACCCTTTTTTTGATTGGTAAATGAATGGATCAAATGCTAATATTATAATAAAAACAAGAGTTAATAATGCAATATTGGAATTGAATACATAAAATAATAGAACAATAGGAAAAA
Organism: Flavobacteriaceae bacterium UJ101; assembly: GCA_001880285.1. NCBI lineage: Bacteria > Pseudomonadati > Bacteroidota > Flavobacteriia > Flavobacteriales > Flavobacteriaceae > Flavobacteriaceae bacterium UJ101. Next base: position 1,582,477 of record CP016269.1, on the reverse strand, counting down.
CCACCACTAGTCCATTAAAAGCTACCTTATCATAATTTATTAATTTAGTCGCTTCTTGTTGATTTGTTTTTATAATCTCTTTTTTTGAAAAAGGAAAAATAAAAAAGGCTAAACGAACTATTAATAATGCTATTACAACATTAAAAAGCAATGTATCTAATACAACATCTCCTAAAGCATTAGCTTGGATACTAATAAAAGGAATTAAAACCACTAACAATAAAAATAACAATCGTATAGGCTGAGGAATTATAATGCTTCTAAATGACCAAAAAATAATCAAACCAAGCGTAGGAATTATTACTAAAGGATAATCAATTAGATAGTTTCCAAAGTATACACCTACAAAACCTAAAATATACAATACAATTACAATACCTATTTCTTTTTTAAAACCTAGTGGTTGTTTCCCAACATCTAAGAACATTAAAGTAAATATCGCTGTCATATGAGCACCAGGGTAATCCATTGTAGTACAAAATATTAATGCAAAACATACTCCTAATACACAACGTAAAATAGATTTGCTTTCCTTTAAATCTAAATAGAATGTTTTTAGTTTTATATTATCTAACATAGGATAATTCTGATAGGATTTCTATTCTTGTTTTTGCTAAAAAGTTTAGCAGTGGATTATCTCCTGTATACACCACTACTTCAGCTTGGCTTCCTTGTCTTAATTTTTTCTTGATTTCAATATCTTCTACTTCTATAATCACAGGAAAGCGTTGCGGGTCTCGTAACCACCCTTGAGAAGTTGTTACCTTTGGTAGATTTCCTTTATTGGTTCTATCAGTACTTACTCCATAAGCTATACTGGTTATTTTTCCTTTGAAAACATCTCCAGGTTGAATATCAAATATGATATCTACTTCATCTCCACGTTTTATATTGGATAAATTATTCTCTTTAAGATTTGCCTGAATCCATATATCTTTATTTGAAACTAATGAAACAAGTGGTCTTCCAGCTCCAGCAAAATAGCCTTCCTCTATATCAAAACTTTCAATAATACCGTTGGAAGGTGCTGTAACTACTGTATAGGCTAAATTTAACCGAGCTTGTTCTAATTGATTAATTCCAGCTTTTAAATTTGGATTATTTGAATCTGTAGGTCCTAAAGCATCTTTTTCTTTTTGAAGATTAGCTTCTGCAGAAGCTACATGCTCTATAGCTTCTAAATAGGCTGTTTCTGATCGATCTCGGTCGGCTTCTGACAATGCTCCTTTATTTTCTCTTATTACTCTTTTTGTTCGTTCCCAATTTCTAGTTGCATTATGTAATTGCACTTTTGTTTTACTTACTCGTGCAGTAGCAGCTTTAATAGAAGAAGATCCTGCTTTAAGCGATAATAGTATTTTTTCTAAATTAACTTCTGCTGCATCAACGGCTAACTTATAATTCTTTTGATCAATTATAAAAAGTGTATCTCCTTTATTAACTTCAGAATGTAAAGTCACATTAACTTTTGTAACATAACCACTTACCATAGGTGCTATAGGAAGCACTAAACCTTTTACTCTGGCTTGATCTGTATTCGGCGTTCTTCTATCTGAAAAAACATACCAAATAAATATCAGAATTGTCAAAAGAACAATTAACAGACTTAGTATTTTTACACTTCTCCCTCTTTTTAATGAATTTTCCCCTTCCATTTCTACAACTTATTTTTATATATATGCTGAATTAAAGAGTACATTAATGCAGTTGACCATCCAATGAGCATAATCCCATTGATGGCTTCTAATCCTGACAACAATTTCCATTCAGAATCTAAAGTGATATCTCCATAACCTAATGTAGTAAACGTGACAAATGAAAAATATAAAGCATCTAACTCGTTTATAAAATTATGACTGATAGCTGTATTAAAATGATAAAACAATGCCCAAATACCAATTTGAATACAATGCAGTATGGTTAGAAACAAAAATGATGAAACAAGTAATCTTATTGTAGGAACAGAATATATAATTTCATGTTTTTTTTGAAAACTTCCTACCATTCTTTTTAACCATACAACATTACCTAAAGCTTGCAACAGAACATTTAATGTTATAATGATTCCCCCTATAAACAGAACTTTTAACATTTAGTTTTTTTTCAAATATAATTGTATTTTAAAAAGATCCTAATAGCTGATAAAAAGATCTTTTTATAAAAAAGACTATATTATTTATATTGAAAAAAAATATTTTCACAAAAATTTTAATAATAGGAAAAGATGTATTTATGTGGTTTTATGGGTAGTAAAATACTTTATAATGATTTTTTATAACCATCCATTTATACTATAATATATACTGATGAAAGACCTACTTCTTATAAAAACAAAACTCTCTAAAGGACTTTTTTATATCGCTAAAGGATTTTTTAGTTTTTATACTTAATCATACAAATGGATTATTTTTCAAAACTCAGTTCTCCAAAAAAATCAGGTTCATGAAAAGATGGTTTTTTAGTTTGAATAGCATTCCAAGAAAGATAATGTGGAATTTCTAAACCATCTCCACATTTATAAAAATTAGCTTTAATTATTTTTTGAGGTATATTCTTTTCTATAAAAAATGAAAAAGGTATCCATACATTTAATTTCCATTTTGCTTTTTTACGATCTACTTTGGTAAATAGTTTTTCACTCGATTTCACTTGAATTTGTTCTAATACTTTTTTTGAAAAAGGTTTTTTTTCTCTAGTTTCAATAGAACGAAAATTCACGTAACGTGCTCCTATTGCATTAAACTCAAAGTTATAATAATGCTTATTATCAATACTTACAAAAAACTCTACACAACTATCACGATGAACTGGTCCCATAAAAGCAACTTGTTCTGCTTTTAACTGATTTTCTTCTACTTGAAATTCTAAAAACAATCCTTTCGTATTCCATGCTAGCTTCCCATTCACATTGGGTTTATAAGGATACGCACTCCAATTGACTTCATTTATCTTAAAATAAGGAACTGAATCCAAAGAATTAAAAGCTTCATCAAAAGACATATGATCCTTTATTTTCGTAACAGCATACTTTTTCATGTATGCAAATGTTTAGGATCTACGTTTAATTTTTCAATAGTTGAAATGGTTGCAGCTGTCGCCGCTATAGGTAATATGAAAATAATTCCTATAAAAGGAAGCAAGAGTGTCAAAGTATACAAACTACCATTTCCAATAGCTGTAGGACGGTTTCCCTTTACAAAACCAATACTATTTCGATAATTTAAATGACGTTCCAACGTATAATCCATATTACCAAAACCTGCATAATACGATTGTGTTAAAAATGAAAGGATCGTAAATCCTAAGCCTATAACAGGAATAAAAGACAAAAACGTACACGGAATTACAATTAATAATTCAAAAAATAAATTTCGAACATTGATTCTTATCCCTCTAATCAATGATTCACCCATAGAAGGGATGGTACAATCTACTCCTGTTAAATACTCTTCAACTTTTTCAGAAAGTGGTGACATAAATGGAGCTGACAAAGCCATAACAATGTGTTTATATAAAACCAATCCTATACCTAAAATCAATAATCCTCCTACTAAATTAGCAGCAGATTCTATCCATTCTTTTCCATATGAAAAAGGATAAAAACTACTTAATAGATGTCCAATATCATCAGATAAATAATACATTGAAAAGCCTAATAAAATGGCAAACCCTAAACTAATCAATGCAGGAATAAAAAAATATTTCCATAAATTTAGTTTTTTCACTAAAAAAAGTGCTTTTGGATACGTTTTTACAGCAGCTACAAAATCTTTTATCATCTTTGATTTTTTTCAAATATACAGAAATCCCATGATTATTTTTTTTAGATTATTCAGGGGTATTTCCTTTAAAACTAACCAATTTATTAATCATTCCATTAAAAATAAAATAATGAAAAGGCAAGACCATATACCAATATAACCTACCACGAACACCTTTAGGTCTAAACACAGCTCTTTGGTATAATTTTTCTTTCATAATTTTAAATTCTAACCATGCTTCTCCAGGAATTTTCATTTCAGCATATAATAGCAAATGAGTTTCTTCTTTACTTGCTTTAATAACTCTCCAAAAATCTAATGCATCACCTGGATTTAATTCAGTTTTACTCGTCCGACCTCTTCTCAAACCTATTCCTCCAACTAACTGATCTATTATTCCCCTAATTTCCCATAAACTATTTGCATAATACCATCCATTTTCTCCACCAATAGACCATATTTTATTTAACACTTTTTCTTGATCTATTACCTTTCTAACTTTAATATCCTTATAACATCCAAAATGAGGAACCTGTATATGCTCTGATAAATCATCATTAAATTGACTACTAATACTAGCATCTTTCCAACTTGACACAATACTATTTTGTTGAATCTTTTTGAAGGCTAATTCTATTGCTTTTTCATATGAAATAGGCTTTATTTCTAGTATTTGATTGATTTTAGAAGGTTTAGCAATTACCTCTACTTTCATACTATTAACTAAACTAACTGCTAATTTATACGATGTTGAAGTAATAAAATACAACCAATAACTTGAAAGTTTAGGTGTCATAACAGGTAAAGTAAATATCCATCTTTTCAAACCTCTAACTTTTGCATACCCTAAAAGCATTTCTTTATATGTAAGTACATTAGGACTCCCTATATCAAATGATTGATTCAATAAATCCTCTTTTAAAATAGCCTTTGATAAAAAAGTCAAAACATCTCGAACAGCTATGGGTTGTGTTTTTGTGTTCAACCATTTAGGAGTTATCATAATAGGTAATTTTTCAACCAAATCACGAATAATTTCAAAAGATGCGCTACCAGAACCTACAATAATACCCGCTCGAAAAGTGGTTAATGCATAATGACGAGACTGTAATCCTTTTTCAACATTTTTTCTTGATATCAAATGTTGTGATAACGTTGTTTTGTTAACAATCCCGCTTAAATAAATCACTTGCTGAACATTCGTTTTATCCAAAGTCTCTCTAAAATTAAAAGCACATTCTGCTTCTAATTCTGTAAATTTCTCTACAGAAGAAGACATAGAATGAATTAAATAATATGCAACATCAATTTTTTTTGGAATTTTAGATAATGTTCCTTTTTTCAAAAAGTCAACTTCAATAATACTAACTCTTTCATGACTCAAATAAATCTCATTTTGAAATTTATCAATATCTCTAACACAGCATATCACTTCATCACCTTGTTCTAAAAGAATGGGTAATAACCTTTTACCTATATAACCTGTAACACCTGTTAATAAAATTCGTCTATTTTCCATTTCCTCTTAAAATACAGATTTTTTATCAGAATTTTATTTTTTTAGGATTGGTTAATGATTAGCTTCGATCAAACTAAGGTTACTGTGTATAAGTATGAACACTCGTTTGAGCTACTGGTAAATAATTGACTCCAAACCAACAGATCATGAGAATTACAAAGCCTATTATTAAGAAAATTAATGCTTGTTTTGTTTTTTTAGGTTGATAAATTCGCTGATGAATGTATAATAAATAACCCATCCAGGTTAAAAAAGCCCATATTTCTTTTGGGTCCCATGCCCAATAATGTCCCCAAGCTTCCTTTGCCCAAAGTGCTCCAAAAAGCAACCCTAGTGTTAAAAAACCAACTCCTAAGTACACTAAATTATCTGCTAGTTGTAAATTTTCTTTGTTTTTTTGATTATGATTTTTTCTCAAATCAAAAAATGCTTTTAAAGCAACAAAAAAAGATGCTGAAAGAATCGCATAGGCAAATAAATATACCAAAACATGAGGTATAAACCATGGACTAATCAAAGCAGGCATTAACGATTTATTATACGTTTCAGGAGAAAAACAATTAATTACTAAAAATAATATTCCTACTGAAAAACTATAAAGCAAAAGCCATTTATAACGCCATTTTGCATAAACAAAATATCCTATTAAAGGTGTAAAAAAAGGAATACCATAATCGTGTTTCTCCTAATGTTCTAAGAGGAGGTCGCTCTAAAGTTTGCCATAAGTTTAGTATAAAAATAGCTTGAATAAGGGTTCCTATTATAAAAGCTCCTAAAGCTATTTTTTCAAATGATTCTTTTTTATAAGAAAAAATAAGCATCAGTATTCCGATTATCCAACATAGAATAATTCCTAAAGCGTAATATGGAAAATTAATCCAAGTCATTGTTTTAATAGTTATGTGTTGCGTGGTATGGGTTATAATTCATTACATTTTATCTCTAAATTTTCTTTTTGCTACAATTTTCAAAATAAAATCCTTTCAAACTTAATTACTTCAGTAACCTTTTAACTTAAAATTTACCAAACACTTACAACTTTATAATTCATATTTTATTTATTTCTTTTCCCAATCCAAATCATGTGTATAGCACCAAAAATCATCATAAAAATTCCTATGTATACAATAGGTAACCAAGGATCTCGAACTAATTCAAAACTACTTTTTTCTGACCATCGTCCTTTTTTATCATCAAAACCTAATTGATAGATTTTCCAGCCATTGTAATGGAATGTTTCATTAACCAAAAGTGTTGCTTTGGTTTCTTTTCCCTCTTGATCTATTATTTTTACATTTGATTGATATTTTTTAGGCTCTGGAAAGGTTAAAATTAAAGTTTTATCTTTTGTAATAGAATAATTTTGAGCGGGGAAATTATATGTACCACTTGCTAACCAAAATTCTTTTCCTTTTGTTTCTAATAAAACAGCTGGTGAGGCTCCATATTGATAAACTTGTTTAAAATCTTTTCCAAATTTAATAGCAAAAGGAAGATATTTTTTTATTTTTATCGGATTATCTTCTACTTCAAAAATAGTTCCTTCTTTAGCTTCTACAATAGTTTTACCTTGATTGGTTATTAATTCTCCTGAATGATTATCATGTATGGAAATTTTAGGTAAATATTCTTCTAAAATAAAATCATCTAAATAAATTGCAAAGGGTAATGCTACAGGTTGTTTTGTTACTTCATCTTTTGCAATCCAATTTAATTTATTTTCTTCTACTTCTAAAATAACTTTTTGAATATCCGTAGAACCAAAAACACCTGCAACTAAGGCTATATATAATCCAAAATGATTTAAAATAAATCCCCAATTTTTTAGGACTCCATTTTTAACACGTTTTAATCCTACTAACAATAAGCATGTTAGCATCCAAAAAACCATAAAAGTAAAATACCAACTGGTAGTTACTTTGTTCAAACGCAATGTATTAATCCACTCATTTTCAGATTCTATTTGAGGAATGGTTCCTAAAATAGCACAGACACAAAGAAATCCGATCATAGAAACTATAGAAACGGGAACTTTAGTTAACCATTGTGTTAATTCTGATTTTTTAAAAAAGAATATCAATACAATTCCCAGTACAACATGGATAATTAACCCTATCCAATTATATGGAGATTGAATCTGCGGTACACCTTTCCCACCATTTACATATTCAATAGCTAGGCCTGCTATAAGCAGGCCTAAACAAACTATAAATGATTCTTTATAAATCGTTTCTTTCTTCATTACCTTCTTCTATAACAAAGGTATGTTATTTTGCTGAAGTTTGAACGGACTGGATTGCTCCTACTCCATATTTTTCACCTTCTTTTGTTCCATACGTTGCTTCACGTTTTTCTGCTTCAGCATCCCATTGAGGTACTAATGTTTTTAAGAACCTCTCTTTTTCAGACTTCATTTTTTCAGGATCTAGACCAATATAACGTTGTGCTTTTTCCTTGGTATCTACATCTGGATAAGGCACTTCACCTTCATATCCTAATTTAGATAACAAACGTGCTAACTTCACACGAGCATCTTGTGCTTGTTCAATACCAGTAGAAACAATACGAGCTGTTTCAACAGGTGCGTGAAAAGAAGCACCATGAGCTGCTACTGAATAATCCCAACGCCATTGACCATGACGAATATCTTGACGAATGTCTTTTAATTGTTCATCCGTTGCACCTAATTCCATTGCTTTTGCTGTTTCAACATGTGCACGAACTAATATTTTTTCTAATGCTAATGTATTTTTCTTTACAGCATCTTGTCTTTGGTAAACATCATCTACCAATTGTTGTGTTTTTTCACGATGACAAACACCACAAGAATTTTCAATATTATCTAATGGAGACTGAATTTTGTGATCAGTAAATTTCACACCTCCTTCTGTTTTATAAGGCATATGACAGTCGGCACACGATACACCACGTTTAGCATGAACTCCTGTTACAAAAGTTTCATAACCTGGATGCTGTGCTTTTAACATAGGTGTTCCACTAATTTTATGAGTCCAATCCTTAAATTCAATTTCATCATAATATTTTTCCATTTCATCTACTCCCATACCATATTTCCATGGGAATGTTAGGTAAGGAACACCTTCATGACCTGGTTTTTTCTTATCAAAATAATATTCAACGTGACATTGTGCACAAACTAATGAGCGCATTTCATTATGGGTAGCTTTATTGATATCTTTCCCCATTTCTTCGAAAGCTTCAATTAAAGCAGGTCGTGTTATTGTTAAATCCATCGTTTTAGGATCATGGCAATCAGCACAACCAATTGGATTTACAATTTCCGCACCTTTACTTGCCCATTTTCCAGCATATAAACTATCAGGAGCTCCTTTAGCTTTCATATAACGAGGAACATCTGGAGATTTACATGTCCAACACGTACCAGGCATAGGACCATCATGATCACCAGTTGGTGCACCTGTTCTTTCAATTTCACGAAGATCTTCTACTGCATAAAAATGTCCACGTCCTTGTTTATAACCTTTTGAGAAACCATATCCTGCCCAAAGCATAACAAGCATAGGATCTTCTTCTAATTCATCAATGGTATGTGATCCATTGTATCGACTAGCAAATGTAGTATCTGCTGTTTCATAATAGCTTTCAAACTGTTTTGGGTAATTTTTCCCCCAAACTTCATTTCGAGGATCCATATCACTAATTTCAGCTTTTGGTCCTCCGGCAAATCGTGCTTCTGTATTCTTTTCTGTAATGTTGGAACCTAACCAACCTACAAAGAAGGCAACTAATACGGTTGCAAAAAAGACGAGCCAATTTCTTGTTGTCTTATTCATTTTTTAATCTTTTTTCTTTTTTAGTCTTGTAATCTTATTCTTTACGCATCCAATCAGGTGTGTTGTATTCAGGTGTCTTATCTTTAATCATAACATCAATTGAAGATTGACTTTTACGTCTACCATGAGGTACTTCTCTATGGCATTCCCAACATTGACGATCGGTTCGGTGAACTTCTAAATTTGCAATTTTACCTTCTCCTGCATTTTTATGATCCACAACCAAATTTTCATGACAACGGATACAGTTTTCCATTACAACTTCTTGACCTGCTTCATGCATTTTAATAGCCTCAGGTTGTAAATTAAATGTAAACATATAAGCATGATACATTCCATCACGTGCTTTGAACGCATATTTTCTAAAAACATTATCATGAGGTACATGACAATCGTTACAGGAAGCACGTTCTCTATGTGAGCTTGCATGCCAAGTAGCATATTGTGTATTCATAACATGACAGTTAATACATGCTTTGGGATCGTCTGATAAGTAGGATGTAGCATTTGAGATTTTCCCTACATATAAAACAGTACCTATAATAAACCCTAGCACAATGATTACTGGAATACGCCATCCTGGCGGAGGTAATATTTTTTTAAAAAAACTCATTAAAAGTCTAATTTTTTACTAAATATCTTAGGATTTACTGTAATCATAAAATAACCCCAGTTATTAAAATCAGCTGGATTATCTACATTTTTTAACTGCTCCATACCATCTGATTCAAACATTTGAGAATAACCTGCTTGGAAACTAATATACTTCGTATATTTATATCCTGCTGTTAAATCCATTTCTGTTCCTAAATAAGAATCTGAATCGGCAGAAATGTCAGCTGGTGCAGAGAATGAGTGAACAGCTCCTTTTACAAACCATTTATTTTTTGCATAACCTAGATTAGCATATAAATCAACCAAACCAACGTTATCAATATGATTTCCTACATAGAAGTAATCCATTAAACCATTAAATTTGTGGTTTGTACCAAAAATTGGGTTAAAAGAATTGTTTTCTCCTGTTTCATCATAATCAGTACCAGATTGGTATTCACCACCAGCTCCAACAGAGAAGTTATTTTTAAATTTATATTGAGCATCTAACCCAACTAACCAAGCATTGATATCGCGCTCAGCTAAATCTTCACCTGATTGATAGTAAAGATTACCTGTTACCGCTAAACTACCTGGATTATATTTCAAGTGTGTTCCCCAAGTTTGACGATTCTGTGTTCCTGAATTTTTTTCTCCTGTTACAGGATCTACATCTTGCCAACCTGTATTTAAGGCTAAAAAGGATGCTTTTAAATTTTTAAAATCTTTATGTAACCATAAATATTGCATACTTTTAAAATCAGATCCTTCATAAATAGATCCATTTCCAAAAGAATTATCAGTTTGATTAAATGCAAATGCTAAGTCTGCTTTCCATCCGTTATCATAGTTTGCTTTAATAATACCAGCATCAAAAGAACGTGCTTGCTGTGCCCATCCAACACTACCTATAATTCTCTGATCATCTAATGCAATTTCTTGACGACCAAATTTAAAAGCATATTTTTTACCTAAATCAATTTTTGCCCAAGCCTGATGAATTTCTGTCATTTCATTTGTAGTAGATCGTGTTGACGTATTATTCATGGTGCTGGCTTCTTCTCCCCAAATACGAACATCTTGCAAAGTAAAATATACTTGAACTTTATCTTGCTTATATCCAATATTCAGTCGAGAACGTTGATCAATCGTATTATCTGGGTCAGTATTTTCTGGCGCTAGTGTTTTTGCACCATGATTGTATTCATACCTCGGGCGAATTTCTAGATCAACATCTAATTGTTGAGCACCCAAAGTTACAGCGCCTAAAATGGCTAAGAAAGTTAATTGTCTTTTCATATTTAAATATTTATATCCGTTATTTTAACATTTGTACCCCAAATTTACAGTCTAGTAATACGTTAGAAAATGACGTAGATCATTTTTTCATATGTTAAATTTCTTTTAAAAATAAGTCTTAAAATCATGATTTATAACCAGATATCGACCAACGAACATAATTAATGATATATATCATATAATAATCTCGAATAGTATATCTTAAAAAATTTCTTTTAAGATACAAAAATAAAAGAATGAATAAAAATATTGATTTATGATTATCTCTTTTAAACTAATTTATTTAGCTTAGTTATGAATACATTTTATAAAATTGAAAAAGGATTAATCTAAATCTTTATTGAAAAATGCACCTTTATTTTCTTGTTGGGCTTTAGATTGTTCTATAATTAAATAAGCAACCGAAACAACATTTCGTAATTCGGCTAATTGAGGTGTCAGAATAGAAATATCATATAATTCTTTAACCGACTTAAAAATATCATCTACTTTTTTAGTAGCTAGCTCTAAACGTTGATTCGTACGAACAATTCCTACTAAATCCATCATTAAAGAGCGCAATTCTTTTTTAATATAATTGATTAAAACCATTTCTTCAGGAAGTTTCATACCTTCTTGGTTCCAATGTGGAATATCTTCCAAAATTTTACTATGATCAATTTTGGTTATAATTTCTAATGTTTTTTGAGCAGCTCGATGACTATAAACAATTCCTTCTAGTAAAGAATTGGATGCTAATCGATTTGCTCCATGAAGGCCTGAACAAGTCACTTCACCTATAGCAAATAAATTTTCTAATGAGCTTTGTCCAAATTCATCAACTTCTATTCCTCCACACATATAATGTGCCGCTGGGACTACTGGAATTAGATCTTTAAAGCAATCAATTCCAATTGATAAGCATTTATCATAAATATTAGGGAAATGCTCTAAGAATGCTTCTTTAGGTAAATCACGGCAATCTAAACAAACATAATCGTCACCGTTTACTTTTAATTCATTATCAATAGCACGAGCCACAATATCTCTTGAAGCTAATTCTTCACGAGAATCATATTTATGCATAAATTTTTTACCATTTTGTGTTCTTAATTTAGCCCCAAAACCTCGAACAGCTTCAGAGATTAAGAAAGCAGGATTTGAAACACCATATAAAGCAGTTGGATGAAATTGGTAAAATTGCATATTTTTAATATGAGCTTTTGCACGATAAGCTAATCCAATTCCATCTCCTGTTGCTACAAGAGGATTGGTAGTATATTGGTATACTTGTCCAGCACCTCCCATGGCTACATTTATTACTTTTGCAATAAATGTTTTAATTTCCTCAGTTTTAGTATCCAAAACATAGGCTCCATAACAAGTTACTCCATCGTTTAAATTAGCATTAGGAATATGATGTTCTGTAATTAAATCAATCGCATAATGATATTCATAAATCTGAATATTAGGATATTGTTTTACTTTTTCAATCAAGGTTCTCTCAATTTCAAAGCCTGTGATATCTTTATGATGTGCTACACGAAAATCGGTATGCCCTCCTTCTTTTCCCAGATTGTATGTCCCATCTTCATTTTTATCAAATCTTCCTCCCCAAGAAACCAATTCTTGAAAACGTTCTGGAGCTTCTTCTACTACAAACTTCACTACTTTTTCATCACACAATCCATCTCCTGCGATTAGAGTATCTTGAATATGTTTTTCGAAAGAATCCGTTTCATTATTTAATACAATCGAAATACCTCCTTGTGCATATTTGGTATTGGACTCCATTGCTTCATTTTTTGTAATAATATGAATGGTAGTTTGAGGTGATTTTTCTGCAATTTTAATAGCATAACTTAATCCGGAAACTCCTGAACCAATGATTAAAACATCCGATTGTATCATATTGTATCTTTTGAAAGGGAAATTTACAAAAAATCATTTAATTAGAGATTTGAAAGCTATTATCATATTTATAATATGAGATGTAAGAAATCTTTACGAAAATCGTTTTTCTTTTTTTTGAGAATAAATCTCTAATAAAATAACTGCCAAAATAATAATGGTTGCTCCTATAATTTGCCAAGAACCTAATGTTACTCCAAAAAGGCTATATTGCAACAAGGCTACCATAACCGAAAACATCATACTCATCATTGAAAGATAACTGGCTGATTTTATTTCTAAGGTTTTGTATAAAAATAAAAATAGTAAAAAAACTAAAACACCTCCTAAAATCCCCCATTCAATAGCTTCTGTTCTTAAAATATTTTCTCCTAAGAAAAATGCAATTCCAAATAAGACTACACCTCCCGCTATACTTCTAAATAACGCCATATGCTCAGGTGAATTTCGTCTATTAATCGTTTTAGACAAAACACTAACTGAACCAAAACATGCTGCAGCAATAAGGGTATATGTATCTTCTTTTTGGGGAATAATCAACTTCCCATTTGTACTGATTAAATAAGCTCCTAACAACAATAAAATACCTAATAAAACTCTTGGTACACTAAATTTTTGTTGACCTAATAGTATTTCTAAACTTATTGCAAATACAATAGATGTTTTAACTAAAAAAGCATAATTGGTAGGTGAATTCTCAATACCTTGTAATCCAAAATAATTCCCTATTCCATTTGCCAACACTCCCAATAAAAGCATCCAAATAACATCTTTTTGCGTAAATTTTAATGGGGTTACTTTTTGATTTTTTAACAGAATCGTTATCCCAAATAAAATAGCAGCTGTCAATAAAGTTTGACCTCCATAAACAAACGCATTCACTTTTAATTCTACAATAGAATAGCCTGCTACTACTACATTTAATGCCCAAGCAAGTGACATTAAAAAAACGTATAAAAATCCTTTTTGATTTAGTGTCATGGGATTGTTTAAGAAATTAAAAACAAAAGTAAATGAAATTTTTGAGGTATTGAGGAGGAACGTAAAAAATGGTTTTGCTTTTTTAATTTGCTATGACTTCTCGATATAATCCTCCTACGTCGGATCACTCGAAGTGACAAGAATAATTAATGCTTCTTTAATAATGAAATGATCAATAGTATGACAGTCAAACCTAAAAATAAATAAGTAGTTTTATCTAATTCCCAATTAAACAGCTCATTAAAATCTAAGTTTAATACCATAATTAAAAAAGTTAACATAAGGAGCACTAAGGAAATTCTTTTTTTCATTTTTTGTTCTTATATCGAGTATAACTCAGGTACAATCCAAAAATAATAAAAAAATAACCTATATACCTTGTTCTGAAAAAATGATCTATTAAAGTATAATGATTATCATAATCTGTGATTAAAAAATCAAGTAATTTTATCACTAAAAATATTCCAAAAATTTTTAAAGATTCTTTTAAAGAATTTTGAATAAGGTGTTTGTTCATCGTTTTATTATTATACGTTACTTTATCAACATGCCCAATATATAACCCAAGCCATAAACTAAGAAAATAAGAAGTACTAATATCCAAAGTAACGTTGTAATAGTGTTTTGATTTAATTGTTTCATGTTATAATAAGATTTAATTAATCCTATTCCTCAAATACATAAAATCCTGCTTCAGAAGGATGATCTTGTACATATTGATTCGGTTTTGCTATTCGTAACATATAAAGCATTAAAAAATCACCTGAGGCTGCTATTGTAAATAAAATAGAAAATAAGAATAAGCCTAAATTACCTGATAACAATGACCCTATATAAGGTATTATACCCAAAACAATAAACGGCATGATAGCTCCTAATCGATAATGTTTTGCCTTCAAAGGCTCTGTGCAATGACAATAAGGTGTTATCATTTTCCACAAAATTCCAAATTTAATTGATTTAAAACCTTTTTTAGCAAAAAGACTCCATGTTATACCATGAACTAATTCATGAATAATAACCCCCGTAATGATAATAGGTATTATAAGTAATGAATTAACTAATATACTTTCTAACAGTGAATTATCTATATTTGACGGAGTTTTAAAACGATTCCCCCAAATAAAATAATAAGGGATTCCATAGAGAACAAGTATGGGTAATAATATGATTATTGAAAATACATTTGCCCAAATAAGATTTATTTTATATAGTTTTTTGTTTATCAAAGCGGTATATTTTAATTAATTTTTTATATTCTTATCTAAACTACCTCAAAAAAAGTTATCTAATATTTTTGATTTAGTTAAAAACCACCAAAGTAATATTGCTACTACTGAAGCTGCAATATCAGAGATATCAAAAGATATATTTTGATTAAAATATCGTTCTATTTCCATAAAGATTACCAAACCTATTGTCATAACGACAATACTCTTTCTTGTAAGATTCGGTATAAAACTAAGTGTTATACAAAATAATAATGCACCTAAAAAATTAGGAAGAATTCCCAAAATAAAATTTACAACAGTTGCTTCATTAAAATTCTCATAAAAATACGGTCGTATTATTTTAACTAATATGATATAAACACTAAGAAGTGTTAAAACAAAAATTGTTTTTATTATTTTGATGATTCTTTAAAATTTTCAATTTAATTAAGCTAAAAAAATCAATTTTAACTCTCTATAACATAAAATCCTTTCAATGTTTCATCTCCTTTTATTTTACTATTTCTAGATATGCCTAATAATAAAAAAATTATAATAAAATCTCCTAAAGAACCTATTACCATAATAATACTATAACAAAGTAAAAGAAAACTATCAATAGAAAACGCTATGACCATAGGTATAAAACCTAAAATAATAGAAGGCATTAGAATAGCTATCAAACTTTGATTTCTTGTGAGAGCTTCTTTACAGAAGGCATAAGGTAAAAGTTTCTTCCATTTAAAACCTATTTCAACACTTTTCCTACCTCCAAAAGCATAAATAGAAAAGAAATAGGCATGAATAAGCTCATGAATAAAAAAAGAAAGCAAAAGAACTATAACGCATAGGATTATAAAAAGACTAAATTGTTCCCCTAATAATTCAGGAATTTCAACTTTACCTTCCATTAACTTATATAAATACATTATTAAAAATAAAAACACAGGTGCAAATAGCATCGCTATAACATTCATTTTTAATATACTTATTGTTTTAAATTTCATATTCTTCATATTTTAATAATTAATATGAGTATGGTATAAATAAATACACCATACTCTACTTATCTAAAAAAATCAATACTATTTATTTAGCATAATAACCTTCATCTCTCATATAACAGAAAATACACCATTTAGAAGGTATAATTCCATCTCCCCCTCCATTAACACCATACATTTCTTCTTTTGTTAATTCTTTAAAATTTTCCATAATTAAATTCTATTTTAAATTATCTATGCTCATCATGTGATAAATATGCTGCAACAAGGTAGGCAGAAGCTAATCCAGCTGCTCCAAATAAAAGAGGACCAAAAATACCTCCTTCAGTATTTACCTGTTCATCTGCAGACAATTCTTGTACATTCAAATTTTCTAATTTCATAATTTTAAATTTTAATTGTTAAACATTAATTTTCGTTGTTATCGATAACTAATGTAAACTTAAAAAGTACGAGTGTCATTTTTTGTCACTCTATAAAAAATAATTAAAAAAAGTTGAAATATTCTGGTAGCCACTATTTATATTTTGCTGTTCTTCTAAATTTAACTCTCTTCCATAAAAACCAAAACGAAACTGAACAGGTTCTTCATATACATAACTTCCTCGACTTAAATTATACACAATAGGTGCGTCTAACTCTTTCATGGAATTAATAATACGATGTAATTGTCTTTTTGAAATATCTAACCGTTCTGCAAGTTTTTCAGGAGTTCCTATTGCTTTTAGTCGAATCAATTGATCTATTCGTTCTACTAAATTAATGCGCTCTTTGAAATTCATAGTTTTTGTTTTTATAAAATTTTATACAATCGAATATAAGCTATTTTTCCTAAAAAAATATAATATTTAATGAATTTAAGTTTTATTTGAGGAATAATGAAATATAATACTGAGAACCTATTCTACCTGAACCATAAGCTACTTCATAATCTTTACCAAAAATATTAGTTCCTCCTACTTTAATGAAGGAATCTAAATTGAATAATTTTGAGCTATTATAGGTAATTTGTGCATCAAATACTGTCTTTGCATCAATAGTTGATTCAGGAGCAAAAAAAGTTTTCCATTGGTAGCTATTGTTCCATCTTAAAGCAGTTGAAATATCTACATTTTTAATAATATTTGGACTATTTAGTAATAATTTAATTTGGTGTTTTGGCATATTGAAATTAGGGATTAAATTACCATCTGTAACACTTTCATAATCGTTATAATTATAGTTTACATTAGCATTTAAATTACGATGAAGATTGTAATTCATATTAATTCCAAAACCATAACTATTTACATCTTTAGTAGAATTAGCATATAATTGATAAGGAGTAAAGTCAGAGGTAACAATAGAATTAATTGCTGAACCATCAATTACACTTCCATTAAAAGGAGTAATAACATCAATAGTCCCTATAAAATCTTTATAGATATTATAATATGCATCTAATTCAAGATTAAATCGATTTGCTAATTTTGCTCTATATCCTATTTCAAAATTTTGCACTTTTTCAGGTTTTATATAAGATTGATTATGAACTATTAAATCAGCTGGATTACCTGTTTGAGAAAAATTAGTAACAGATTCTACAGTATATGAATTATTCCATATTTCATTACCTGTAAAAGTTTTGGTATTTCCTGTTACTAAAGATGTTTTAGTATCGGTGAAACGTGTTAAATTATCTTCTGTAGTACCTATAATAGATAGAAATCCAACATCTAAGGCACTATATTGTTGTTGTGTGTTGGGATTTCTGTAACCTGTTTGATAGGTTAATCTAAAATTGTGATTTCTTTTCTCCCCGATATAGAATAATGATGATAATCTAGGGGAGATCTCAGCATCAAAATTAGTTGCTTTATCAGCTCTTAATGAACCAATTAGACGGATACGTTTATTAGCTAAATTTTTACCCATTTGAATATATCCACCATATTCACTATAATTAATTGATGAATTTTCATCTGTAAATATTTTACCTTGGCTGTCTAAAAAATATTCTCTGAATGATCCTCCAATTTGAATTTCTGCAAAATTTATTAACTCTGTAAAATCATATGTTCCTTCGGTATGCCATAGGGAGGTTTTATCAATGAATTTTGCTCCTGTAGTGAAATCAGAATCATTTTTAATTAAATTTAGAGCATTATTAAATTCATCTGTACCAACTTGTAATCTTCCTATATCAGCGAAAGCTCTAGCTTGTTCATGAGAACCTGTTTGTATATAAGCACCTGCATAATCTGAAAACCATTGATTATTACTTTTGAATTTTCTATTTAAATTTATTCCTGCAAAACGAGTATCATACGTATCTCCTGCATTTTCAGTACTTAGGTATGATCTTAACATTAATTTTTTCCCTTTAAGTTCTAATTTATGTTGTTGTAAGATGAAATCATCAAAAACAAATCGGTTAGAGGCATGATACATGGCGTTACCTGTTCCAAAACGATAAGAATAAGATGCTGTTAAATTATCTGTTAGTCGATAATATAATCCTGCATCTGCCTTAATAGATTTTGCTTTTCTATCATATAAATCATTTTCTGCATACCCTGTTCTTGCTACACGAATAGTACCAAATGTTCCTTGTGGTGCACCTGATAGATCGTCTAAGTTAAGAGTTGTAGCAATTTCATCACCATATAAGTTTAACCCATCATAAGAGGGTGAATTTACTCCCCTTACTGATTCATTCATAGGATTAGTATCAACATCATTTCTATTATCTGCTTGCCATTCATAACCATGTAAAGCAGAAAAGTTTATTTTAAACGCTAATTTATCATTAAATGCTTTTGCGAATCGTATTCCAAAATCAGTATAGGGTTTCGTACCTGCTACATTTTGATCTGTTATACCTGCTGTAAAATAAGTTGATAATCCTTGGTACTGGAATGGATCTTTAGTATTAACATAAATCAATCCATTAACCGCATTAGCTCCATATAAAGGAGAAGCTGTACCTGATATAAGTTCAATACTTTCTACATCAAGGTTGTTTACTCCTGTTAAATTTCCAAGAGGAAAATTAAGAGCAGGAGAACTATTATCTACACCATCATTTAACTGTGTTAATCTGTAATTAGAAAAGTCAGAAAACCCTCTTACATTAATAGATGAAAAGGTTAAAGAATTTGTATTAAGTTGTGTTCCTGATAAATTTACTATTGAATTATAAAAGTCAGTAGAAGGTGAATTTTGAAGTTCTTTATTTGTTATTTTTTGAATATTTATAGGACTATTAAAAATAGCTTCATTTTTTTTAGAAGCAGAATAAATAATTTCATCTAAGTTATTATAAATAATACTATCATTATTTTGAGCTAGAATGTAGTTACTAAAAATAATAAAAATTAAAGTGTAAGTATAGGTATTCTTCATAAAAAAATTAATTTAAAAATAGTACTTTTGTTCTACATTTAAGAACAAAAGTATATATATAATAGTGGATGACAAGTTACAAAAAGTAATTAATTTATTAAAGAATACAGAGGATTCAATGTATAAAATTTCAAAAACAACTGGAATTTCAGAACCTACATTGAGTAAAATTGTTTCTAGTAAAACAAGTAATCTACATGAAAGAACTTTAAAAGCTCTTTTAGATTATTTTGAAAAACAAGAATTAAATAATTTCGATAATCTTTCAATAGAAGTTATTGTAAATCATATTATCGAGAATGAAAAGGAGTTTTTAAATAATAAACTTTTTAAACTTTGGATAGATAAACAAAAGAAAGAAGCTATAATAAAATATATGTCAGATGAGAAAAGGAACTAAAAAAGATCAAGAAATTGCAGTTGATATAATAACTAAATCTTTTAAGGATAATTTGTCTGTACAGTATGTAGCAGGTAAAAATATTAATTCTATCAAAAAATTAGTTGAATATTCTTTTTTTCAAGCAATTAATTTTGGAGAAGTTATTTTTAATGATGAAAAAACAGCATGTTGTTTTATAATAGATCCAACTAAAAAAAGAACAACCTTTAACTCGATAATTTGGGATATAAAATTACTTTTTTCTGTTATAGGTTTACTTAATGTGAGTAAAGTTTTGAAAAAAGAAAAAATTGTAGAAGAAAATCATTCTGAAAATGAAGATTATTTGCATTTATGGTATATAGGTGTTGTTCCTGAAAAACAAGGAAAAGGTATTGGAACAAAATTATTAAATGATATACAAGAACATTACAATAAACCTATTTATCTTGAAACTTCAATGGTAGATAATGTACCTTTTTACACTAAGAATAAATTTGAATTGTATAACGAACATGACTTTGGATTTACAATGTACATGTTTAAATATTTAAAATAATAATGTTTGGTACAGCTATGACATATATTGTATTTATACTTTGTATAATACAATTTTCAATATTTTTATATCAAATTTATATTTATTTTGAAAGACCTAATGATACCTCTAGATTAAATTATTTGTTTATTACATGTAGTTTTTTGACTTATAATATTCTATCAGGTCTTTTTTATGATAGTAATTCTTCGATTAATGTTGTTATACAAGGAGGTCTTGCTTACTTTTCAGGTATTCAACTTTATATTGTATTTACATGGTTTTTATATACGGAATATAATATACAACCACTAAAATATTTTAGTATCAAGATAGGAACAATAATAGGTGCTTTAGCTTTAATTTTTTTATTGGTATTACCATTATATGTAACACAAGATATAGATTTTGCTAGAAAAACCTTTATGTATGCATTAATTGTTTATTTGATATTTTACTTATTTAATATAACCTATTTAATCTATACATTATATAATAGCAAAGAGAAGCAAAATATTGAAAATTTAAAGTATAGAAAGAAATTAAAAATTGGTTATACATCATTGATTTTTATTACAATATTACCTATTATTACTCTATTAGGTGATTTTCAAGAAGTAGAACATAGTTTAGTTAATATAGCTTATTTTGTGATTTTATTTCAATTTTTTGGAGACTATTTTTATAGTGTTGAAAGTGAATACAAGATATTAAATGAATTAGGTTTTAATGAAAATACTTCAAAAGATTTAAAAACTATTGAAGATCTTTATAATGATAAGATTCTCCAAAAATTTAAGGATTTTAAATTGACACCACGACAAAGAGAAATCACATTATTTATTCTGCAAGGTTTTTCTTATCAAGAAATTTCAGAAGCAACATATATCACAGAAGGTACAGTAACTAAACATGCATCTGATATATTTAAAAAAGTAGGTGTTAAAAATAAAGAAGAATTACTTTTATTTTTCGGTAAGAATAGTATTTATTGATCACTCTTAATAACTAACCTCTAACCTTTATAAATAGATGTTCCGTAATTTCTACGGTTCAAAATACGTTAAATCTACGTCTTATTTTTTGCATAAAAAATAAGACGATTTCTTTTCTTAGCTAAACGTTAAGGAGAAAACTAACTTACTTATTCTATTAATTTTATTTTGAGACAAGCCCCTTATTAAATTTAGGTTTATCTTAAATAAAATTTGTCAAAAAATAATATGAGAAAATTATACTGGATCACATTACTTAGTATTATCTTAGGTTTTTTGACTGCCTACTTTATCAAAATAGATGTATCTTCTAGTTCAAGAGGTATTATCAGAAGTGAAAAGGAAAATACTTCTATCAATACCATTATTAGTGGAAGAATTCAATTTATTAATTTAAAAAACAATCAAAAAGTAACGAAAGGTGATACGCTACTAATTGTAGAAGATGACCAACTAGAAGTTCAAAATCATTTAAAAAAAGACTTACAATCTGATTATTACACTCAAATACATGATTTAAATCTTCTCATCTCTAAAGGCAAACAAACAGCTTTCAATAATTTACAAACCGCTGTTTTTCAAAAAGAGCTGGCTTTATTCAACCAAAAAACAATTGAATTAGAAGTTAAATTGAAACAAACCAAACGTTCTTTTGATCGTTCCAATGCCTTATTCAAAGAAGGTGTTATTGCTCGTTCTGAATTTGAAGAAGCTGAATATGAATACGAAGCTTCTCTTATGAGTTTAAATTCTCTTAAAGAGCAACAAAAAAGTACTTGGCAAGCAAAAAAAAGAGACCTACAGGAAACAATTAAAAATATTCGATCGGATATTAACCAATTACATGAACAACAAGAAAGTTATGTAATAACAGCACCCATTGGAAGAGAAATTGTTAACTATTCTGGCTTACAAAAAGGAAGTTTCTTAAATGTTTCGACTACCATTGCCGAAATTGCTCCAAGGGATGACTTAATCGTAGAATGTTATATTTCAACTAATGACATTGGATTAATTCAAAAGCATCAAAACGTTAATCTTCAAATAGATGCTTATAATTATAACCAATGGGGGCTTGCCAAAGCACAAGTAATCGATATAGACCAAAACATTACACTTGAAGAAAATAACTCCTTTTTTAAAGTACGATATAAATTACTACAAAACTATTTAACACTACCAAATGGTTATAAAGGAGAACTTAAAAAAGGAATGACCTTAACGGCTCGATTTATTTTACAAAAAAGAACCCTTTGGGAAATTCTCTATGATGATTTAGACGATTGGTTAAATCCTCATTTAGTTAGTAATTAATAAGTAGAAATAGTAAAACCTATAAAATGCTAAATCGAGTTCAACATGACAAAAAGTAATAAATTAAACAATCCATGTCATCCCGAACTTGATTCGGGATCTCAATAAAAAAGAAACCATGAGTATTAAAATCAAACAACATGATATACGCGATTGTGGCGCTGCTTGCTTGGCTTCTATCAGTGCTTACTACAAATAAAAATACCCATTGCTCGTATCCGTCAATATGCTAATACAGATAAACGGGGTACTAATGTACTGGGTGTCATTAAAGGAGCTGAACGTTTAGGATTTGATGCCAAAGGCGTTCGAGGAGGAATGGATGCCCTTCCTGACGTGCCTTTACCTGCCATTGCTCATGTTATTATCCGAGAACAACTACAACATTATGCTGTAATTTATAAAATCACCAAGAAAAAAGTAACTATCATGGATCCTGGGGATGGTAGAATGCATTCCTATTCTCTAACTGAATTTGAAAAAATATGGACAGGAGTACTGGTTTTACTACAGCCCAATACCACTTTTCAAGCTCGTAATGAAAAAGTATCGCTATACAGTCGCTTTTGGAATTTAGTACGACCCCATAAAACCGTACTATTTGAAGCACTATTTGGTGCGATCATTTATACTATTTTAGGATTATCAACCTCTATTTATATTGAAAAAATAACTGATAATGTACTGATTGAAGGAAATAAAAACTTAATGAACCTTATGGGAATAGCCATGATTATCATTCTCATCTTGCAAATTTTTATTGGTTCCATGAAAAGTATTTTAGTTTTTCAAACAGGACAAAAAATTGATGCTCAGCTTATTCTAGGCTATTACAAACATCTACTAAAATTACCGCAACGCTTTTTTGATACGATGCAAGTAGGAGAAATTACTTCTCGCATTGGTGATGCGGTTAAAATACGTTCTTTTATCAATGAAGTAGCTATTGATATGCTCGTGAATATCTTTATCGTACTATTTTCTTTTGGACTTATGTTTACCTATTATTGGAAACTAGCCTTAATTATTGCCCTTATCATTCCTCTATATATTGGAATTTATATTTTGATTAACCAATTAAACAAAAAAACGGAGCGTAAACTAATGGAATCCGCTGCTGATTTGGAATCACAATTAGTAGAATCCCTAAACTCTGTTAAAACCATTAAGCAATTTGGCATAGAAGATTATGCCAATTACAAAACGGAAAAACGTTTTACACATTTACTTAGAACCATTTATAAATCGGGATTAAATGCCTTTTTCACAACTTATTCTTCTGAATTTTTAACTCGTGTTTTTACTATTGTACTCCTTTGGGTTGGAGCTTATTATGTATTGGATAATGAAATCACCCCTGGAGAATTGATGTCTTTTTATGCTTTAATCGGCTATTTTACTTCTCCTATTGCCTCTTTGGTTGGTATGAATAAAACGATCCAAAATGCACTCATTGCTTCCGATCGTTTGTTTGAAATTATGGATTTAGAACGGGAAGAGACCACTGAAAAAATGACCTTAACAAAAGATGATATTGGAGACATTCAATTTAAAAATATTGATTTTAGTTATGGAACCCGAGCGAATGTCTTTGAAAATTTTACCATGACCATTCCTAAAGGAAAAGTAACCGCTCTTGTAGGAGGAAGCGGTTCTGGAAAAACCACCCTGATTTCGCTTCTTCAAAATCTATACCCTATTAAAAAAGGGAATATTTTAATTGGAAAATACGACATCAACTACATCCAGAACAAAAATCTTCGAAATTTAGTAGGAGTTGTTCCACAAGAATTGAATTTATTTTCAGGAAATGTAATAGAAAATATTGCGGTAGGTGTCTACGAACCGGATATAAAATGTATTGTCGATATTTGTCGGGATTTAGGAATCATCGAATTTATCGAACAATTACCTAATGGTTTTACCACACAACTGGGTGAAAATGGGGCTTCACTCTCAGGTGGGCAAAAACAACGTATTGCTATTGCACGAGCCTTATATAAAAATCCCGAAATTATTATTCTAGATGAAGCCACCTCTTCTTTAGATACAGTTTCAGAAGAATATGTTCAAAAAACCATTCAAAATCTTGGAGAACAAGGAAAAACCTTAATTATTATTGCTCATCGACTCAGTACCGTGGCTAAATCAGATAAAATTGTGGTTCTAGAACAAGGGAAACTCATTGAAGAAGGAACCCATCATTCATTATTAAATCTAAATAATAAATATGCAGAGTTATGGAATAAACAAACACTTCTAGTTAATTAGAATTTAGTTTGAAACTTCAAAAATTTGGCCCGTAGCACTGATATTGTATTGTATTAAACCTCTACAGCTTACTCCTCTAGTAGGTTGTCCATTCAATAATAAAAATTGTTCTCCTGAATCACTTATTAAGCTTAATTGATCATCAGAAAGTGTTAAACGGGAATTAATCTCACCCGTACATTTATCCGGATCTTGCATATCATATGCTCTAAGTGTTGTTCCTACTTGATATACAATAATCCCATCAATTCCTCCCGTTGTAGTAATAACTGATGACCCTGTATTTTGAATCGCTCGATTCACAACGGGATTTGGTAGACAACCTAAACGACCACAATTTCCATCATCACTATTACAACTATTTATAAATAAAGAAGTTAAAACACCAGCACTGATAATTAATTTTTTCATCTTTTCATTTTTAATCCTTGCAAATATACAGGGTTTGAATTTAATTTTTTATATTTGCACCATACTTTATAAAACTATAATTCCGATAATTTATTGTCGGAGTTATTTTTTATTTTAAAAATTCAAAAACAAATTGCTTATGGCAACACAGTATATCACTCAGGAAGGACTTGATAATTTAAGGGCCGAATTGCACCAATTAGAGGCAATAGAACGTCCTAAAATATCACAACAAATTGCAGAGGCACGTGATAAAGGAGATTTGTCTGAAAATGCAGAATATGATGCTGCAAAAGAAGCACAAGGTCTTTTAGAAATGAAAATTTCTAAATTAAAGGATGTTATTGCTTCCTCACGTGTTATTAATGATGATTTGATTGACACATCCAAAGTTTCTATTTTGACTAAAGTTTCTTTAAAGAACTTAGCCAACAATTCTAAAATTACTTATTCTTTAGTTCCAGATAGTGAGGCTGATTTAAAATTAATGAAGATTTCGGTCAACACCCCTATTGCTAAAGGATTACTAGGTAAAAAAGAAGGTGAAATTGCTGAAATTACATTACCTAATGGAAATGTTCTAAAATTAGAAGTCTTATCTATTGAAAAAGCATAATCATGGCTTCTATTTTCACTAAAATTATTAATCGAGAAATCCCTGCAACCATTATTGCAGAAGATGAAAAACATATTGCTTTTTTAGATATTATGCCTTTAAGTAAAGGGCATACTTTATGTATTCCTAAAAAAGAAGTTGATAAATTATTTGATTTATCTAAAGAAGATTATAATGCATTAATGGATTTCACTTATACAGTATCAAAGGCATTAGAGCAAGCAATTCCTTGCAAGCGTGTTGGAATGGCTGTTTTAGGTTTAGAAGTTCCACACGCACATGTACATTTAGTACCTTTACAATCAGAAGGAGATTTAAATTTTTCTAATAAGCGATTAAGCTTTACTCCTGATGAAATTTTAAAAATCCAAAAAGATATTCAATCGTATTTATAAAATAAAAAGCCTTTCAATTGAAAGGCTTTTATTATAATAGTTTTTTTATTTGGATTTAGAGATATACGTTACTTTTGAAATATCTTGTGTCATTTCCTTTAAGCGTTTTGCTACCTCTTCAGGCATCGATTTTTGATAACGACCTTTTAGATATTTAGCTAAAAACTTTTCTGTTGCAGCCCACATTGCCATATTATTTATAGGTTTACGAAACCCATGTCCTTCATCGTCTGCTAAAATATATTCTACAGGTTTTCCAGCATCACGCATAGCTACAACAATTTGATCACTTTCTGCTTGTTTTACTCTAGGATCATGAGCACCTTGAATTATCAATAAGGGTTTAACTATTTTATCGACACTAAATAATGGACTAGTTTCTCTCATTAATTTCTTACCTTCTTCCGTATTAGGATCACCCACCATTTCATATAATGATTTTCTAAAAGATTCCCAATAAGGTGGAACTGAATCAATTAAAGTAAATAAATTACTTGGTCCTACAATATCTACTCCACAAGTATATACATCAGGGGTAAAAGTCAATCCAGCTAAAGTAGCATAACCTCCATAACTTCCTCCCATAATAGCTACACGATTTTTATCTGCAATTCCTTTATTCACCAAATGTTTTACACCCCAGGTAATATCATCCTGCATTAATTTTCCCCACTCACGATCTCCAGCATTTAAAAAAGCTTTTCCAAATCCTCCACTCGCTCTAAAATTAGGTTGTAATACTGCATAACCTCTATTGGCCAACATTTGAACGTATGGATCATATCCCCAATAATCTCTTGGCCCTTTGGGACCTCCATGAACTAATACAACTAAAGGTAAATTTCTTTTTTCCATAGCACTAGGAATTGTTAAATACGCTGGAATTGTTAACCCATCACTACTTTTATACGTAATGGACTCCATTTTAGCTAAATGTTGTTCCACTTCTTTTAATCGAGGTCTTGGAGTATATTGGTGAATTAATTTATTTGTATTTTTATTGAAATAGTAAACTTCTTCTGCAGAACGGTCACTATCAACAGATATCAACATTCCATTATAATCTTTTGTAAAACTTACAAAACCGACATCTTTTCCCTTAAAACGATTTTCTAAATGATTAAAAAGTTGTTCCCATTCTTTATTTTTCCAATAGCGTTTTCTTTTATCATAAATATAAGAGGTATAAAGTATTTCTCTTGTATTATCGTCGATAAAAATACTTCCAAAATCTACTTTCTTTTTAGGGTCACCTTCTATTTTTACAATTTTTTGGGTTTGTAGATCCATTTCATATAAAGTAGATAAATTTATATTTCCTTTATTTGAAACTAAATACACTTTAGTATTATCTTTATTCCAGCCTGCTATATATGCGTTTTCTTTTAGATTGGTTTCATATATTTTGGTAAAAACATTAGGTCCATCAATTCGTAAAATTTCGGAAAATCCGACTTCGTTAGTTCGATAAGCCAATCTTGGTTGTTCATTCCAATCAAAATCCCAACCTGTAATACGGTTTTTATTTTCAAAAAGTAACTCTAAATTTCCTGTATTAATATCTAACTTATATAAATCATGCCACGCTTTATCTCGATCGTTAATTCCAATCCATAAAATATTAGGATTTTTTTTACTCACTTTATAAATCGATACTCTTACCTCTTTTTTAGGTGTAAAATTTTTTGTTACAGGAACTCCAGTTTCTTTATTAGGAACTCCATTTGGATCAACTCCATAAATATTATAATTTTCATCTCCTTTATGATCCTTTACGAAAAGGATATATCGACTATCATTTGTCCAGAAATAACCTCCTAAAGGTCGTTCATTATTAGTTAAAGGCTTTGCTTTATCAAAAGGTTCATCAAATTTTTTAACCCAAATATTTGTAATTCCTTTATATTCTTTCATAAAAGAAATCCATTTCCCATCGGGGCTCAATTGTCCTCTACTAATTTCAGGAGTATCAAAAAATATTTCACGATCAATTAAAGGTATTTTTTCCATAAACGATTCTTGACTCATAATACTCATAGGTAATACTATAAGTAGAGCTAAAATTTTACTAAACAATTTTTCCATACTATTTTTTTATTTATTAGTAATATTACTTAAGTTTTTGTTACGAAATATATAGAATTAAAATCTTCCAACTTATAGAAATTGGAAGATTTTTCAATTTAATTAACTCAAAAATTTATCAAAAAAAGTGTTATTCTTTGCGGATATAAATATCGCCTGCTGTACTTTTTAAATGAATTACTTTACCTCCTCCATTATAATTTGCTTTGTATTTTTGTCTAAAAGCTGATGTATTTTTCTCTCCTTTTGCTTTTAAGTCTAAATTAGTTAAAATTTCTCCTGTCATAGATTCTAAATCAAACGTAATATTTTCTTTTGATGGAACACTTATATCAACAAATCCAGCAGTACTGATCAGCGATATAACAGCATCTTGATCCAAATCATTAAAGGTAGCTTCTATATCACCTAACATTGTATTAACTAAAGCCGAATTCGAAACATTTTCTAATACAACATCTTGATTTAAAGAAGCTATTTCAATTTCCCCTTTAAAATTTTCTATTTTAAACTGTGTATCTTTCCCTAGCATAAAAGGTGAAATTCCCTTCCCCTTTTTCACTACAATTTTCATTTTATTAGGAACTTTAATTTCAAATTTAGATTTATTGAAATCAGTCAGCATAATTCTATGCAAATCACCTCCATTTGAAGAAAAATTAGTTAAAATTACTTTATCATCTTTTTCTTTTAACGTTGTCTGACTATCAGAATTCATTTCTTTTTTTATTGGCTTTAACCCTTTTCTTCTTTCTTCTTTTTCTTTAGTTTTAGATGATTCTTTGGATTTTGAATCGAACGAAATATCAAAATCTTCTGAAATATTGTGATCATCTGTTTCAATAAAAAATACTTTATGATTCCCTACATCATCAGAAACTTCTATCGTTTCTTTTACTATAATTTCGTCTCCATTATAACCTTTTATTAAAACATCAGATGACAAAACATTTATTTCAAAAGTTGAAGCTTTTGTTTTTAATTTATGATTTTTTATTTCTTGTGTAAATACACTGGCAGAAATCACTGCGCATAATGTGACTAATATTGTTTTCATTTTCTTCTTATTTAAGTTGATTATAGGTATACAACGCACTTTCTTTAACATAATCCATTGTTTTTTGATTGTTTATAACTTTCTGAAGCGATGGTTTTGCGCGCTTTTCCCTCAATTCAGAAATGGCTTTAATTAGTTCTATTTGTATAATCGGTTCTTTTTCATTTTCTAATGCCACAATAAGTGCTTTTCTTACTTTCTCATTATTAGGAAAATCTTTTAAAGCATCAATAGTGGCTATTTTAACATTATTGTTTTCTTCTTTTTCTAAGAGTTCTATTAATTTATCAATGAATTGATCATCTTCTTTTTGTAATTCTTGGTATTCATAAATTCCTTTTAATCGATCAATAGAAGAATCTTCATTATTCATTGCCAATAAAATTTCTTTTTCAACTGTATTAGTCTTTTCTTGTAAAACAACTTGAACAGCTAATAATAATGCCAATGATGCTGCAATTCCACTTCCCCAATACAACCAATTCTTCTTAGATTTTTTTTGTGGAAGTTCTTGATCTAACAATGCTTCAAAACCTTCTGTTAAATCAGTTGGTACTTCAGCTTTAAATTGCTCTTTATGCTTCTTTATATAATCCTCTAAATTCATTTAATTTTTTCTTTAAAATTCTTTTTCCTCTTACATATTGGGCTCTGGTTGTATTTTCAGGTAATTGTAACATTTCAGCAATTTCCTTATGTTTATAACCTTCTATTAAATACAATTGAATCACAATTCTATATTTTTCATCTAACTGATCCAATTCTTTTTTTATTATTTCAAAAGAAATACCTTTTTCTATTTCTTCACCCTCCTCTTCTTGAAGATCTTCTACTTCTTCAAAAAATATTTTTTTTGTTTTTCGAATACTATTCAATGATTTATTAATCGCAACTCGTTTTAACCAACCTCCAAAACTATATTCAAAATCTTTTTCTATAATTTTTTTATAGGCTTCAATAAAAGTTTCCTGGCAAATATCCTGTGCTTCATCTTCTCGCTTCACAATACCATATGAAACTTGATAAACCATAGGTGCATACAATTGGTACAACTTTAGTTGTGCTTTTCGATTATTCTTTTTGCATTGCTGCAATAAAATAGTATGTTTAATATTTTTGTTACTCAAGTTTCTTATTTCTACTTAAAAGACACACTTTTAATTTTTTGTTGCAAAAAGTTATAAAAAAATGTTTGGATAGTAGTCCAGATTATTGGTAGATTGGTATTTTATTAGAAAATTACTCTTTATGGAAGATATTTTTACCGATGAATATTTTATGCGAATTGCTTTACAACAAGCCCATAATGCTTTTGATCAGGATGAAGTTCCAGTAGGTGCTATTGTTGTAATCAATAACAAAATTATTGCTAAAGGACATAATTTAACCGAAATGCTTACGGACGTTACCGCCCATGCAGAAATGCAATGCATCACTTCTGCTGCTAATTATTTGGGAGGCAAATATCTAAAAGAATGTACTTTGTATGTTACGTTAGAACCCTGCCCAATGTGCGCAGGTGCCTTATATTGGGCTCAACTAGGTAAATTGGTTTACGGAGCTTCAGATGAAAAGCGAGGTTTTATTACAAAACAAACAGAATTACATCCTAAAACTGAAGTAATTTCCGGAATTATGAAAGAAGAATGCCAACAACTTTTGCTTGATTTTTTTGCAAAGAAAAGGACGTAATTATCAAAAATCACATCCTTTTCATCAATAAATAAAAAGTACTAATTTAATTTAACAAACTGGTTTCTGATTCAAATCTACCTTTACTAAACCAGACTGAAATTCCTGCAAAAGCAATCAGAGAAAGAATTACCAAAATATACATTTGATAGTCTAATGTTCCTGAAAAAATATCTTTAATCGCTAAAGCAACATTTAATATAGGTATAAAAGCTGTTGTAAAATTTAACTCAATACCAGGTAGCATCGAAACAAATGCGGGTATTAAAACAATCAAATTTAATTGTCCAATTAAGCTCATTGCTTCTTTATAGGTTTTTGAATAAATCGATACGGGAGATAGAATTCCTGCAAAAAAAACTAACAAAGGAATGAGTAACAGTAGAGCTAACACTATATCCAATCCTGAAATAGCATCCACAGAAATAATAGAAGACATAGATTCCATATTGGTTAATTGCGTAGCCAAAAACATTCCTAAAAAGGAAATCAAAACTGAGATTAAACCCGTAATAACAATAACACTAAATTTTCCCACTAATATTTTCATTCTACTAATTGGAAAAGTAAGTAAGGTTTCAATGGTTTTACGTTCTTTTTCTCCTGCAAATAAATCAATTGCTGAATACATACATCCCATAAACCCTAACATAATAAACATATAAGGTAAAAGTCCTCCTATAATTTTACCATATTTTTCTTTATTGGTTGCAATATCTTTTCGTACCAATTTTACAGGTTCTATCGTTTCTTTTGTAAGTTGTAAATCAGCAAGTCTTTGATCTAAAACTTGATTTTTATATATCTCAAAAACGGCGGTTACTTTTTTATCAATCATCAAATTAGAAGATTTAAATCGGAACTCTATTGGAACCGTTTTCTTTTCTTGAAAATACTGATTTATATTGTTAGGGAACAATAATGCCACTGCTAAATCTTCTTCTTTAATCAAGGAATCAATTTCAGAATGTTTTACCTCTTTTACCAATTCAAAATTAGCTTGTGAAAAAAGATTTTCTAATAAGGGAATTTCTTCTATATTTTCAATATAGAGTTTATCTTTTTTTTCTAATTCTGATTGCGTAAAGTAACTTATAGCTTTGCTCATTCCTATAAAAAGTAATGGGAAAAGAACTAGAGGCAGTATAATAGTTGAGATCAATACTTTTTTATCTCTAAATATTTCGGTCAATTCTTTTTTTATAATGGTTATAATAACTTTCATAATTTTAAGCTTTGGAGTGTTCTTCAATAATGTGAATAAATTCTTCAGTTAAATTTGAGGTTTTCATTTGTGTTCTAAAAGAATCCATCGTATCATTAAATACGATAGTTCCTTTATTCATAATAGCCAAATCATCACATAATAAATCGACTTCTGACATAATATGAGAAGAAAAAATAACCGTTTTACCTTCGTCTTTACTATTTCGAATGAGTTCAATAATGTTTTTTGCTGTAATCACATCCAATCCAGAGGTTGGTTCGTCTAAAATGATAACTTCGGGATTATGAATTAACGTTCGGGCAATAGAAACTTTTTGTTTCATCCCTACTGATAATTGCCCTATTTTCTTTGTAGAAAATTCATGAATTCCTAATAAATCAAATAAATATCCCTTTTGAAATCTAAATTGGTCTTTTGGGATTTGATAAATATTTTTAAGATAATCCATTAATTCATCTGCTGAAAAACGTTCATAAAGTCCGGTAGACCCTGTTAAAAAACCGATCCTTTTTCGTACTTCTAAATGATCTGTTATTGTATTATATCCTGCTACTTCAATTTCACCTGATGTAGGTGTTATCATAGTGGCAATCATGCGCAATAAAGTTGTTTTTCCAGCTCCATTAGGTCCTAAAATTGAGAAAATACGTCCTGGATGACACTGAATATTCACTTCTTTTACTGCAAAAATTTCAGCTTCATTTGTTTGCCTTATTTTCCGTTCTTTTTTGCTTAATTGAAAAGATTTTGAAACATTTTGAACTTGTATCATATGGTTAAGTTTATGATATAAGTAGGTTTTTATAAAAAATGTTACAACTTTTATTATCATTTTCATACTAACTCACCAAAAGCAAATCTTCAAAAAGAACATTTCATAATAAAAACCCTTTAAAATTAATTTATTAATAAAAAACTATGTTAACTAGTAAACAAATATCATTAACGGCAAGAAAATTGTGATTTTATCATAACAACGAGATACAATCTAAAAATGTGAAACAATTAAAAAAAAGCTATTATGGAAACAAAAAAAACACCCAAAGCTAGCTTAGAGAAAAGATCCAATCTTTTTTTAGGAATTGGCTTTATAACAGCTTGTACCCTAGCGTATTTTGCTGTTAATTTTAAATCAGAAACAATAAGAGAAAAAGAAGTAGACATTTGCTACATAGACAACAATGAAGAGCCTATTGAAAGAATTATAATCGAACAACCCAAACCACCTGAGCCCATAATTGAACCACCTATTATTGAACCACCCAAACCACAAACCCCTGTTATTATTAAACAAGTTAGGGATGAAACGGATACTCCTAAAAACCCTTTACCTCCAACAAATCTTCCACCTCCACCGGTCAATACAATCAATGGGTCAAAAACCACAGTTATAGTTCCACCAAAACCCAATGGAGGAAAACCCTCTACTTCTGATATTACAAAAATAAAAGATGATATACCTTATAGATCTGTTACTATAAAACCTATCTTTCCAGGTTGTCAAGGAAAGGAAGGAAAAGATTTGGATCGTTGTAATTCAAAAATGGCACAAAAATCATTGTTACGTGGACTGGAATACCCTGAAGATGCGATGAATGATGGTAGACAAGGAAAAACGTGGATTAAATTTATAGTAAATAAAAGTGGTTCTATTGAAAAGGTAACTATTTTAAAATCTAGTAAACATCAAGATTTAGATCAAGCAGCTTCTGAAGCGGTTTCTAAGATCTTCAATCGAAAAAGAGATGTAATCATACCCGGAAAAGATAAAAAGGGAAATTCGGTTAATGTGGAATACCAAGTTCCTGTTAAGTTTAGATTAGCGGAATAGTTTTATACTAAAAACAAGAGTTAAGAACTTTGTTCTTAACTCTTTCCACTAATTCCCACCAACATGAAATAAATTTTTCAATTAATTCTAGGGAAAAATTAATCACTTATTTACAAGCAGAAAACCTAAACCAAACGCCCTATTTATAGTTGTATACTCTCAAAATATCTTTTGAGTTCCTTTTCTAATCTACGATCTTCTATTGGTTGAATTTTAATTCTCTCGGCTTCTTTTAGTAAAGCAATCTTGCATAACATTCGAACGTTTTTAGCAATTTTAGAGTTATTGATATATTTTTTCGACATCAAAACAGTTTGGTGCGTTATTCCTAGTTCTTTAGCTATGTTTTTTGATAATTCATGATGAATTAAAATTTCTTCTGATTTTTTTTGCATATCTTCGTTGTTGTAGAAAACATATAATGCAAATATACGAACAATATTCTAATTTCACAAACTAAATTTTGTTTTTTTAGATTATTGTGAGTAGTGAAGGTTCTTTTTTATGAAACCTATAGACCGTGTAAAAATAATTATCAATAAGAACAGATTATCTATTAGTGCGTTTGAAAAGAAGGTTGGACTCTCTAACAACACAATTCAAATTGCACTTAAAAGAGGTTCTAACCTTAAAGATGAAACTTTAAACAGTATTCTAAATGTTTTTCCTGATATCAATCCAACTTGGCTTTTAACAGGAAGAGGAAATATGTTTTTAGAACTTGATTTTACTTCAGAACCTGATTCTAATTATCCTAGTTTAGATGAGGAAAAAATTCAATATGTTATCGATCGTTTTGAATCTTGTAAAAAACACCCTGTACTGGGAAAGCTTATTGAACTGGAAAAACAATTAGCAGTTAAGGAATCTTTATCACAAATTTTAGTAAAAAAGGGAATTACTCCAGAAGATTTATAATAAAATTACCTTAACAAGGTTTGAAACCTTGTTAAGGTAATTAAACAAAATATAGATTAAGCTGAATTTCTACTTGCATTAATATTCCCAAATAATGAACGGGTTACAATTTTTTCGTAAACTTCTAACATGGAATCATTTTCATTTTCCAATTGAATATCACGAACTTTCTTTAAAGCAAATTGTTGAATTGTTAATAAAGGAAGTACAATGGATTCTCTTACATCAATAGAAGATTTTCCTGTTGGGTTATTTTGCATCAGAACTTCATAACCTGCTAACTTTAAAATTAACCGTTGTGTTAGTAAATACTCATCATGAATAATCGTCCAAAAATCTCCAAACTCAGGATCATTTTGCATATACGCTGTTAAATCAAAAAAGGATTTACTTAAGGACATCATACTATTACCAATTAAGGTTTTGAAGAATCGAGAGGATCGATACAATTTCTGAACTTTTTCAAATTCACCTGCATCTTCATATTTTTTCAGAGCTGTTCCAACTCCATAAAACCCTGGAACATTCTGTTTTAATTGTGACCATGAACCTACAAAAGGAATTGCTCGTAAATCTGAGAATTTTAGTTCTGAATTATTTCCACGTTTTGAAGGACGTGAACCAATATTGGTTTTAGCATAATATTTCAACGTACTCATTTCTTCTAAATAGGGTAAGAATTTCGGGTGTGCTTTGAAATTATTATACGCTTCATAACTTACATTTGCTAATGTTTCAATTATGTCTCTTTCCTCCTCACTTAGCAATGATTTCTGTGTATTATATAATTTTCCTCTTACGCCTGCACTAATCAAATGTTCCATATTAAATTGTGCTGCTTTATCAGACCCAAAATTAGAGCTAATGGTCTGCCCTTGAATGGTTAATTGAATTTCTTTATTTTCAATCGTAGGTCCTAAAGAAGAATAAAAGCGATGCGTTTGCCCTCCTCCACGCGCAGGAGGTCCTCCTCTACCATCAAAAAAGACTACTTCAATATCATATTTACGGGCCATTGCTGTTAGATTCTCTTTTGCACGATAAATCCCCCAATTAGCCATAAAATAACCTCCATCTTTAGTTCCATCAGAGAATCCTAACATAATGGTTTGTTTGTTTCCTCTTGACTTTAAATGAGCAGCATATGCTGGGTTTGTATACAATAACTCCATAACCTTATCAGCGCCTTGCAAATCATCAACGGTTTCAAATAATGGAATAATATCAACAGTTAATTTTTCCCAATTTGTTAAATTTAGCATCGCAAACGTTTCCATTACATTTACCGCAGTTTGATTATTACTGATAATATAACGATTACAACCACGCTCTCCATTATGCTTTTGGATGTTTTGCATCGCATAAATAGATTGAATCGTTTTACGAGCCATTTCATCTTCAAACAATTTAGGATCAATTTTTCCTTTAATATCTCCTAAAACCACTAACTGTTCTTTTTCAGAAAGTTCTTCAAAATTCTCTGGAAGTAAAGCTATACCCTCTTTTTTCAATTCGTCTACAATGGACACAAATGCTTTATGATGTACACGACTATCTTGTCTAATATCTAAAGATGCAAAATGAAAACCAAATAATTTTACTTGACATATTAGTAAATCCAATTGTTCTACAAATAAAGAACGATGTTTTTCAATCAATTCAGCTCTTATTGCTTCTAATTCTCCCAAAAAGGAAGTTAAAGTAAACGATTCGTCATGATATGGTTTGATCGTATTATCATATAATTTTCTTTCTAATGCTACAATTCGATCATAAATTCCAACAAAAGTTAATCTTCTCTTTAAAGCTTTAATTGAATTATAGTAACAATGAATAATCGATTGGTATAATTTTTTTCCAACGTCTTCTGTAATCTCAGGTGTAACAAAAGGATTTCCATCACGATCTCCTCCTGGCCAAAATCCTAAATCGATAATGGAATTATCAATCGGTTTTCCTTTGTAAATATTCTGTTCAATGTAATGATAGATTTCACCAAAAGTATCATAAAAAACATTTTCTAAGTACCACATAATACTTACAGCTTCATCATAAGGAGTTGGTTTCTTCTTTTTGAAAAAAGGTGTTTTACCCAGTTGCGCTAATAATTTTTTTATGGTTAAAATATCATCTTTTTTAACTTCATCAGCCAAATCATTAATAATTCCTAAAACAGGCCCTGGATAAAACTGTGTGGGATGTGCTGTTAAAACAATTCGCACTTTAAAATCTTCTAAAAAAGCTTGTAATTCTTCTTGAGTATTCTTTGATTCTGCATCTTCTTTTGTCATTCGCATGGAACCATATCCTTCCATATTATTTACAATATCAAAAGAGGCTTCTTCTACCGCATCAAAAAGTACTACTTGACGCTCAATAAACTGAATAAAACGAAACAAAATATCGATACGTTCTTTTTCAGAAATTCCATTATAATACGTATCAAAAAATCGATTGATAATATCGGTAGGGTTTTCTTTGTTTTTAAAACCTTCTTCACACAATTCATGTAAAAGTGGAAGCATCACACCCGTTTTATGTACTCGGTGAAAAGGTAGGGTTGTTAAAATACTGTTATAAATCTGGTATTTAGACACTACCGATTCATTATAACGCTGAATTTTAGGGTTCGTTGCCATATAATATTGCTTTTGTGTCCTAAATATACTAAAAAATCATGAGCTTTTTGTGAAATTTACACTAAGCTCATGATTTTTATTACAAAAGGTTCTTTAATCGATATCAATTTAATTATTCACACTTCCATCCTCATCATAATAATCAAACAAGTACTGATTATAAGGAAAACGACGTATATGAATTTCTTTCACTTCTTGAAATACAATTTTCTTTAGTTCTTCTAAATTTTCTTTGGTTTGAGCTGAAATAAATACAGCTTTATGATCATTAGACATCCAGGTTTGTTTCCAGTCTTCTAAAGAATAATGTTGTTTGGTTTTGGGATTGATATCATCCTCATCACGTTTTTCAAAAGTATATTGGTCTATTTTATTAAAAACCATCAAAGTTGGTTTTGCATCACTCTCAATTTCATTTAAAATTTGATTAACAGAGGTCACATGATCTTCAAAACTATCATGTGAAATATCCACTACATGAAGTAATAAATCAGCTTCTCGTACTTCATCTAAAGTTGATTTAAAGGATTCTACCAACTGTGTAGGTAATTTTCGAATAAATCCAACAGTATCGGTTAACAGAAAAGGTAAGTTTTTTACCACTACTTTTCGAACCGTTGTATCTAAAGTGGCAAACAATTTATTCTCTGCAAATACGTCTGATTTACTTAAAACATTCATCAAAGTTGATTTCCCAACGTTGGTATACCCAACTAACGCTACACGAACCATTTTACCACGGTTGCTTCGTTGGGTAGCCATTTGTTTATCAATTGCTTGTAATTTTTTCTTTAATAATGTGATACGATCTCGTATAATACGTCGATCGGTTTCTATTTCGGTTTCCCCAGGTCCACGCATACCAATTCCTCCTCGCTGACGTTCTAAATGTGTCCACATTCGAGTCAATCGTGGTAATAAATATTCATACTGTGCTAGTTCAACTTGTGTTCTGGCATATGAAGTTTGTGCACGTTGGGCAAAAATATCTAAAATCAACCCTGTCCGATCAATAATTTTACGTTCTACTATTTTTTCTAAATTCTTTAACTGTGCAGGTGTTAATTCATCATCAAAAATAAGAGTGTCAATATTATGTTCTTCAGCAAAAGCTTTAACTTCTGTCAATTTCCCTGTTCCTATAAAAGTTTTAGGATTGGGTTGATCTACTTTTTGTTGAAATCGTTTTATAACTTCAGCTCCTGCCGTATTAGCTAAAAACTCTAATTCATCTAAATATTCTATGGATTTTTCTTCGTTTTGTTCATGCGTTATGATTCCAATCAATAGTGCTCTTTCGTATTGTGCTTCTTTCTTTTCTAACATAAAGTATACTATCTTACGCAAAGTTACTTAAAAAAATAATGAATCATTAGAAAGTATGAAGTGAGTATTCAGAAAAAAGACAAAAAAATAATGAAAAAAGAAATTAGTGTATGATTAATAGATTCTGAAAACAAGTTCGGAATGACAACATCATTTCTACTTAGAACTTACTAATTCCTCATTAAAAAAGTATTATTTTCATTAACTTCGTTTCAAAATAGAGAAGAAAGTTTGATGAACATGAAAAAACAACATACAATAGGATTTTATAACATTGAAAATTTATTTGATATCATAGATGACCCTGATACTCTAGACGAGGCTTTTACACCTGACTCTCCTAAAAGGTGGACTGCACAGCGTTATGAAAACAAACTACATAAATTAGCGAAAGCCATTAAATTACTTGGAGATGAAGATTCTGTTGAACCTCCAGTTATCTTAGGTTTAGCTGAGGTTGAAAATAAAAGTGTATTAGAAGATCTAACTCAAAAAACAGAACTTCAACAATTTCAATATGGTATTGTTCATTTTGATTCTCCTGATGAACGCGGTATCGATGTAGGTTTTATCTATCAAAAAGAAGCCTTTATGGTTTTACATAAAGAATCTCACTCTGTTTATTTGGAAGATGAAAAAGGTATTCAAGATACTACTCGTGATATCTTACATGTTAGTGGTTTGCTTAAAGGAATGCCATTAGATATTATCGTAACACACTGGCCTTCTAAAAGAAATGGAGATGTAAATGCACAAAAAAGGTTAGTTGTTGCAGATAAAGTTCGCTCAATTGTTGACACTATTTTTGATCGAGAACCAGGAGCTAATTTATTAGTTATGGGTGATTTTAATGATGATCCTGATGGAAAATCTTTAAAGCGTTTAAAAATTGAAGATGAGGCTTATAAAATGGATCGTGAAGAACTTTTTAATCCCATGATTGAACTAGAAAAGGAAGGAAAAGGTTCTTTATCTCACAAAGGGCATTGGAATTTATTTGACCAAATTTTAGTTTCTAAAGCTTTAATAAGAGGTCAACGCAGTATCCAATTTAAAAAAGCAGATGTTTTTGATCCTCGATTACTACAAGAATGGAAAGAACCTTATAAAGGAGAACCGTTTAGAACTTATGTAGGGAAAAAATATTTAGGAGGGTATTCTGATCATTTCCCTGTTTATATTGTTGTAGATATTTAATCCATTAGATTATTAGTATAATGAGGTATCTATTTACCTTACAGAAATAGGATATTATTAAATCATTTTCATCAAAACAAAAAGAGCAACTCTCCTGTTGAGAATCACTCTTTTTGTAAATAAATATTAAAAAAGTATTTTTTAGAATTTGTATCCTAAAGTTACTGTGAAGTTAGAACGATCTAAATCTTGATCTACATACGTTCCTGTTGCTCCACTTGCTGTTCTGAAAGCTGTATTTCCATCTGTATAGTCATAAGCGCCATCTAGGAATACATTTCCAAAGTTATATCCTAAACCAAATGAATATGTTGAAGCATTTCCATCTAGATCTTTATAAGGATCTTGTGTATAACGGTAACCTCCTCGTATTCTAAAGTCTTCTATACGGTATTCTGTACCGACACGAAACTCCCACGTATCTTGTAATTCTGAATTAACGTTTTGATTAACCGTTGCTTCTTGCCCTCCTGCCATACCATCAAAATCAATATTACTGTAATCTTTGAAAATAGCATCGGCATTAATAGCTAAACTTTTTCCTAAAACTAAAGCCCCACTAGCTACTAATTTACTTGGTGTTCTTACATCATATTCTTGATAAAATGGTCCATCTCTAAAAGTAGTACCGTTAAGGGTTTCTCCATATCGAGAAGTTTCTTGTATATTCCACCATGTTGGAGAATGGTAAGCAACTCCTAATCGTAATTCATCAGTTACCTTAGCGATAACCCCTAAATTTAATGAAAAACCGGTTCCATCTTGGTAGTAATCTTGATATGTATCGTTTGTTGCTCCTTCTGATTGATTACTACGATAAATATCTTGTACTGCTTCTTTTTGAGAATTATGGAAATTCATTCCAGCTCCTAAATAAATCTGATTGTTATAATTAGTTGAAAAGCCTATACTAAATTGATCGTTATAACCATCTATTGAAACACGTTCTCCATCATAAAGGAAATCTCCTGTATAACGATTTACTGTTCCATCTGTTTCTTCAAAATAATAACCATCTTGGTAAACAAAATCAGTACTATATGGTGCTACATTAATTTGACGATCTAAATCATTATTTCGGTTATAACTTGCAGTTAAAGCAAAACGTCTCCAACCTGAATTCATATTTTGATTTTCAAAAACAAAACTCCCTCCAAATTGTGTCATATTAAAGTTTGTTTCATCATTACTCATTTTAGCTGTAGAACTTGTTTCGTTTTCATAATCACTAACACCAAATGTAATGGATCCATGTGATCGAACTGAAACAGCACCACCTGCTGGGTTTAATAATTGCACAGCTGAAATATCACTTCCTAATGCACCCATAGAACCTCCCATGGCTCTGTAACGAGCAGTTCCTTCCATTTTTTCTGATGATAAATCAATTGCATCATCTAAAAAACTCTGTGCATTCATTCCTAAAGCTACTAATGCAACGATCGGTGTGATTATTTTTTTCATACGACTTTTTCCTTTTTTAATTATCTTCTATATCCTCCTCCTGAACTTCTCATGGAACCTCCACTACTTCTGTATCCACCTCCATAACTTCTACTAGGTGTATAACTTCTTGAAGAAGTGCTTGGTTGTCTATAGGTTCTATTAGATGAAGAATTACTTCTATATTGTCTATTGGTTGATCCATTATTGGAACGATACTGACGGTTTGAGTTACCCGAACTTCGGTATTGTCTATTATTAGAACTACCATTTCCTGAACTTCGATACTGACCTGATGTGTTTCCACTTCTGTACTGTCTATTTCCAGTACCTCCGTATTCTCTATAACGTGTACCTGAACTTCGGTATTGTCTATTTCCTGTCGTCCCTTGTGTACGGTATTGACGATTTGTAGTTCCTTGATTTGTAGTTCTATATTGTCTACTTCCTGTTGTCCCAGATGTTCTGTACGAACGATCTCTTGCTGTAGATGTAGCTGATCTATAATTTCTACCTGAAGTTGAAGTTCCTCCTCTTGAATATACTGTTCCAGAATTAGCAGTTCTATAAGCTAAAGCTGTATTGTATCGAGATGATCCATTTCTTCCACTTCCATAAACACTTCTTGCACTTCCATAAGGAACCGGTCTATAATAACCTCCATAACCATAACCTGGGCGGTAATAACCTCCTCCATACCAAGGATTAT
This sequence comes from Flavobacteriaceae bacterium UJ101, assembly GCA_001880285.1. NCBI lineage: Bacteria > Pseudomonadati > Bacteroidota > Flavobacteriia > Flavobacteriales > Flavobacteriaceae > Flavobacteriaceae bacterium UJ101. Next base: position 1,539,972 of record CP016269.1, on the reverse strand, counting down.
AATACCCTGGATAGTAAGGTCTATAACCATAATATCCACCACCATACCAAGGATTGTAATAACCTCCCCAACCCCATGGTCTGTAACCATAGCCGTAATAAGGGTATCCCCATCCAAAACCAAATCCAAAACTTACATTCCATCCTGACCAAGAATTATAACCTAATCCCCATCCTCCATATGGATAACCGTATCCGAAACCTCCCCAAACGTTAACGTTTACATCTGTTCCAGTATTAGCTCCAAATGAAGAAGCATAATTAGTATCATCATCAATTACAATTTTTGAACCATTTACACGTGTCGTTTTTTGTTCTTCTTGGTTATAGTACGTTTCTTCCGGACCATTTCCTTTTTCATCAAAATATAAATTCCCCATAGCCGAGTTACCATTTTGGTAAGTTTGACCATTTTGATTGGCAATGACGCGTTCTAAACTATCTATTTTTCTTTGTTGTGATCTATATACATGCTCATCTTTAGCATTATAGTAAATTCCATCATCATCATATTTATTCCCCAAAGTCGTAGGACTGGTCGTAGAACATGAAGTTACTCCAAAAACGAGTAATATAAAAATACCCACATATTTGAAGATTTGTTTGGTAGAATATGTTAAACTTTTCATACTTTTGAAACTTTAAAAACTCTTTTCACTATTTCAATAGTATTTAGAAAGAGTCTAATTTTATTATTATAATTTCAAACTCTGTGCCAAAATCTGTTAAAATTTGAGCAATAGCACAGGATTGACAAACATAAGCAATTATATGGCTAAGTTAACAAAAAGATCGGAAGATTATTCAAAATGGTATAATGAATTAGTTGTCAATGCAGACCTTGCCGAGAATTCAGGTGTTAGAGGTTGTATGGTAATTAAACCTTACGGTTATGCTATTTGGGAAAAAATGCAAGCAGAATTAGATCGTATGTTCAAAGAAACAGGACATCAAAATGCCTATTTCCCTCTTTTTGTTCCCAAAAGTCTTTTTGAAGCGGAAGAAAAAAACGCTGAGGGGTTTGCTAAAGAATGTGCTGTTGTAACACATTACCGTTTAAAAAATGATGAAGAAAACCCCGGAAAACTTAAGGTTGATGCTAATGCTAAGTTGGAAGAAGAATTAATTGTAAGACCTACTTCTGAAGCCATTATTTGGAGTACTTATAAAAAATGGATTCAATCATACCGAGATTTACCTATTTTGGTGAATCAATGGGCTAATGTAGTACGTTGGGAAATGCGTACACGTTTATTTTTACGTACAGCCGAATTTTTATGGCAAGAAGGACATACAGCTCATGCTACAAAAAAAGAAGCTATTGAAGAGTCAGAACAAATGCAAGCTGTTTATGCTCAATTTGCTGAAGAATTTATGGCAATGCCTGTTATTAAAGGACGTAAAACTGAATCGGAGCGTTTTGCAGGTGCTGATGAAACCTATACAATTGAAGCCTTAATGCAAGATGGGAAAGCACTACAAGCAGGAACATCTCACTTTTTAGGACAAAATTTTGCAAAAGCATTTGATGTAAAGTTTACTTCAAAAGAAGGGAAACAAGAGTACGTTTGGGCAACATCTTGGGGTGTTTCTACTCGTTTAATGGGTGGTTTAATCATGACACATTCTGATGATTTTGGTTTGGTATTACCACCAAAATTAGCCCCAATTCAAGTTGTGATTGTGCCTATTTTCAAAGGAGAAGAACAATTAGCACAAATTTCTGAAAAAGCAAATCAAATTGTTTCTGCATTACGTTCTAAAGGAATTTCAGTTAAATTTGATAATCGAGATACTCATAAACCAGGATGGAAATTTGCACAATATGAATTGCAAGGGGTTCCTACACGAATTGCTATTGGACCTCGTGATTTAGAAAATGGTACTTGTGAATTAGCACGACGTGATACTTTAGAAAAGAAAATTTATTCACTAGATGAAGTTTCTGAAGTTATTCCTACTCTTTTAGAAGATATTCAAAAAAACATCTATAATAAAGCATTGAATTATCGTAATGAACATATTACAGAAGTTAATTCCTATGAAGAATTTAAAGAAGTTTTAGAAACAAAAGGTGGATTTGTTTCTGCACATTGGGATGGAACCACTGAAACAGAAGAAAAAATACAAGCAGAAACCAAAGCAACTATCCGTTGTATTCCTTTAGATATCAAAGAAGAAGAAGGTATTTGTATTTACTCTGGTAAACCTTCTAAACATAAAGTCTTATTTGCCAAAGCATATTAAAATATTATAGCATATTAAAAAACAGTCCCAAAATAAATTTGGGACTGTTTTTTTAAATTAATTCAACAACATCTACTTCTTCATGATCTTCTTGTCCTCTGTTTGTCCATCTTTATAGATCACCTTTAGAATATATAAACCACCTAATTGACTTTCTATATTAACATTTAATCTACGTTTAGGCATATTAAATTTGCCTTGTGCAATTGTTTCACCTGACATACTTACCATTTTCCATGCTTTAATGTCTTTATCTGTTTTTATATGCACTAAGTTGTTTACAGGGTTAGGGTAAACCACTAAATTAGGTTTGTTTTCCTCTAAAATAGGCTGGTTACTACTTAATACCCTTGTTGAAGTTGTTGGTAATGATACTCCACACACTCTTCCATCTACTATCCAAATATCATCTGTTCCTGGTACATAACTATCAATTTTAATCAAATGACCTCCTCCATTTGAAGTAAAAGGAATTGAAATAACTCCCCAGCCTTCTCCCTCTAAATTCATTCCCTGAGTACCCACTAATTCGTTATCCACATAAACTGAAATAGTGACATCTGGTCCTAAAGCTACACCATATAAATTAATGGAATAATCACCTGGCCCAGGTGTTGTAATTCTTTTTGTAAGTAAAGTAGTTCTTCCTGCTGGATAAGGTGTATTGTAATGGATTGCTCTATTAGGATCCATAAGCATAGAATTATCTGCTGGATAAAAAGGTGATCCTAAAGCATTTCCTTGATAATACTGATAAGGAATATCTGGGTGAGGGATTCCATAAGATCCCATAGGCCCTCTTCTATAAGGCGAACTGAAACCTATAAAAAGCTGATCTACAGCTTCTGACATAGTACACGCAACTTGATCATCACATACATCTCCTATTCCATCAACATCAACATCAGATTGGTCTGAGTTCGCTATATTAGGACAATTATCATCATTATCCGCTACTCCATCTCCATCGGTATCAAGACAACCATTTGCTGTACCATATACTAATGGGCATACATCTTCTGAATCCATTACACCATCTCCATCATCATCATTATCACATACATCTCCTTGCCCATCTCCATCAGTATCCAATTGATCTGAATTAGCTGTATTAGGGCAATTATCTTTGTTATCTGAGAATCCATCCCCATCTGCATCAGGACAACCATAAGCAGGTCCTGCAATCAGAGGACAATCATCTTCTGGATCCATTACACCATCATTATCATCATCTCGATCACATACATCTCCCATACCATCACCATCGGTATCCAGCTGATCTGGATTTGACATCATAACACAATTGTCGTCATTGTCTGCTATTCCATCTCCGTCACTATCTGGACAACCATTTATAGTACCTATTACTAAAGGACATGCATCTTCTGAATCCATTACACCATCGCCATCGTCGTCATCGTCACATGCATCACCCATACCATCACCATCGGTATCCAATTGATCTGAATTTGATATCGTAACACAATTATCATCATCATCTGCTATTCCATCCCCATCTTCATCGGTCAAAACTCTTATTTCCAATTGTTTCGGACAATTATTATCATCTCCAAAAAATGCACTAAACCCAAAATACAAACGTCTTGGTGCACGTTCCTCATACGTACCTATTAATCTTATAGGAACTTCTTTTGTCTCTCCTTCAGCAAGTTGAACTGTTTCTGATGTTATAACTTTAATTGATGCATATTTGCTTTCTTCACTCATCGGTGTACCCTCCTCTATAACTCCTGTAGCTCCATTATTGGTTACTGTAATCGTCCCCACGACCATATCAACAGATTGTCCTTCTACAATAGTTAAATTGATTCTATCTTTACATGTTTGAACATAATCTTGTGCAAAAAAAACATTAGCAATACAACAAAAGACTAACGACAGTAAAAATTTCGTAAATTTGTTTCCTCTTTTCATTAGTAAATATTTTAATTCATATAAAATTATTTTTATGTAAAAATATTGATTAAAAGAGATAATAATATAAAAAAAGAAGGTAGTTACATATAATGTGTTTTATATAGTAAGACTCTTAAACCACATCTTATCTATGAGAAAAAATATAATAATATTGGGTTCTAATGGACAATTAGGGAAAGAATTACAACAAATAAAAACCAAGCACAATACTCTTTTTGCTTCACGGGAAGAAATTGATATTACGGATACAAAAAATCTTAAAAATGTTTTATCTAAAGGATGGGATTATTGTATTAACGCTTCTGCTTATACTGCTGTAGATAAAGCTGAAGAAGAACAGAAACAAGCCTTTTTAATTAATAGTGAAGCTGTTGACTCACTAGCGAAAGAATGTCATAAACAAAATATAAAACTCATACATATTTCAACAGACTATGTTTTTAATGGAAAGTCTGAAACACCTTATAGAGAAACAGATGAAACAGATCCTATTAATACATATGGTGCTTCTAAACTAAAAGGAGAGCAATTAGCTTTACAAAATAACCCTCAAACTTTTATTATTCGAACGGCTTGGGTCTATTCTGAATTTGGGAATAATTTTGTAAAAACCATGTTGCGTGTTGGAGCTAACAACCATCGAATGAGGGTAGTAAACGATCAGTTTGGTTCTCCTACTTATGCTCGTGATTTAGCTCGTGTGATTTTTAAAATCATAGATCAAGACTCTGATGCTTTTGGCACTTATCATTATTCGAATGAAGGAAAAACCCATTGGGCTGAATTTGCACAAACTATTTTTGATATTAAAAAATTACATGTTCATGTTCAAGGAATTCCTGCAACAGAGTATCCTACTCCAGCTGCTCGCCCTTATTACTCTCTTTTAGATAAAACCAAAATCACAAAAACTTTTGGTTTAACTATTCCTCATTGGAAAGATAGTTTGAAAGAAATGCTGGAAAATTTTGATTTGAAATAAGCTAAAACTATTTATATATTTTTTACAAACTAGTTTTAATTAAAAATTTGTATACATACCAATAAAATACATAACATTTTGGCTTTCAAATAATTATTATCTAATAAAATTATGACTCTATAAAAGCTGTATCTTTGTTTAAAATAACTCTAAAATAATACTTGGAATGAAAAAACTAAAAGAATTAAGTCACAAAATAACATATATCATCCAAGAATACCCCTTTGTACTGCTTATTGCTTTTGCCACGGCTGTATTTTTTATTTTGGCTGAAAATACCAATGATGATTTCTATGGAAAAATTGGTTTTGTATGTATGTTAGGAATTTCACTAACTTTCGCACTATCCATTTTAGGACAACGTTTACAAAAGAAGTATATCTTTCCTCCTTTAGGGTTTCTTTTTTTAATTGGGTTTTATCTTTATGTTTTTGAGAATACATCACGTGATATTGATTTATTTCAAATGATTATCTGTGCTGTTACTTTTTTACTTTCTCATTTATTAGTCTCTTTTATAGCCTATTATAAAAATGAAAACGAAACTTCTTTTTGGGAATACAATAAAACCTTATTTGTCAACAGTATTTTAACAGCTCTTTTTACATTAGTTCTCACTTTGGGGATCAATTTGGCTGTATTGGCTATTGAAAAATTATTCCAAGTTAATTTCCCTAGCAGACTCTATTTTTACATTCTCGTATTTTTAGGATGTTTTGGTAGCAGTATTATCTTTCTATTATTTACAGAAAAGGGACTTTCTTCTTTAGAAAAACCAAAAGAATATCCTGTTGTTTTAAAATTTTTCACTCAATTTATATTAATTCCTCTATTATTAATTTATGGTGTTATCTTATATGGTTATTTAATTAAAATCATTTTAGAGTGGGACCTACCTCGTGGTTGGGTATCGTACTTAGTGATTGCCTATAGTTTAGTTGGGATACTAGCCTTATTATTAGTTCATCCTTTGAAAGAAGGTTCTACAAAAGGATGGGTTCAAATCTTTCAACGAATTTTTTATTATAGTCTTATTCCACTTATTGCATTACTTTTTACTGCTATTTTTAGACGTGTTTCTGATTATGGAATTACAGAAAACCGTTATTACGTTTTTTTATTGGCCATTTGGCTTACCATCATTACCGTATATTTTATCTTTAGAAAAAAAGAACATATTGCTTTTATTCCTAAAAGTTTATTTGTGCTAGGTTTTCTTTCTTTAATTCTTCCCTTTTTTAATGTTTTTACTACTTCCGAACGAAGTCAATTAAATGAATTTAAAGAAATTCTAAAGAATGAAAAAATGATGGAAAATGGAACTTTAAATTTTACTAAAGAGATTCCTCATACTGTGGTAAAAGAATTAGCTGAAAAAGTAGAATTCTTTCAAAAACGTAAAAAGATCAATTTAATTAAACCCATAATTGGACAAAAAGAACAACCTACTTTTGATTCAATAGCAAAAACACGTTGGTTTAATCAAAAAGAATTTTACGCTCTTTTCACTAATATTACAAGTGATAATGAACAACCTTCTAATGCTTCTATTTATGTTAATAATTTTGATAATCAAATACATTCTATAAAAGGATTTGATTATTTCTATAATAATTTCTCTTCTTTAAGTTATGATACTATTGTTTTAGAAAACACTCAAATTTCACTTAATCACAAACATAGTCTTTTACAATTAGAGTTTGATCAAGAAGGGAAACAAACCATTTATGATTTACGCCCTTTTGTCAACAAAACACTTCTAAAATATACTCCAAATGGTATTCGTCACGAAACTCAAGATACCATTTATCATGAATTTAATTTTCAAGACTATCATTTTAAGATTTTAGTACAATCAATCAATCAGAACACCTATAATGATAGTCTTTATTATAATGTGAATGGTTCTCTTCTAATAAAAAAAGGAAACCATGATTAGTGAAAAGGATTATATTTCAATAGAACTTTAATAACGAACCATTTTATCATTCTAATTTTTATTTATAACTTTAAAAGATCAAAATTACAATAGATGAGAAAAACAGTTATAGTAGCAGCAGGAAGAACTCCTATGGGAAGTTTTATGGGAAGTTTATCTTCCATTCCCGCTACAAAATTAGGAAGCATCGCAATTCAAGGTGTTTTAAATAAAATCAATTTAGATCCTTCATTAGTTGATGAAGTTTTTATGGGAAATGTATTACAAGCTAATTTAGGACAAGCTCCAGCACGTCAAGCAGCTTTAGGAGCAGGTATACCAAACACGGTACCTTGTACTACAGTTAACAAAGTATGTGCCTCTGGGATGAAGTCTATTATGCTAGGAGCTCAGGCTATTGCCTTAGGTGATGCTGAAATTATAGTTGCTGGAGGAATGGAAAATATGTCTATGGTACCACATTATTTACCTAATAGTCGAAAAGGGCAAAAATTTGGTAATATTTCTATGGTAGATGGCTTAGCATTTGATGGTTTAACAGATCCTTATGCTAAAGGACTTATGGGAACTTTTGCTGATGCTACGGCAAGCAAATATGATATTTCAAGAGAAGATCAAGATAGCTTTGCTATTGAATCTTACACACGTTCTGCGAATGCTTGGGAAGCAGGAAAATTTAATGATGAAATTATCCCGGTAGAAATTCCACAACGCAAAGGAGACCCAATTCTCTTCAAAGAAGATGAAGAATATAAAAATGTTCGTTTTGATAAAATCCCAGCTTTACGTGCTGCCTTCTCTAAAGAAGGAACTGTAACAGCTGCTAATGCTTCTACTATGAATGATGGTGCTGCTGCTTTGGTTTTGATGAGTGAAGAAAAAGCCAAAGAATTAGGTTTAACACCTTTAGCTGTTATTCGTTCATATGCTGATGCAGCTCATGAACCTGAATGGTTTACTACGGCTCCTGCAAAAGCAGTTCCAAAAGCCTTAGCAAAAGCAGGAGTTACTAAAGAAGACATTGATTTCTTTGAGTTGAATGAGGCTTTCTCGGTAGTTGGATTAGCCAATATCAAATTGTTAGAAATTGATGGGGCTAAAACCAATGTAAATGGAGGTGCTGTTTCACTTGGACATCCATTAGGAGTAAGTGGAGCTCGTATTGTCATAACTTTATTAAATGTTTTGAAACAAAATAATGCTAAACTAGGTGCTGCTGGAATCTGTAACGGTGGTGGTGGTGCTTCAGCTATGGTAATTGAAAAGGTTTAAGAATACTGATTAATTAAATTAGAATCACAATATACAAATCAGCCTCAAATTTATTTTGGGGCTAATTTTGTATTAAAGCACTAATAAAATATACTTTATAATTTGGCTAACTTTGAGTGTTTTTATGTATTAGTATTTTGGTATATTTACTAAACTTTTAGAAAATGCTGCAAAAATCTATATGGAAAATAGTTTTCTTATTATGCTTTTATACTGTTATTAGTGCTCAAAGCAACTTAAACAAAGATGCCTTTAATTTAATTGAAAAAGCTAATCAATCGGATTCATTATCTATTAGCACAAATTTTTTATACCAAGCGATTAAAAAAGCATCAAAAATACCCAACGATACCTTATTGACTCGTGCTTATTATAACTTATACATTCATCATTATAATCATAAACTTTACGATTCTAATGAATACTTTCTTCAAAAAGCATTATTTCATGCTAAAAGAGGTCACTTTTATGAAGGAGTAGAATATTGTTATGAAGATCTCGGTTTAGTAATGAAAGATCAAAAAAATTATACTAAAGCCTTATACTATTTTCAAAAAGCATTAAATATTTATCATCAACATAAGGTAGGATCATTTTTTCTAATTCATACTAAAATAGGAGAATTAAATGCTTTACAAAGTAATTTTAAAGAAAGTTTATACCATTATAAAAAGGCAAAAAATAATATTCAATTTAATGATTCTGTTAAACAAATAAAACTTAATAAAGCTATAGGTAGTGTATTTTTTCTTACAAAAAAATATGATAGTGCTCAGTTTTTCTTTCAAAAAGCAATTGATTTAGATCCAAAAATAAAAGAGCCCTCCATACATATTAATTATATAAATACTCTTATAAAATTAAATAAACCTAATACATTAGTATACATTCATAATTATTTAAAACAATTAGAACAACAAAACCTACCAAAAGATAAAGATTTCCTTTTCATGCTATACTTACTTAAAGGGAATCTTTTTCTTCAATTAAAACAATATAATAAAGCTAAAAAGGCATATGAATTATCCGAAAAACATATAAATGATCAAGTTTCCAAAAGACAAGAATTAATGCTTTATCTAAGGTCTAGTAAACTTGAAGAAAAAATAGGTGATTACAAAAAATCATTAAAATATTTTAAAAAAATGTATCATCTTGATTCTATTCTATATTATAAAGAAAAAACTGCCGAATTTGATAGAATTCGTACCGAATATGAAGTAGATAATAAAGATCAACAAATAGAACTTTTAAATAAAGAAAAAGAAGTTGAGGCACTACGTAAAAAACAAATTATTTTAGGTTCTTTAGGTTTATTAGTCTTTTTAGGAATAGTCTTTTGGTATCGTTCTAAGACCCAAAATTTAAAGAAAAAACAAGAAATAGAACGTTTGGAAAAAGAAAAAGAGCTAGAACAAGCCAATGCTTTATTAAAAGGACAAGATCAAGAACGGAATCGTATTGCTAAAGAAATTCACGATGGTGTAGGAGCTCAATTAGCTGGATTAAAACTAAATTTAGAAAAAATCAATCAAAAATATCAAGATAAAAACTTAAAATCTATTTCTTCTAAGCTAGAAAACTCTTTTTCAGAATTACGGTCTATTTCTCATAATTTAAGTATCAATTATATCCAAGATCATTCCTTAGCTGAACTATTAACTAAATTAAAGCAATATTATCAAAAACAGTCCTCTTTTTCTATTGAACTATCTCTTTTTCCAAAAGAGGATTTTGAATTCATTAATCAAATCCAAAAACATCATTTATATCGGATTATACAAGAACTTTTAAATAATACTCGTAAACATGCTTCAGCTACCGAAGTCAGTATATCTATAACAAAACAAAAAGATAATATTAACTTATTTTTTGAAGATAATGGAAAAGGATTTAATGTATCTTTACAACCAAAAGGAATTGGGTTACAAAATATTGAAGAAAGGGTTGAATCATTAAATGGCGAATTAAGTATTGATTCTCAACTGAGTAGAGGATCTATAATTGTAATAAATATTCCTGTTTAATTTATAACTTACATGAAAAAAATAAAACTGTTGTTAATTGATGATCATCAATTATTTTTAGATGGTTTGGTTTCAATATTAGAAGGAGAACCTGATATAGAAATCATTTATACCACATCTTCTGCAAAAGAGGCCCTTCATTTTATACAAAACACCACATCTTCTATTGATTTAATTATAACGGATATTGCTATGCCTGAAATGAATGGAATTGAATTTATTAAAGCCATTAAGCAATTTAATAAAGCTACTAAGATTCTTGTCTTAAGTATGTTTGAAAACATGCATTCTTACCAAGGAATTAATGGTTATCTATTAAAAGAGACTTCACAATCAAAGGTTATAGAAGCTATCCGAGGTATTGTATATGATGGAAAAACCTATTTAAATTATACCCAAGAACCTATTGAAGAATATATATTTTCTCAGGATATTTTAACTAAGCGAGAAAAAGAAGTTGTTCATTATATAGCAAAAGAATTAACCAATGAAGAAATAGCTAAAATAATGTTTATTAGTCTTCGAACTGTACAAACTCATCGTAAAAACATTCTTTTTAAATTAGGTGCTAAAAATACAGCCGGTTTAATCAAAAGAGCGCTACATCTAGGAATTATAAAGTGAAAAACTGTAGATTTAAAACTACTGGATTATAATTGATAATCTTTAAAAAATAAAAAGGTTCCATAATGGAACCTTTTTCAATAATAAATTAATCTTTATACCCTCGCAAACTTTTCAACAACCAAATATTATATAACTTATTGTTTATCAAATAAATAATCAACATCTATCTCTTTGACTCTACCTAATTTTTTTAATGATTCAAAATCAATATTTTCTTTATTGCCAATTAAAATATAATTAAATTGTTTCCCTTTTATATGTTTATTAAAGAAACTTCTTAAATCTTGAAATGAAGTCTTCTTCACTTGGTTATAAATTTCTTCTCGATTATTATAATCAATTCCCTGATCTTGTAATACTTTATATGCCCAATATATTTTATCCTTAGTAATTCTCTTTGCCTCCATTTTCTTTAAAACAGCTGTTTTAGCAGATTGAAATTGTTTTTCAGCTTCAGGTAAATTATTCATCAAATTCAGCATAGCATCTACTGCTTGAGATAATTTATTGTTCTGTGTTCCTATATAAGCATATACAATATGTTCATCTTCTTTTTCTTTGGGTATAGTATACCATGAAAAAGCACTATATGCTAATGACTTAGACTCTCTTAATTCTTGAAAAACAATAGATGACAAACCACTTCCAAAATAAGATCTGAATAGTTCTATAAGTGCTATATTCTCTTTATTAAATTTAACATCTTTTGCTAAAAAGGCTAATTCTGATTGTACCATGTCATAATCAGTAAAATAAACTATATTATCTGCTTCTACCAAACTATATTTTTTTCTCTCAGGATATTCTTTCAATGATTTTTTAACTTTATGTGATTTTTCAATTAATTTTTTTATACTTTTTTTATCTTTACCATAATAGAAAGCATAATGTTTAAAATCTTTTAATCCTTTTACAATCGATGTTAATTCAGTAGGATTAATTGCTCTTAATTCTTTTTCTGAATAACGATTACGTAATGAAGAATCTTCACCATAAAGAGCCATTTTAAATAAACCTTCCCAAAAGATATCTTCTTTTTTAGTCTTAGCATCTTTTCTATTCTTCATTTCAGAATCAATAAAATCTTGATATATTTTAGTATCAGATTTCACATTTTGCATTAAATGTTCTAATAATACTATTCCTTCTTCAAAATTCTCTCTCAATCCACTTAAATACACATAAGAACGATTATCTTCTATATTAACCCCAAAATCAATTCCTAACTTATAAAACTCTTGGCTAATTTTTGAAGGTGAATATTCATCTGTTCCTAATAATTTCAAATAATTAATAGCTAAGGGTAATTTTTTCATATTTTCACTACCCATATCATATATGTAAGCTAAATAAAATAAATCATTTGTTTTATTTTCTATATAGGATAACTCTAAACCATTTCTTAATTTAATAACTTCTATCTTTTTCTTAAAATCAACAAAGTGAGGTTGAATATCATCTATTTTTATTTTTGAGAAATTTTGAGAAAAATCAGAAACTTTATCCCTATTGACTTCTATAGGTGTTATTTCAGGTTTCTCAACTTTTACTAAATTTTTATTTTCCCCTTTTCTTTTATAAACTATAACATAATTATCCTTATAAAATTCATTGGCAAATGCTACAAGTTCATCTTTTGAAATCGCTTTCAAGTCATCTAAAAAATCAAGTTCATCTTGCCAATCACTAAAATGAACAAATGTATTATAATAAGCTGTTGCAGTACTAGTTGCCTTTTCATATTTTCTTATTTTAGCTAATTTTAAATCATTTATTACTGCTTCAATCATCCATTCATCAAAATCTCCCTTTTTAATTCGATCAATTTGACTCAAAATTAAATCTTTTACTTCCTCTAAAGATTGACCTTCTTTTGGAGACCCTTTAAAATTATGCATACCATAATCATTAAAAAACCATGGATAACATTTTGCTTCTTGTACTTTATTCTTTTGATTTAATTCTAAATCAATCAAACCTGCTTTATCATTTGATAAAATCATGTCTACAAGACGAACCAATTTTCTCTGTTCAGAATTTATTCCTTCAGATCGATAAGCAAATATGACAGATTCAGCACTTGGTGTCACTACCTCTTCTTCTATAATATGATTCAACGGTTTTTCTTTTGGTAAGTTTGGGTGAGTTAATTCTTTTGATTTCATAGCTCCAAAATATTGATCTACTAATTTTATAGTATGATCATAATCCAAATCACCTACCAAAATAATGGCCATATTATTAGGCACATAATACTTATCAAAATAAGCATGTATAGCCTCCATAGAAGGGTTTTTCAGGTGCTCTGATTCTCCAATCGTAGTTTGTTGTCCATATGGATGATTAGGAAATAATTGATCCATTAATGGATAGATCATTCTTCGATAATCATTATCCTGTCCCCGATTATATTCTTCATAAACCGCTTCTAACTCTGTATGAAATAATCGTAAAACTAATTGACTAAAACGTTCACTTTCTAATTTAAGCCATTTATTTAATGAATTCGCTGGTATTTTACTTTTATAGATCGTTTCTTCATGCCATGTATGCGCATTGATATTTTCTGCTCCAATTGATTGCAACATATTATCATATTCATTTGCAATAGCTATTTTTGAGGCTATATAAGATAATGAATCTATTTCTTTATAAATTAATTTCTTTTTCTCAGGACTAGGCTCTTTTTTATGCTTCTCATATAAGTCGGATATTTCAATCAAAATCTTACGTTCTTCATCCCAATTTTGAGTAGCAATTTCATCTGTTCCTTTAAAAAGCATATGTTCTAAATAATGTGCTAATCCTGTATTATCTGAAGGATCATAAGAAGAACCTGCGCGTACTGCAACATATGTTTGTATTTTAGGTTCATCTGTATTTTTTGCTAGATAAACAGTTAATCCATTATCTAAAGTATATAGACGAAGACCTGTAGGATCATTCTTATACGTTTTATAAGGATATTCTTGGCTATAGAAATTTGTAAAGGATAATACTAAAATAGTTAATATAAGATTTTTCATAGTTTATAAAAATATAATATTTCAATTCAAATATAAGAAAACTCCATTAAATAAAAAATTCAATGGAGTTCCAGTATATGTATGATATTTCTTACACAATCGCAAACTTCTCAGCAACCAAATATTCTGCAATTTGAATCGCATTCAAAGCAGCTCCTTTTTTAATTTGGTCTCCTACACACCAAAATGTGATACCATTAGAATTGGTTAAATCTTTACGTAACCTTCCAACATATACATCATCTTTTCCAGATAAATACAATGGCATTGGATACTCTAATTGTGCAGTATCATCCTGAACAGTCAAACCTTTCGCTTTAGAAAAAGCTTCTCTCACTTGCTCTATTTCTAACGGTTTTTCTGTTTCTACCCAAATTGATTCTGAATGAGCTCGCATAACCGGTACACGAACACAAGTTGCACTTACTTCAATATCAGAATCCATAATTTTTTTGGTTTCATTATACATCTTCATTTCCTCCTTTGTATAACCGTTTTCGGTAAATACATCTACTTGAGGAATTAAATTTAAAGAAAGTTGATAGGCGAATTTCTCTATTGTTAAATCTTCATTATTAGCTAATTGCTTAATTTGTTCTGCCAATTCAGTCATTCCTTGAGCTCCTGCTCCTGAAGCTGATTGATAAGTAGAAACATGCACTTTTTTAATATGAGAAAGTTCTTCAATTGGCTGCAAAGCAACGACCATCTGAATCGTTGTACAATTAGGATTCGCAATAATATTTCGAGGAGCATTTAATGCTGCTTTCGCATTTATCTCAGGTACTACTAACGGAACATCTGTATCCATTCTAAAAGCACTTGAGTTATCAATCATAATAGTACCATGCTTCGTGATCGTTTCCGCATATTCTTTTGAAATATCACCTCCAGCAGATGTTAATGCAATATCAATATCTTTAAAGGTATCATCATGTTTCAATTCTTGAACCGTTAATTCTTTTCCTTTAAAAGTATATTTTTTTCCTGCACTTCGTGCTGAACCAAATAATACTAATTCATCTAAAGGAAAATTTCTTTCTTCTAAAACTTGTAAAAACTCTTGTCCTACAGCTCCACTAACACCTACAATTGCTACTTTCATTTTATATTACGAATTTGAATAGCAAAAATACGGAAAAAAGCAATTGGAAGTACTTTTTCAAAAGCCTTTTACATATTTTTACAATTCGTTAATTATTTAACTTTTTTATACAACGGAACAGTACTACAGGCCTCACCAAACATTAAACTTCTCACAACAGGCTTTATTTTTTGTATCAAAAGAATATAAGCATTATCAGGAATAGGTAAATTGCTACAACCTTTTATAATAACAGGTTTATTCCTATAAGGTTCAACATCTAACTCCCAAATAATATCATGAAATAAGGTTTCTTCTAGCTCTTTTAAACTACCTTGAACCACATAGTGTGTGTGATCTTGAAGATGTAATGTAACCAACATAAATGCCCAAGAAGGAATAATGGCATCAGTAGAACAAGTTAAAGCTACAAACTGTCCTTTATGTTGACTCCAATCATGTTCTCTTACTTTTGCTCGAAAATCTTTTTCTTTTAATATTAATCCTTCATGTAACCATTCTGCAATATCAAAAACAATTCGTTCTCCTTTAGGGTAAAAATCTTCTAAATCCAATGTTATTAAAGGACTTTTTTCAATTCTATTGATAATTTCTTCGCTCATTTTACGTTATTATACTATCAAAAATACTAAAAAGAGCTTAATTTTATGATGATTTATCGAATCTTGTTTATTTTATTATTTTTTTTGAATACTTCTTTTGTACCCTCACAAGAAAAATCATACGATTCAAGTTCTAATATGATTCTATGGTCGTCTTCTCGGAAATTAACTTGGGATGATTTCCAAGGTCCTCCTAAAAGTTTTAGAGGGAATACCATAGCAGAAACTCATGGAAGAATTCTATTAGAATCTACAGCTATAGATAATGGAATTCCAAAATTAACAGTAAAATGCTTCTTTTTAAAAAACAAATCCTGGACTATAGTAAATGACAAAGAAACACTTCAACATGAACAACTTCATTTTGACTTATATGAATTCTATACTCGAAATATTCGTCGTGCTTTCAAGATGCTTAACCAACAAGGTGTAACCGATTTTAAAGAATACAAAAAAGTTTTTAATTATTATACAAAAGAAAATGATAAAATGAATCAAAAATATGATCAAGAAGTATATGATAATTTAGAAAAACAATATGAATGGTCACAGCGTATTTCATCTGCATTAAAAAAAACACAGCATTTTGAACTAAGATAATGGTGAAACCAACCATCTTTAGCAAATTATTTTTTCTCATTCAATTGGTTTTCTTTACTTTTGGCAAAAGAAATTATATATGATTCAATCCATGACGGGTTATGGTAAATCTACCACCCAACTTCCTGAGAAAAAAATCACTATTGAAATCAAATCTTTAAATAGTAAACAATTGGACTTGAATGTTCGAATGCCCTCTTTTTATAAAGAAAAAGAAATTGGGATTCGTAAACAATTAGGAAAAAAATTGGTACGTGGTAAAATTGAATTTAGTTTTTATTCTGAATTAACTGGAGTAGAAAAATCTCAAACCATTAATAAAGAAATCGCACGAGCTTATATTGATGAATTAAAGGAAATTACACCTACAGATAACGAAACAGATTTATTACAAATTGCCATGAGAATGCCTGATACGACAGCATCTTCTCGTGATGAAATTGATGAAGATGAATGGTTATCAATTCAGAAAACAATTGATGAGGCTATTGAAAATATCATTCAGTTTAGAACAGATGAGGGAAAATCAATAGAAACCGATTTTAAAGAACGCATTGCAAATATTGAAATACTTTTAGAACAGGTTAAACAATATGAAAATGAACGAATTGAGCTTCTTAAAACACGTATAAAAGAACGTTTAGAAGAAGTTGTAGGGAAAGCCCATGTTGATGAAAATCGTTTTGAACAAGAATTGATTTTTTACATTGAGAAACTGGATATCAATGAAGAAAAAGTTCGTTTAAAAAATCATTTAAACTATTTTATTGAACAATTAAATACACCTGAATCCAATGGGAAAAAGTTAGGTTTTATCACACAAGAGATTGGTAGAGAAATCAATACATTGGGTTCAAAATCCAACCATACAGAAATGCAAAAAATAGTCATTCAAATGAAAGATGAATTGGAAAAAATCAAAGAACAAATTTTAAATTCATTATAAAATGGCTGAAGGGAAACTGATTATATTTTCTGCACCTTCTGGATCTGGGAAAACCACTTTGGTGCATCATTTGTTAACCAAACAAGAAAAATTAGCCTTCTCCATTTCATGTGCTACTCGTGAAAAAAGAGGTCATGAAATAGATGGAAAAGATTATTATTTCATTTCTTCTGAAGATTTTGAAAAAAAAATTCAAAATAATGAATTTATTGAATACGAAGAAGTATATGAAGGAACTTACTACGGAACTTTAAAATCAGAAGTAGAACGTATTTGGAAACTTGGGAAACACGTTATTTTTGATATTGATGTTGTGGGAGGATTAAACATTAAAAAACAATTTGGAACAAAAGCTTTAGCTATTTTTGTACAACCTCCTTCTGTAGATGAGTTACAACGTCGTCTTGAAGAACGCTCTACCGAAACTCCTGAAAAAATTGCCATGCGTATAGCTAAAGCAGAGCGTGAATTAGCTTTTGCAAAAGATTTTGATGTGGTTTTAATTAACGATAATTTAGAACAGGCAAAAAAAGAAGTCGAAAAATTGGTTCAAAATTTTATTAATTAATTTATTTGTACCATGAAAATTCAAGATATTCATTATAAAGTTGAAGGAAAAGGGCCTTCAATAGTGTTACTTCATGGCTTCTTAGAAGATATGACAATGTGGGATGAATTTACAGCTCCATTAATTACAGATTATACCGTAGTTAGAATTGATCTTTTAGGACATGGAAAAACCACTTCACAAGATGCTATTTACAGCATGGAAGAACAAGCAGAAATTGTACAATTTGTTTTAGAAAAAGAACATATCTCAGAAGCTGTAATTGTAGGACACTCAATGGGTGGCTATGTAGCCTTAGCTTTTGCAGAGCAATATCCTCAAATGACAAAAGGTTTTTCGTTATTTTTCTCCTCTGCTGCTGAAGACAATTCTAAAAAGAAAACACAACGAAACCGTGTAGCTGAATTAGTGAAAACACAAAGGGAATCTTTTATTCGTGTTGCCATCCCCAATCTTTTTCATAATGAAGAGCAAGAATCTTTACAGCCATGGATAAAAAAAACAAAAGAAATGGCACAAAAGGTTTCAACGGAAAATATAATTGCTTCTATTTATGGAATGCGATCTCGAAAAGACCGAATACATGTTTTAAGAACTTATGTTCCCAAGCAATTATTAGTAGGGTTATTTGATACTGCTTTAGACCAAAAATCACTTCAAAAACAAATCGATACAGCCAATAATTTAGACTATAAGACTTTTAATGTAGGTCATATGGGACATTATGAAGCTCCTGAGGAAACGTTTATGGAATTGAAGAAATTCATTGAAAAATGTTTTTATTAGTGAATTATCACTGTTTTCTAAATAAATAATTTACTTAGTAATACATGAGGAAGTTTACAACCCTTTAAGATAAACCAAAAATTCTCTATTTGAAATTATTAACTCTTCACCAAAATTTAACTCCTCCCAAAACCTATATGTATCAACTTTCTTTATTTGAGAATATAAAATTGATATAAGCATTCCATGAGAAATAATCAATGGATAATTATGTTTTTTATCGGAAAGGTCTTTCAAAAAATGATAAATTCTTTTTTCTGCACTTAAATAATCCTCCCACATATACTTATTATCAAACCTATCTTTTTCTTGAAAATATTGTTTTACAGTGTCATTATAATTTTTTACAAAACCACCTTGATCTCTACTGATTTCAGATAATTTTGGTTCAATAATATAATCTATTTTAAATCTCTCTGAAATCAACTTTGCTGTTATAAGAGCTTTTGGTTCTGGACTCGTATAAATAATATCAGCTTGTTTTGAAAAACTAGGCATTTTATTTAAATAATTTGACTCTAAAGTCCACAAACTTGATGGTACTTTTTCATCAATAATAGTTTTATAATGTCTCAATAATAATATCGATTTCATATCATAGTAGTTAATAGTCTAGATTCTAACACTTATAAATTATCATTAAAATATATCATAATCAATAACCATATTTTTCTTTCCAACGTTGTTTAAGAAATTCCGCTGTTTGTTTTTCTCGGGTATTATGTGCTGGTTTATATAGTGTTGTACCTTTAATTTCTTCTGGTAAGAATTCTTGCTCTACAAAATGTAAAGGATAATCATGTGCATATTTATAATCTGCTCCATAGTTTAATTCTTTCATCAATTTAGTTGGTGCATTTCGTAAATGTAAAGGAACCGATAAATCACCCGTTTGTTTAACCAATTGTTGTGCTTCATTAATTGCTTTATAAGCCGCATTACTTTTAGGTGATGTTGCTAAATAAATGACACACTGGCTCAATATAATCCGAGATTCTGGATAACCAATGGTTGTAACAGCCTGAAACGTATTATTAGCCATAATCAAAGCTGTTGGATTCGCATTCCCTATATCTTCAGAGGCTAAAATTAACAACCGCCTTGCAATAAATTTCACATCTTCTCCTCCCTCAATCATACGAGCTAACCAATAAACCGCAGCATTTGGATCTGACCCTCGAATAGATTTAATAAAAGCTGAAATAATATCATAGTGTTGTTCACCTGTTTTATCATACAATGCCATATTCTGTTGGATACGATCTAATACATTTTCATCGGTTATCGTAATAGAATCTGAATCTGAAAGACTATTAACTACCAACTCTAATCCATTTAATAATTTTCGAGCATCTCCACCTGAAAATCGAAGTAAAGCCTCTGTTTCAACCAATTGTATTTTTAATTTCTTTAATTCTTCATCTTCCTTAATTGCCTTCTTTAACAATTGATTTAAATCCTCTTTCGAAAAATGGTTTAACGTATAAACTTGGCAACGAGAAAGCAATGCTGGAACTACTTCAAAACTAGGATTTTCTGTTGTTGCTCCAATCAACGTAACCCAACCTTTTTCTACAGCTCCTAAAAGTGAATCTTGTTGTGATTTATTAAAACGATGAATTTCATCAATAAACAAAATAGGATTTTTACCCGAAAATAAATTTTGATTTTTTGCCTTATCAATTACTTCACGAATATCTTTTACACCAGAACTTATTGCACTTAATTGAAAAAAAGGACGCTCAGAATTTTCAGCTACAATTTGTGCCAAAGTTGTTTTCCCCGTACCTGGAGGCCCCCAAAAGATCATAGAAGGAATCAAATCTTTTTCTAATGCTTTTTTGATGATCCCATTCTCTCCTGTCAAATGAGGCTGTGCCAAATAATCTGCTAACACTTTAGGACGCATTCTTTCAGCAAGTGGTTGGTTCATTTTCAATTGTTTTTCTCTTTATCAAAGGTAATCAATCTCTCACGATTTACCCAACCTTGTCTAGAACTTAATAACTTGTCAAAGTAAATTAACTCTTTTTCTACTTCTTCATATAATAAAAATCTTATAAATTCGTCTTTATATAAGAAATTGAACGTATTAGTAAAACATGAAAAATTATTTAATCATACTTTTTTTACTTCCTATTTTAACTTTAAGTCAAGTAAAATCAGACTCATTATTTGAGGAATATGAATCTTATGATAATATTACTTCTATCCTTATCACTGAGTATATGTTTTCCTTAACTGATAGTTTTATTGTTAATTTGGCAAATGATGATAAGGATCTAGCTCCCATTAAAGACATTTTACCCAAAATGAAATCTATGAAAATCCTTGTTTATGACGGAAAAAATAAACAAGCACCATTTTATACCGATATTAAAAAATCTTTGACAAAAAATTACAAAATACTAACCCATGTAAAACCATCTAATTCAAATATAGATTTCTTAATAGACGAAACAAATGATATGGTCAACGAACTTGTTTTATTATCGGATAATGCTTATATTTTTTTAGAAGGAAATCTAACAATGAATGATGTTCATAACATGGTAGAAAAATTCAACAAATAATGAGACTACTAATACTACTAGGAAGTATATTCATCCTATTAATTTCCTGTTCAAAAGAAAAACAACACATTCATTACGAATCTTTTAAAGAAGAAAAAATAAAAGAAAGTGATGCCCAACAAATTCCTGTTCCAGTTTTTTTAGCAAAAAAAGTACTACCAGCTAAATATGAAAAGCATAAAAAATTATTAAACCACGTAGAAAGTGCTGAATTATTTGTTTCAGAAAAAAAAGATGAAACTTTTGATAAAGAATTAACTGTAGCGCTAAAAAATGATGATTTTAAACCTTTGTTATACATCAAATCAAAAGATGAACTAATTTCTATATATCATAAAAAATCATCACAAGGACATTTACATGATTTTGTAATTTATGTAAATGATTCCATTGAAAAGTTAGGTTTAAATCTTACAACAGATATTAATCCTGAAGAATTAGCTGAACTCTTGAAAAACGTTGGAATCCGTGATATTCAATCTATTAAAAAAAGGAAAAATCAATTAAAAAACATCCTAAAACAATATTAGGATGTTTCACTTGTGTATTAAATAATTGATATATCATGTAACCATCGTAATCCAAGCTGATCCTACTGTCAGGAAAATAATTAGATTTACTAACGTTACAATTCCTCCATATTTATATATTTCTCCTGTTGTTAAATAACCACTACTTACATACAAAATATTGGCACTCGATCCTTGTGGTGTTATTGAGGCAAAAAAGTTTGTTGCAAATAATAACATTAGAGCTAATAACATCCCTGGTACTCCTGATGATACTCCTACACTTAAAAAAACTCCAAATAAGGCTACCATTTGTGCTGTTTGACTTACGAAAAAATAGTGAATTAAAACATATGCAACAATTAATATAACATAAACAATAGGCCAAGACATTCCTGTTAGCATTGCAGAGATCTGCTCTCCTAAATATGTCATAAAACCTAAATCATTTAACGCAGAGGAAAGGGAATATAGAATGGCAAACCACATATACGTTTCTAAAGCAGTACCTCCTTTTTCTTTAAAATCAGTAGGTGTAAAAATTCCAGCAATAATTAAAACAGCTAATCCTAAGAAGGCTACGGCTGTTTTATCAATTGGAAAAATACCCGATAGAGCCCATAAAATTACCATTATCAAGAAAACAATACCTGTTATTTTTTCATCACGTGTCATTTTCCCCATTTTCTCTAACTCCATAGCAGCCGTTTTAGGTGCTTCAGGAGTATTTTTAATTTCTGGATTTACAATTTTATATAAAACAAAAGGAACAACTATAGCTGCTGTAATACAAGGTACACTTGCTGCAATAAACCATCCTGAAAAATTCACTTCATTTCCTGCTCCTAATATTTCATTTGCCATTCCCACTCCCATAGGGTTTGCTGCCATTGCTGTTAACCATAAAGCAGAAGAAATAGTCAAACCTGCCATAGAGCACATCATTAAAAAGTTTCCTAATTTCTTACGTGTTCCATCTTCAACTTTTGAACCACTATCCGAAGATAATGCTAAGGTAATAGGATATAATACTCCTGAACGTGCTGTATTACTAGGAAAAGCTGGTGCAATCAACATATCTGTTATAACAAGAGAATATCCTAATCCTAAACTTGATTTTCCAAAACGTTTAATGATATTCATTGCAATTCGTTTTCCAAGCCCTGTTTTCACAATTGTATTAGCTATTAAAAAAGCAATTACAATCAATAAAATAAATCCTTTTCCAAAACCTGAAAAACCAGTTGCACCATCAATCGTTCCCGTTAAAATAGCAATTGAAATAGCCAATAAAGAAGCTACTATAACCGTAAACGAATTAATAATAATTGACAATATTGCTGTAAAAAATATAGCAAACAGATGCCATGCTTCAATTGACAATCCCTCTGGAGATGGTATATACCAAATTATTATTCCAATAATAAAAGGCAAAATAATTTTTAGTGATTTCATTTCTTAATTAATTTACTCTGATAAAGCTACACATAAAAAATGGTTCTGAATTAAAAAAAATGATAGTTTAAATCAATGATTTTTTTCATATCACATCATTTGTCTATCCTCTATAAAAAGCTTAAAATTTGCAAAATATTCTTTGTATTTTTGATATAACACAAAACAAACAATAAATAATTATGTATAGAATTGAAAATGATTTAATCGGTAATTTAAATGTCCCTAAGGATGCTTATTATGGTGTACAAACACAAAGAGCTATTGAGAACTTTTATATTTCAGGGGTTAAACTAAGCCATTTTCCTGAGTTTATAAAAGCTCTAGCTTATGTAAAATGGGCAGCAGCTGAAACTAATCATTCATTAGGACTTTTGGACACAACCATAAAAGATGCCATTGTTAAAGCTTCTCAAGAAATTATTGAAGGGAAATTTAACGATGAATTTCCATCCGATATGATTCAAGGAGGTGCTGGAACTTCTACTAATATGAATGCGAATGAAGTCATTGCTAATCGTGCCTTAGAAATTATGGGATATGAAAAGGGACAATACGAATATTGTTCTCCAAATGACCATGTTAATTTATCTCAATCAACTAATGATGCTTATCCAACTGCTATTAAATTGGCAACAATCAATTCCAATAACACATTAATACATTATTTAAAAGATTTAATTGCTTCTTTTAGAAAAAAAGGAATTGAATTTAAAGATGTTATTAAAATGGGACGCACACAATTGCAAGATGCTGTTCCAATGACTTTAGGGCAAGAATTTGAAGCTTTTGCTGCTACTTTAGAAGAAGAAATTGAACGTTTGGATCAAAATGCTCAATTATTTTTAGAAATAAACATGGGTGCTACTGCTATTGGAACAGGATTGAATGCTGCTCCAGGATATGCAGAACTATGTGCAGAAAATATGAAAAAAATTACAGGACATAATTTTGTTAAAGCTAAAAACTTAGTGGAAGCGACTCCTGATACTGGTTCTTACGTAATTTATTCATCTGCACTAAAACGTATGGCGGTTAAATTATCTAAAATTTGTAATGATTTACGTATTCTTTCTTCTGGACCTCGTGCTGGATTTAATGAAATTAATTTACCGGCTGTTCAACCAGGTTCTTCTATTATGCCTGGAAAAGTAAATCCTGTTATTCCTGAAGTTATGAATCAAGTATGTTTTAAGGTAATTGGAAACGATTTAACTGTAACTATGGCTGCTGAAGCGGGACAATTACAATTAAATGTGATGGAACCTGTTTTAACTTTTTCTATTATGGAATCAATTGAAATGTTACAACGTGGTATGGATACCTTAAGAGAACGCTGTATTGAGGGAATCACAGCAAATGAAGAACATTGTAAAGAAATGGTTTTAAATAGTATCGGTATTGTAACGGCTCTAAATCCTCATATTGGGTATAAAAACAGTACTAAAATTGCAAAAGAAGCTCTTGAAACTGGTAAAAGCGTCTATAACTTAGTACTTGAACATCAAATTTTAACCAAAGAAGAATTGGATAACATTTTAGATCCTTCTAACATGTTAGCTCCTCAAGTACATAAATAACATATTACAAAATCTTACAATAGAAAAGCCATCAAAATTGATGGCTTTTTCCTTTTATAATATTAAAATTTTATATTATTGTTCTCCTGTTGCTTCTTTAGCTTCTTGGATCATTTTTTCATTTGGTGTAATAAATACCTCCACACGTCTGTTTATAGATCTTCCTTCAGCCGTATCATTCGTTGCCTTTGGCATTGTTTCACCATACCATTTAGTCGTAACACGTGAAGCATCAACACCATTTGCTACTAAATAATCACGAACAGACATTGCTCTTTTTTGAGATAATGTCATATTATTGGCATCATTACCAACATTATCAGTATGCCCGTTAATTAATAAGTTTGTATCAGGATACGCTTTAAAAACATCAATTAATTTATCTAAAGTAGTTTGAGATGCTGGTGTAACAGCGTATTGTGCTGTTTCAAAAGTAACTCCTCCACTTTCACCATCAAAAGTAACGGCAATAGCTTCTCCATCATTTACACGCTCAACTTTTGCTCCTGGAACTTCATTTTCAATTTGTTCTGCTTGACGATCCATCTTACCACCAATAGCATTCCCAGCAGCACCACCGATAACACTACCAATTACAGCACCAATTTCAGAATTTCCACCACCAATTTGATTTCCAATGATTCCTCCTAAAACAGCACCTCCTATGGCACCAATACCTGTTCCTTTTTGTTGATTATTCGCATTTTGAATACTTGAACAAGAACCTAAAGTTAAAGTTCCCGCAATAGCTAAAGCACCTAATTTTACTGTTATATTTTTCATATTATTTTTTCTTAATTATGGATTATTTCGTTTAAAGTGATAAATGATATCGTAATTTTCATTTTCTCCTTCGATTTTATTTGAAGAACGTAATTGCATTTCATTAGCTGAAACCATATCAACACCCATTCTATAACCACTTACAACATTTTTTGCCTTATCTCCACCTCCAATTACTTTATATTGGAAATAACTTAAACCTGATGCAGGCTGATATACAGACCAGTTAATTACTTTCGTACCTGAGTTACAATCTGCACCTCCTGGTAATGTATAGGTACCTGAACTATTATTTTGGTTTAAACTCCATGTACTTCCAATAAAACATTCTGGTTTTCCTTCTCCAAATGCATTAATATTGAATTTTCCTTCGGGACCTTCGTACGTTACATTGTCAACAATCCATTTCCCATCGATTGCATGTCTGTACTCTTTGTTTTCTTTTGTAAGGCTACAAGAGGCTAAAAATACCATTGTAGTAACTAGAAAAAATACTTTTTTCATTTTAAAATTGATTTGATCGATTATTTTTGTTAAACGAATTTAATAAAAAAAGGTGAACGAACCATCACCTTTTCTATTTTATGTTTTATTAAAACGTTGCTTTTACAAGTTTTTTGCTACTGTTCCCAACCAATGATTTTCGTTGTCCATTAACAGAGAAATTCATAATATTTTTTTGTCCAGATAAATTTAATAACATTGTATTATTTACCTCAATATTTTTCACGTCGGTTACACCAGAAATTTCAAAATATCCCCAAGTAGTTTTTGAAGAAGCATTAATTCCTGTTAATCTTAAACTTTTAGAAGCTCCATTCACTTTCATCTTAAATTTGCTCTTAACATACTGCCCTAGAGCACTTTTAAAAGATGCGTCAGTACTTTTTTTATTAACAGCCCCTTCAATATCTTCAGTGAAAAACTTCATGGAAATACTAATTTTCTTTGAAGCAGAGTTATAATCAATTTTAGTAGTTGTTACATGAAAACCACTATTAATATTTTTTGTAAATGAAAACCCTATTATTAATATAAAAATGATTAAAAATGGTAAAATCTTTTTCATTATCTCGCGTATTTAATCTTTCTTTTACAGAACATTGCAAAACTAATGCCAAAATTTCTTAAAATTTAGTTTTAGTGTTGCTAATTTATCTTCTTAAATCTACAAAAATAAAAAACTTTACCATTTCTTACTACTAAAAAAATCCACCCCGAAGCTATTTCGAGATGGATTCAACTTGTATAATTCTGATAAATTATCAGAACTGATTATAAAAAAAGTTATCTTTTCATAACTTTTTTACTCTCAGAGGTTCCATCTGTATAAATTATCTGTATCACATATAAACCTCCTGATTGATTCCCAATATGAGTAACAAAAGTACGTTTTGGAGCTTTAAATTCTCCATGTCCAACCATTTTACCTGACATACTCACCATTTTCCATGCTTTAATATCTTTTTCTGCTTTTACATTTACCATTCCATTCGTCGGATTTGGGTAAACTATAGTAAATGAAGTTGGTTTTTCAAATGTCTGAAGTTCTTTTGATTTTTCTTCCACTCTTCTTGATGATGTGTTTTCCTGATAATGAGCAGCATACAATTGCTTTATTTCATTTGAAAGTGTATTTAAATCAGTTAATTGTTTTTGATTTAAATAACCAATACCTTTTACCGCTCTTGAAGCACTGTTAATTGTACTAACTCTAGTTTTATACTCTTCTAATTTAGAATTAACTGTATTATTATCAAGTTCTTGCAGGTATTTAATCATTTTAGCTAAGTTTACTGATTCATTATAAGCTAATAAACGAGCTGAGGTTGCCATCCAGTACCAAATATTTTGACGTCCCGAATATAGACTTATTCTACCTGTATTTTTATATTCTTTAGTCAAAGGATTCCAATGCTCATTAATTTTGGCTGTAGTTACATCTGTTAAATAAATTAAACCTCTATGTAATCCTATAATAGGATTACCACTATCATCCAAACCTAAATCTCTAGCTCTCCATGCACTATCTCCATTGTCATAATCCTCAAAACGAAATATACTATATCCCATATTACCAGCTAATACAGATGTTAGGTTATTTGTTTTTGTGCGAAGAATATTTTCATTTCCTCTTGCTGGTTCTGAATCATAATTCCAAATTTCAAAATTAAAATTTTGTTGTAATTCATTTAATTTACCTTGATGTATTGGTTTTCCGGCTAACATTGCATCAACAACTACATTTAAATGAGGAACTAGTGTTTCTAATTTTAGATTTAAATCTTCATTATTATTTTTCATTTCCCATTCTCTATTTAAACCAAATGTAAGTATAGTTTTATAACCGTTTTCTTTTAATGCTTTTAATAAATTCCCATACCATGGTAAAATTCTAGACTTAAAATCTGCATATTCTTCAGGATACTCTTTAGGGTTAGGAAAACTTATTTCATCAATAGGATAAATATATATTGTATTCTTAATTTCTTCAAATGTTATATCATATCCAAAATTTTCATATCCCCATCCATTTCTATTTTGTTCTGCTTGAACTAAAATTTCATCTAAACGATTTATATAAGCATTTATACCTTCTTGACCTTGATTTATATAAGAGATTGGAGTAAACCAAAAAAACTTATCGCTATCTGATATATTTTTTCTTAATTCATTAAGAATACCATTAGAATTAAATTCAGCATTACCTAATAGCGTAGAGTTTAAATTATATCTTTTTTTGAAAAGAGGATAAAAACTTGGAGCTTTTTTTGACGTTCTGACAAAATTATTCCATACACTACTGGAATCATCTTCTGTATTATAAAAGTAACCATCATAATAATTCAGCCATGATCTTGTTTGGTTACCATTGTCAAAAGAAATATTAGGTATTTTAATATTAGGTAATTCGTTTGTTAACAAATTAATTGAAAGATCTTTATTTAAAACAGATTTGTCTATTGATTGATTTTCAAATTTTACAAAATAATTATTCTCTGAGTTTGAAAAATCAGAATCCCCTGTAAATTCAAAAACTAATTTAATAGTCTCATTGGGGTATAACTTTATATAGTTTCTTCCTATCCCTTTTTCAGGATCAGGGTGTACATACCTATCAAATCTTGTATCTAAAGGTTCTAATATTTCATGAGATACAATCGTTAAAGGGTCTCCTATAATTCTAATATTAGAATCATCATTTCGTCCAGCAATTGAATATAAACTCCACCATTCCGTAATATTAGCCTCACGTCTTATAATAATATTTTTATCCGTACTAGGAAGATTGGTATTAATATGATATGTTTGAACTTCAGATGTGTTATTTTTTAATAACATTCCAAACGAAATCAATTCATCTTGTAAAACCGTCATAGGATAATTATCCTCTGCACCATCAAAAAATAATTGATCCATAGACCCTTGTTCCGTATTAATTAAATGATAAAAATAATTACCATTTTGTAGTGCATCTACTACAGTTTGTTTCGTATAATCTGTTACTTTATCTATAAATTTATTTCCACTATCATCTATTAAACTTTTAGCAATTTCAGTATACGAAATACCTAAGCTATTAATCTGATTATGAGTATCAAATTTATATAAAGGACTTATAACTTTAACCTCTAACTCTTCACAGCTTTTAACATTGACTGTAACATTCTCTTGTACAATATCTCCTTCATAATTTATTACTCTAAATTCCTTTAAATTACCATATTGATGAGGTGATGCCGTAAATCGATACTCTGGCTTTACAATTTGGGTAGAGGTAAACACTACTTCTCCATTTACTAAATAACGTACTTTATCCGTAACTTCTATTGAATATTCATTATCATTACTATGAGATACTGTATAAACTGTCGCATTATTCTCCTGCACATAAGCTTCATTACCTTCTCCAAGCCACGTATGTTCATTCGGATCCCATTGCCTCGCATAAAGTGTGGCCCCTCCTCTACTAGTTAAATGAACTATAGGACGCCCATAACTAGAACCAGTATATTTAAATGAAAGGATTCCTTTTTCTATTTTAGATGTTTGATTTCCCGATTGTAAACGCATATTCCAACCTGAACCCGAAGTCTTTGTATAAGTATCTATAGTTTCATTATAGCTTACATTAACTAATGAAAACGTATTACGATCTATCTCACTTATACTTTGAACACTTACTTGGTAATTACCATTTGGAATTCCTGTTACTTCCCCTATTTTTTCATTTAAAACTCCTTTTAATGAAAAACTATTATTTTCTCCTTTGATTGTATATTGATAAGGAGCTTCTCCACTTGTCAAATTAAATTTAATAATCCCTCCATCCGTTGAACAAGGAGGGTTCTCTACTGTAATGGGAGCAACTGGTGTTCCTACTTTAATACCCTCAATATAACCATTTTGGTCTGATGATGCTATTCCTATTAAAAAATCATTTAATACAAAGGTTTCTTCATACAATATTACTCCATTTTGTTTATAATAAACCTTATCTCCTAGCTTTTCTATCCTAAATATATCACCTGGGTTATACGTTGAAATATTTTCTCTAACATCATCCCAATTAAAATAAAGATCTACTCTATCAGAATCTTTATGTAATAAAAACCCCCGATAGGAATAAGGTCCATTATTCGTAAATCCTACATGTTGACGCATACGTATACCTTTATCTACATCACCTCCTGCTTTAAATTCAACATATATATCACTACTTTTTGAATACAACTCCTTGGTACGTGCATTCGAAAAAGCACCACTTAAATAAATTAAACCCTCTTTTTGAGATAAGGAAGTTGTAGGTGATAAAGCAATAAAATGATTCGGATCTATAATAATCTCTTCATTTGCTAAAGAGTTCAAAATCGTTTTTTGAGAAATGGGAATGGTTTCAACCATATCATATTCTCTACCCAATAAAACTGTACTCAATAAAAAGAACAGTAGAATAGTAAATTTTTGCATGTTTTTAAATTTTATAATTATTCTATAAAGTTCTCAAAAACATCTTATTAAAAACATACCCTCAATAGGGTATATTTCATAAAAAATCCATCCTGAAATAGTTTCAGGATGGATTTTTAAATTTTAATCATAGTTCCTATTCTACTATTTCCTTAAGTTGATTAATTTGTTTTTGTTGTTTATCTAATATTTTTTGCTGTTGAATGATATACAATGTTAATTCTTCAATTTTCTCTAATAATGTTACCTTCATTTCTCCTACATCTACTCCATGTTTTAAAACATACTCTTTTGAGGGTACATCAGGCAAATGTCCTAAATTTTGAATTTCCTTTTCTACTATTTTTAAATCTTTTAACGGATAATCTTTTTCAAACACATAATCTGGCCAATAGGTGAAATCTTTAATCAAGATACCTTCAATAATCATTTCACCATTGACAGCCAAATTATAATCTGTGGGTAAACTATCTGTATTAATTTTTGTTTGATTAATTCGCGCTTCTTCAATTTCTATAGGATATCCATACGATATCGTTTCACAACTTGGTGCATTAACGGTAATTTGACTTTCTTCAATTTGTGATCCGTATGTAACTATTTTAAAATTAATCAGATTTCCATATTGATGAGGAGAAGCTGTAAATCGATAATCAGGTTGTACTTCTTGAGTTGATGTGTACACTACAGAATCATTGACCAAATAACGAACACTATCTGTAACCTCAATTGAATAGATATTATGATCAACATGAGGAACTGTATGAACCGTTGTGTTATTCTCCTGTACCTGTATTTCATCAGTTCCTCCAAGCCAAGTATGTTCATTTGGATCCCATTGTCTTGCATAAAGTGTTGAATTTGTTCTACTGGTTAAGTGTACAATAGGACGTCCATAAGTAGAACTAGTATATTGAAAAGAAATTTTTCCTTGATTGATTATTGGAGTTTGTGTACCTGATTGTAATCGCATATTCCAAACAGAACCTCGTTCAGATTTATACATATCAGCATTCTGATCGTAGGAAACATCTTTTAAAAGAAAGGTACTACGGTCTAATTCGGTTATACTTTTTACAGTCACGGTATACGTTCCATTTGGTATATCGGTTACTTCTCCTATCTTACTTTCTAAAATACCTGTTAAACTATAATCATTATTTGTTCCTTCAATTGTATATTGATAAGGAGGCAATTCATTCGTATTTAAATTGAATTTGATAATACCATTATCAATATCTGTTGTACTTTGACAAGGAGCATAAGCTACCGTAATCGAATTATTACTTCCTGTTGATTGAGTATCACTATTTTGATTTTTAATTATTCTATTTTTTGAGACTGTAGTTTCAAACCAAGTTACATTTTCATCAGCTAGTAAAGAAGCTTCAAAAAACAGTATACATAAAAGAGTTAAAATCCTCATTTTTATTGTTTTTTAATATTTTTCTTTTCTATTTCATCCATTAACTGATTCAATTCTTCTTGTTGTTTTTCAAACAATTTTTGTTGCTGAATCGTGTATAAAGTAAGTTCTTCAATCTTTTCAAGTAGAATTACATTCATGTCACCTAAATCAACACCTTCTTTTAAAACTTTTTTAGCAGAAGGTACATTTGGTAAATGGCCTAAATGTTGTATTTCTTTTTCTAATACTTTTAAGTCTTTCAACGGATAATTTTCCTCAAAAACATAATCGGGCCATGAAGTAAAATCCTTAATCATAATTCCTTCAATAATCATTTCGCCCTTCACAGCTACTTGATAACCATCGGGTAGTGTATCGGTATTTACTTTTAATTTATTAATACGTGCTTCTTCCATTGAAACAGAATAAAAAGAATCCGTTGGAGTCCCTAACTTAATACCTTCTATATAACCATTGGTATCTGAGGATGCAATTCCAATACGAAAATCATTTAAAGAAAACACTTCTTCAAATAAAACTACTCCGTTTTGGATATACGAAACAGTATTATCCTTTTTTTCAATTCTAAAAATATCTCCTGGGTTATATGTACCTAAATTTTGAATTGTAGTACTTCCCTCCACTAGATCCACTTGATTGGAATCTTTATGTAATAAAAAACCTCTATAAGCATAAGGACCATCATTTGTAAATCCAATATGTTGACGCATTCTTTCTCCTTTAGTTATATCATCCCCTGCCTTAAATTCAATATAAATGCTCGTATTTTGTGAATATATTGCTGTAGATCGTGCATTAGGAAATGAACCACTTAAGTAAATTGCTCCATCTTTGGAAGAAAGTGTTGTAGTCCCTGACATTGCTTGGAAAGCTGCTGGATCTGTAATTTCTTGTCCTAAAATACGTAACATTCCACATACTATTAAAAGACTATACATTAACTGTTTTTTCATTAGTATTCTATTTATTTTTTTCATGATTTTAGTTTTTATTTAATAATAGATTGTGTATCTGTTGTACCATTCTCTGAAATGATCTTCACTTTATAAATACCTGAATCTAGATCACCTACAAAGATGTCAACCGAAACCGTAGGTATTATTTTTTTACGATTAATTTCACGTCCCATCATATCGTAAATAATATACTCTTGTACAGGTTCTTTAGATAAAATAGTGATTTGATTTTCTACCTTCTTTGCTATCGATGCTTCAAAGTATCTTCGTAAAGACTCTCCTTTACCATCTCCTTTAGATCCAATATTAGAATGACTACTTCGTGAATGCAAATACACATTACCTTCTAACTTTACTTCATAACCAGGTTGAACAAAAAGGGAAATATCATAAATGTCCAATAAAGCACCTGATGTATCCGATTTAATTAAAACATTGTAGTTTAAAGGATCTGGAGGATTAGGGTGATCATTTCGGTAAATATTGTAAATCACATCCGAATTGGTATAAATAATAAGATTTCCATTGTTAGCACTCACTGATGTTATTACTCCAAATAGTAGAAAAACACCTAAATAGTAACGCAAATATTGGTTCATAAGTCTGTTTTTTTTAATTTAGCAAAGGTATTTACTTACCCGTTTTTTGACGTACCATCTAGAGGGTATTTTTTAACCTTTTCTTATGATAAAAAACAGCTTTATATTCTTTTTTCTTTTATATTCTTTTACTTATTCCCAAACATTAAGAAAAGAAGCTGAAGTTCTTTTAAAACAATCAAAACAAACTCGATCTTCTAATTTGGATTCTTCTTATTTCTATTTAGAAAAAGGATTAAAAAAAGCACATCAATTACAAAATGACACTCTATTAGCTAAATATTACTTTAATTTAGGTGATATTTTTTATGAACAAAAAAAAATCAATAGAGCTAAAAACAATACAATTAAAGCTCTTTCTTTTTCAAATAAAAGTAATTTTCGTAGAGGGGTTCAAATATGCTTACAAAGGTTAGGTTTTTTAGAAAAAGAAACTAACAATTATACTTCTGCTTTAAATTTTTATCAAAAAGCACTAAAATTATCAGAAAAATATCATTTTAATAAATCAATAATCTTTCTGAATAGTTTTATTGCAGATTTACATAATCTTAAAAATGATTCTATAAAAACCCTTTATCATTATAACAAAGCTTTAAACTATTCTTTTCTACTTAATGATTCTATTAATATTATAGATAATTGTAATAAAATGGGAGAATTTTTTAGAAATAATCAAAATCAAGATAGTGCCCTATATTATTATAAAAAAGGAATTAAATATGCTTCATCTCTTCATGATCATCAACAACTTTCTATGCTATATTTAAATATGGCTTCACTTCTTTTAGAAGAAAAAAGTTTAGATTTAAATCTAGCATATAATTATTTAGAAAGAGCCAATAGATTAATACAACCTTCAAAAGAAAATGACCGTTATTTTATTTATAATGGTCTACTTGCCTTATACTACAACTACAAAAAACAATATAAAAAATCCTTATTTTATTATCAAAAAGCAGAAGAATATTCAAGTTCAAAAAGAGTTTCTGACCCTACCAAATCCATTCTTTATTATAAAATATCACAACTTTTTCTCGATATGAAAAACTATGAAAAAGCCTACACGTACTTTTCAAAACATAAAGAACTCAATGACAGCTTATTTCAAATTGATAAAGAACGAGAGTTTGCTCAAGTTCGTACAGAATATGAAGTAGAAAAGAAAGACCAACAAATTGGTTTATTAACTAAAGAAAAAGAACTAGAAGCTTCCAAACGAAAACAATTTATATACGGTGCTGTTGCCTTAGTAATTCCTTTGCTTTTATTATTGTTATTCTACCGTAACCGGGTTAAAACACAAAAACTATTAAATGAAAAGGAAGTACAACGTTTAGAAAAAGAAAAAGCATTAGAACAAGCTGAATCATTATTAAAAGGACAAGATCAGGAACGAAATCGCTTAGCCAAAGAAATTCATGATGGTGTTGGAGCTCAATTAGCGGGTTTAAAATTAAATTTAGAAGATTTAAACCATGAGCTTAACCACCCTGAATTAGGAAGTGTAACCCACAAACTGGAAAATACTTTTGCTGAATTACGCTCTATTTCTCATAATTTAAGTGTCAATTATATTCAAGAACATACTTTAAAAGAGCTTTTAACAGAAGTAAAAATTCAATATGAAAAAAAGAAGATCTTCAATATTGAGATGACCCTCTTTCCTTCTGAAGTTTTAGACACACTTAATTCTTTTCAAAAACATCATCTCTACCGAATTATTCAAGAATTATTTCATAATACTTATAAACATGCTCATGCCACACAAGTTCTCCTTAGCTTCACCTTACGAGATACTTTTTTATACATCATTTATGAAGATAATGGAAAAGGGTTTGATGTATCTTTACTTCAAAAAGGAATTGGGCTACACAATATAGAAGAACGTATACACGCTTTAAATGGAAATTGGGAAATAGATTCACATCCTAAAAGCGGAACCACTATTGTATTAACCATACCACAAAACCTATGAAAAAAATACAAATTGCACTAGTTGATGATCACCAATTGTTTTTAGACGGATTAGAAGCTGTTCTTTCTAAACAAGATGATATCGATGTTGTTTTTCAAACCACTTCAGCTTCGGCTTTACTCGATTTTCTCCAATTAAATACTCCGGATATTATTCTTACCGATATTGCTATGCCCGAAATGAATGGTATAGAGCTGATTAAGGCTATAAAAAAACAAAGCCCACATATTAAATTGTTGGTTTTAAGTATGTTTCAAAATATGCATTCTTATACAGGAATTCAAGGCTACTTATTGAAAGAAACTCCTAAAATAGAAGTTTTAGAAGCTATTCGAGGTATTGTAAATGAAGACAAAACGTATTTCAATTATACCGAACAACCTATTGAAGAATATATTTTCAATAAAAACATTTTAAGCAAACGTGAAAAACAAATTGTTCAATTGATCGCTCAAGAGTTAACAAACGAAGAAATTGCCGAAAAATTATTCTTAAGTAAACGTACCGTAGAAACCCATAGAAAAAATATCTTTTTTAAAATGGGTGTAAAAAGTCCTGCCGGATTAATTAAAAAAGCCATGCATTTAGGAATTGTCAACTAAAACCCTTCTATTGAGAAGGGTAAGAGTATATCAAAAAAGTTCCTAAACCTGTTAAACAATACAGGTATCATATAAATACCGAACTTATTTCAAATAATACTATTGAATAAAAGAATTATTTACTACAAAGCTCTTTCGTATGCTTCCCAACCTAATTCTTTATATTTTTGAGCTGCTTCAGAAGCATTTTCTGCTTGGTAAATTCCGCGACCAACAATAATAAAATCGGTTTCATATTCTTTAAATACTTTTTCTGGTGTATTGTATTGTTGCCCTAGATCATCACCTGTTGCTTCAAAATTAACACCTGGAGTAAATAATAATAATTCTTCTGATAATTTACTTTGTGCAACACCTCCAATTACTTGAGGATTGTTCATTGCAATTCGTTTTGCTGCATCTACATAACCTTTATTAGTTAAAGCTCCTTTAGAAGACATTTCCAAAATAGGAACAACACCTACTCCACTATCTGCAAAAGCTTCTAACGATTTTTCTCCTGCAATAATATGTGTAGTAATCATATCAGCCCAATTAGCAATTTTATGAATTCCTTTTTCAAATTGTAGTTTTTGGGTATTTCCTATATCAGCAAACTTACGATCTTCAAAAATTAAAAACTCATGCTCTTGTGCTAGCGCCTTCAAACTTTGAATAAAATCCTGTGAAAAATCTTCATAAACATCTGCATGTAACTTTAAAGCACAAATTTGTGGTCCTATTTTTTCAGCTAAGGCTAAAATTTCTTGTCCACTAGCTAAATCAGCTGCACAGATCAAATTCGATTTCTTCTTCAATGCAATATTAACTAATTCATGTGCTTTAGGATGCTGAATATGATTTAACTTTTCTTCATATGATTTACGTTTCACAACATAATTGGTTACATCTTGATTGTTATTCACAAAATCAAGTACGCTATCAATCGTTGCTTGACCAACTCTTCCGTGTTTATCTAAAATCTGTAATGCTTCTTCAATAGTGAATAATGTATGCAATTTAAAACCTTTACTACGTAACAAATTACTTCCTCCTTGTTGACGGTCAATTACCACAACCATAGAATCAACAATTAAACCTTCATTTTCTACCTCTTCAATAGTTTCAATTAAACTTTTTCCTGAAGTAATTACATCTTCCACTAAAAGTGTACGATCTCCTTTTTCATAAACACCTTCTATCAACTTTTTAGTTCCATATCCTTTATTTTCCTTTCGTTTGATAATCAAAGGAATATCATATGACAGCGACATTGCTGTGGCCATTGGAAGTGCCGAATAAGGTACACCACAAATTACTTTATAATCATCTTCCTGTGTAGCATCCATCATAAGATGCGAAAGATGTTTTAATAAGTCTGGTCGCGATGCAATAGATCGTAAATCAACATAAAATGGAGAAACTACACCACTTTTTAACGTAAATTGTCCGAATTTTATAATCCCTAATTCGAAAATATTAAGAAGAAATTTTTCTTTAAGATTCATCTGAATTTGATTTTAGCAAAGGTAATTTATATTATCTTTACATTCAAATAATTCTCATGTCAAATATCGATTTATCAACACAAATTAGCGGTTTTAAATTAGACAACCTCATTTTCAATGCTTCAGGGCCTCGTTGTACAACAAAAGAAGATTTGGATATCCTTTTACAATCTTCTGCAGGAGCCATAATATCAAAAAGTTCAACAGCTCAATTAAGAGAAGGAAATCCTTCACCACGTTATATTGACGTACCTTTAGGAAGTATAAACTCTATGGGACTACCTAATTTAGGAATCGATTTTTACTTAGATTATTTTAGACAAAATCAGGAAACTCTAACAAAACCGATGTTCATTTCAGTAGCGGGTTTAAGTTTAGACGAAAATTTAGACATTTTACACAAAATTCATACTTCTGATTTCTTTTTTCCTGTTGAATTAAACCTTTCATGCCCAAATGTACCAGGGAAACCACAAACAGGTTATGATTTTGAACGTACTCAAGAGGTTTTAGAGAAAGTATTTGAATTTTATAAAAAACCTTTAGGTATTAAATTGCCTCCTTACTTCGATTTAATACATTTTGAGCAAATGGCGGCTATTTTAAATCAATTTCCAATTCAGTTCGTAACTTGTGTAAATAGTATTGGAAATGGTCTGTATATCGATATTGCCAATGAATCAGTTGTGATAAAACCTAAAAATGGTTTTGGTGGAATTGGAGGAGACTATATTAAACCTACTGCATTAGCTAATGTTCGTCAATTTTATACGTTATTACGTAAAGATATTCAAATTATAGGGTGTGGAGGAATTAAAAACGGTCAAGATGCTTTTGAACATATTTTATGTGGTGCTTCTGCAGTTCAAATTGGAACTCAACTCATGAAAGAAGATGTTACAACATGTTTTGAAAGAATTTCCCAAGAATTGCGAGACTTAATGCAACAAAAAGGTTACACTAAAATTGATGATTTCAAAGGGAAACTAAAGAGTTTATAAGGATTTTATCCAAAAAATATCCCAAACTGCCTATTTTTTCTTAAATTAAGGGAAAATACCAAGGTTATGAAAACACATCAATATTCCATTAAAGTTGAATGGACAGGAAATAAGGGGAGTGGTACATTTGATTATCGAGCTTATAGTCGAGATCACATCATTTCAAACGCTATAAAAAACACTCAAATTAACGGTTCTTCCGATTCTGCCTTTTATGGAGATGCTTCACGATATAACCCTGAAGATTTATTAATTTCTTCCCTTTCTTCTTGTCATATGCTTTGGTACTTACATTTATGCGTAAATCATGGTATTATTGTAGTAGATTATATAGATCATGCAGAAGGCATTTTGGAGGAAAATAAAGATGGAAGTGGTCAGTTTAAAGAAGTTACTCTAAAACCTACTGTAACTATAAGTAAAGAAGAAAACAAAGAACTTGCTTTACAACTTCATAAAAAAGCGAATGAAATGTGTTTTATAGCCAATTCATGCAATTTTGTAATTAAACATCAACCTATTATAAAAATCAATTAATACAAAAC
This sequence comes from Flavobacteriaceae bacterium UJ101, assembly GCA_001880285.1. NCBI lineage: Bacteria > Pseudomonadati > Bacteroidota > Flavobacteriia > Flavobacteriales > Flavobacteriaceae > Flavobacteriaceae bacterium UJ101. The sequence goes on along the minus strand of CP016269.1, from coordinate 1,500,840 downwards.
TCTTTAATTGACCTACCTTTGTAAAGTGACAAGCCCCTTTTTTTCTTGTCCCTAACCCCTTTTTGAATTTAAATCCCTACATCTACCTTTTGGTACTAATTACTTTACCATTAAAAAAATAAAAAAATGCAATTCAACATACACGACACATTCAATAAAAAATTACCTGCTGACCTAGATTTAAGCAATACCCGAAGACAGGTTTTTAATGCTTGTTATTCATTTGTAATACCAAAGGCCACATCAAATCCACAATTAATTCATGTAGCAGATGAAGTAGCCAAGTTATTAGGTATTTCAAAAAAAGATTATACTTCAACTGATTTTTTACAAACCTTTACAGGAAATAAAGTAACTAAAAACACCAACCCTTATGCCATGTGTTATGGTGGGCATCAATTTGGAAATTGGGCAGGTCAATTAGGTGATGGAAGAGCCATTAATTTAATGGAAATTGAGCATCAAAATAAACGATGGGCACTACAATTAAAAGGAGCAGGTGAGACACCTTATTCTAGAACTGCCGATGGATTAGCTGTTTTACGTTCTTCAATTCGCGAACATTTATGTAGTGAAGCTATGCATTATTTAGGTATTCCAACTACACGATCTTTGTCGTTAGCATTATCAGGGGATCAAGTGCTTCGTGATATATTGTATGATGGAAATTCAGCTTATGAAAAAGGAGCTATTGTATGCAGAACTGCTCCTAGTTTTATACGTTTTGGAAATTTTGAAATCTTTGCAAGTAGAAATGATAAAAATACACTTAAAACCTTATTAGATTATACCATTACTGAATTTTATCCAACTATTCAAGCTGGAACTAAAGAAGGGTATCTCGATTTTTTCAATACCGTAGTACAACAAACTTTACATATGATTATCCATTGGCAACGTGTTGGTTTTGTTCATGGGGTCATGAATACTGATAACATGTCAATTTTGGGCTTAACTATTGATTATGGACCTTACGGATGGTTAGAAGGTTATGATCATAACTGGACCCCCAATACAACCGATCGACAATTTAAACGCTATAGCTATGGAAATCAACCTAAAATTGGATTATGGAATTTGTATCAACTAGCTAATGCTTTATTTCCCTTAATTGAAGATGCTAAACCTTTAGAAGAAGCTTTAAACAACTATAATACAGCCTATAAGATCGAACATTATCAAATGATGCGTAACAAACTAGGATTAATAGAAACATTAAAAACAGATGAAAAACTAATTGATGATTTAGAACGTATTTTACAATTATCAGAAACCGATATGACTCTATTTTTTAGAAGCTTAGCTTCTATTTCTAAATCTATAAAAATCGACGACTCAAATACTTTTTTAACTACTATCCAAGATGCTTTTTACGCTTTTGATGAAATAAAAGAGGTAATCTTAAAAGAATGGAAGGAATGGTTTTCCTATTATATTAAACGATTGGAAAAAGAATCTCTTTCCGACTTAGAACGAAAAGATTATATGAATAAAATAAACCCAAAATATGTCTTACGCAATTATATGGCCCAATTAGCTATTGATGCTGCTGACAAAGGTGATTATTCCTTATTAAATGAACTATATGAACTTTTAAAAAATCCTTACGAAGAACAGCCTGAACATGAAAAATGGTTTGCTAAAAGACCTGAATGGGCAAGAAAAAAAGTAGGTTGCTCTATGTTATCCTGTAGCTCCTAATATTTAAATATTTACCATTTTTAAGAAATTTTTAAAATAATTCACCTTTTTCAAAATCATAACCTATTATATTTTTGTGTTAAAATTAATAAAGATAATTATGATTAAAAAAATTTTGAATTTAACTGTATTAAGTGTACTTGTTGTGGGCTTTACATCATGTAACGATGATGATGACAATAATGTTGCAACTTTAAGCAATCAAGAAAAAGCGATTGCATTAATCAAAGGGTTTGAAACAGGAGATCAAACTGCATTGGATTATGTTAGTGATGAAACGTATATTCAACATAATGCTAACTTCCCTGATGGTAAAGAAGTCTTAGTAAATTTTTTCAGTGGAGGTCCTTCTGGAACAACTGTAACCAACCACAGAGCTTTTACTGATGGTAATTATGTAGTACTTCATAGTACGTATGGTGGAACATGGAATAATGGAACACCTCAAGTAGCTTTTGATGTTTTCCGTTTTGAAAACGGCTTAATAGTAGAGCACTGGGATAACTTACAAGATGTTTCTGATCCTCAAGTAGATGCTGTTAATGGTAACACACAAGTAGACGGTCCTACTACAGTTACCGATACATCTCTTACTACTTCTAATAAAGAAGTGATTTCAAATTTTGCTCAAAACGTATTAGTTGGAGGATCATGGGTTACTCAAGCACCTACTTATTTTGATGGATTGGGACAATACTTCCAACATAGTGTTGGAATGCCTAATGGAATTGATTGGTTTGCTAGTTTTGGTGATAACTTCCAATTCTACGATAGTGAGAGTCCTCGATTTATTCATGGAGAAGGAAATTTTGTATTAATCATGTCACAAGGAAGCCAAGCTGCCGGAGTTGAATCAACAGCTTATTTTGATTTATTCAGACTTCAAAATGGTTATATCATAGAGCACTGGGACACACAACAAACCATTCCTCCAGCATCTGAGTGGGTCAACAGTAATGGTAAATGGTAATTAAAAATTTTATATAATTTAAAAAGAGTATGCATCATGTATACTCTTTTTTTTATATTTAAATAAAAAATCCATTTTATGCCCAAAAAATTTCCTGAATATAACTTCAGAACTGATTTTGAAGATTTAGGTTTTGAAATGATATCTTTAGACGATTTTCGTAAACGTAATTACCCTAATTTAAGTGCTCCTCATAAAATTAACTTTTATAATATTCTTTTTATAACAGAAGGAACAGGGAAACATTATATCAACTTCGAATCCTATTCTTTAAAAAAAGGAAGTTTATTATTTATTGGAAAAAATCAAGTACACTCATGGGTAAAAAATAATCAACTCCAAGGATATATCACCCTTTTTACAGAACGTTTTTTATACCAAAATCAATTGGAATTTAACGAATTATCATACGGCTATCCTTATAACATTAATTTATATAGTCCCTTAGTTCAAACCACGCAACAAGATTTTCTTTCACTCTCTTCCTTAACTAATTTTCTTTATCAAGAATATAATACAGAATCCAATACTTCTAAAGAAGAAATTCTACAATGTTTACTTCGTGTATTTATTCTAAAAATACAATCACAAACTCCTCAAAATGAAAAAACAGTAGATCCTTATTTAAAAAATATTTTCATTGATTTCCAAAAGCTTTTAAATCAAAATAGTACCCTTACCCGAAATGTAAAAGACTATTGTGAAATGCTAAATGTTTCGTATCATCAGCTTAATATAGCGTGTAAAACACTCGTTAATCAAACAGCAAAAGTCTTTATTGATGATATGGTAATACTCAATGCTAAAAAACTACTGGCAGATCCTACTCACAATACAAATGAAATTGCCTATTTAATAGGCTTTGATGAACCATCCAACTTTATAAAATTTTTCAAAAAACATACGGGAAAAACACCTAAACATTTCAAAGAAAAACTCACTAATTAAAAGATTCACCTTTTTTCGTTTTTTATTGCAATAATTAACCTTTCATACAGGTTCTATCAAGTGTAAATTTGCAATAAAACTACTTTTATGTCTTTTCAAATTAAAGAAATTCAAGCTAAATCCATTATTGGTCATACTCAAGTACCTAGTGCCGATTATGTAATGAACCCTTATACAGGTTGTCAATTTGCCTGTATGTATTGTTTTGCAAGCTTTATGGGGCGTTTTGTAGGAGAATCCAATCAAAATTGGGGAAATTATGTTTATGTAAAAACAAATGCTGTTGAATTAATGGAAAAAGATATTCAACGTTTAATGAAAAAACATCCTCATCCTAAGGTAGTTTTAAGTACCGTTACCGATCCTTATCAAGGAGTTGAAAAGAAGTACCGATTAACAAGAGGAATTTTAGAAGTTTTCGCAAAACATCATTACCAAGGAAGAGTTGGTATTTTAACAAAATCTCCTATGATTTTAGATGATTTAGAATTATTAAAACAGATTCCCAATCTTGAGGTAGGTATATCCATTACGACAACTGATGATCAATTAAGTCGTTTTTTAGAAGTAAAAGCTCCTTTAGCAAGTGCTCGATTACGTACGCTTAAAAAATTAAATGAAGCAGGCATTAAAACCTATGCTTTTGTTGGACCTCTTCTTCCTCATATGAAACTAAAACCCAATTCTATTGATCAATTATTTTCTGAAATTAAAAACTCAGGGACTCATGATATTAAAATTGAATACCTCAACCTTCCAAAACATGTAAAACCTCGATTAAACAAAATTTTAAAAACAGAAACTCATGATATCCAAGAAGTTTATGCTTCATCTCAACTGAAAAAATATAGAGAAGAAATGGAACCTCTGTTAAGAAAGAGTATTCAAAAACATGGTTTAAAATTAAAATTTGATGAAATTGTTCATCATGAAAGTAATCAAAATTTAAAAGAAGCTATTTAATTCTTATATTAGATAATATTTAACAACCTTAATATGAAAAAATTAATTATTGCACTTGTCGCTTTTTGCATTTCTTCTGGGCTGTTGTTAGCTCAGAAAAATACATCAGATAACTCATTAGAAAATGTGAGAAAAACGGTTAATGAGAAACAACCAGAACATCTATTGGATGGAACCTCTATGAATTATTACTATCAAAACGGAACTGGAATCCATTTTGAATTTTATAACGGAATGATTAAATACGAATGGATTGCAGGGCCTCGAAAAGGACATGGGAACAAAGATTTAAAATATGCTTCTCGTAAAGTAGGTGACAAAATGTATTTAATGAGTTGGTTGGAAGAGGCACACCCCGATTATGTTACTTTATTATTTAACTTCAATAATAATGTTGTATATTCTTCAGCTATTCTTCGTTTTGGTACTAAAGATCAATTTACTTTGTTTGATGGAGGTATTATTGAAAATTTAAAACTGGTTGAAAAACAATAAAAATTAATTATACTATAAAAAATGAGTTTATCAAACAAAGAAAAGGCTGTAGCCTTATTAGAAAGTTTAGAAAATGGAGACTCAACTCCAGTAGGGTACATTAACCCTGAAAAATATATTCAACATAATTTAGCTGTTGCAGATGGGTTAGCAGGGTTTGGAGCCGTTATACAAAATGCTCCTGAAGGAGGTTTCAAAGCAAAAGTAATACGTGCTTTTGAAGATGGTGATTTTGTCTTTACTCATACAGAATATGATTTTTTTGGTCCTAAAATAGGATTTGATGTATTTCGATTTGAGAATAACCTTATTGTGGAACATTGGGATAACTTAACTGAAATAACGCCTCCTAACCCTAGTGGAAGAACACAATTGGATGGACCTGTTGAAATTAAAGATCAAGACAAAACAGAAACAAATAAAACATTATTAAAAGACTTTATCACTTCTGTATTAATTAATGAAAAAAGAGAAAAAGCAATCGATTTTTTTGAGGGCAACACCTATTTTCAACATAACTCTCTTATTGGTGATGGTCTTTCTGCGTTAGCAGATTTTCGTAAAGAAAGAGCACAACAAGGTATTTTAATGGAGTATAAAAAGCTACATAAGGTTCTTGGAGAAGGTAATTTTGTACTCACAATTTCAGAAGGAGAACTTTCTGGAAAACCTACTGCATATTACGATTTATTTAGAGTTGAAAAAAATAAGATTGTAGAACATTGGGATGCAGTTGAAACAATTCCACCAAGCTCTGATTGGAAAAATAAGAATGGTAAGTTTGGATTTTAAAAACACAATCTTTTCACGTTAATGGTAATCTTATGAACTCAAAAACACTTAAAACAATTTATTGGGTCAGTACAGGGCTCTTATCTCTATTGATGCTATTTTCTGCCATAATGTATTTTGCAAAAAATGATATGGTTCAAGAATCTTTTATCAAACTAGGCTATCCAACTTATATTATTTACCCTTTAGCTATTGCTAAAATTCTTGCTATCATTACATTATTAAGTAAAAAAACAGGTACTTTAAAAGAATGGGTTTATGCAGGACTATTTTTTGACCTTGTCCTTGCTTTGTCAGCCCATATTATGGTAAATGATGGTGAATTTTTACCTGCCGCTATTGGATTAATTTTATTAGCACTATCCTATTCCTTTAATAAACAACTTTTTAAAATATAATAAAAACCAAAGAACAATGAGTAAAAAATTAGAAACAGCCAAAAACCTTTATTTAAAAGGTATTAAAGAAGGGCATATCGATGTTGTAGATGAATATACAGGAGATCGTTACACACAACATAGTACAGGTGTTCCTGATGGAGCAGCAGGATTTAAAGAATTTTTTGCCGATTTTTTAAATCGTACTAACGACCGTGATATTCGTGTCATTCGTGCCATCGAAGATGGAAATAATGTATTCGTGCATGTTTATCAAGATATTGATAATGGAACCGCAAAATGGGTAACAACTGATTTATTTGATACGGATGAGAATGATAAAATGATCGAACATTGGGATGTCATTGCAGCTTACGTTGAAAAAGATCAAACGGTTTCTGGAAATGATGTGGTTTTAGGAGATTTTGAATTAAAAGATCTTGACAAAACAGAAGAGAATAAAAAGTTAGTTCGAAGTTTTTTAGTAGATGTTTTTCAAAATGGAAACCATCAAAATGTAGAACAATACATCTCTACAACACAATATATTCAACACAACCCTCAAGTTCCTAATGGAATTGATGCCGTTAAACAATTTTTAGCAACTCAGGATTTTCAATATGATTTTATTTTTAAAATTATAGGGCAAGGAGATCATGTGGTAAGTTATTCTAAAGCAACTTTTGGAGGGCAAGAATTAGCTGTTTTTGATATTTTTAGAATCGAAAATGGTAAAATTGTGGAACATTGGGATAATATGGAGCCGATTCCACCTCGTACTGAATGGGCTAATACAGGTAAATTTTAAAAACAAAACTTATGACGCTACTAAACCAATTTTTAACTGTAAGAAAACATTCAGAAACTTTATGTTCTCCTCTTCAAACTGAAGATTATGTGCCTCAACCTGTCGTATTCGCAAGTCCACCCAAATGGCATTTAGCTCACACAACATGGTTCTTTGAGGAAATGATTTTAAAACATACTGTTGAGAATTACACTATTTTTCATAAAGAGTTTAGTTTTCTATTCAATAGTTATTATCAAACTATTGGAGAACGTGCTATTCGAATTCAACGAGGTGTAATGACACGCCCTACTGTAGAAAAAGTATACGAATACCGAAAACATGTAGATCAACATATGTCTAAATTATTATCTTCTCCCATTACTGAAGAGGTAAAAAAATTGGTTATTTTAGGTCTAAATCATGAGCAACAACATCAAGAGTTGTTGCTCACCGATTTAAAATATACATTAAGCCTAAACCCTATTTTTCCTGTTTATCAATCTGATTTTAATCTAGTTAAAGACACTAATACTGAAACAGGTTGGTTAACCATTCCTGAAGGAGTTTATTCTATTGGACATGCATCTAGCGATTTTTGTTTTGACAATGAATTAGGTATACATAAAGTTTACCTTCACGAATATAAAATTGCTAAATCTTTGGTTACAAATGGTGAATTTATATCATTTATAGAAGACGGTGGTTATACGAAATTTCAATTTTGGTTAGATGAAGGATGGTCTTGGGTCACTGAAAATAATATTGAAAATCCTCTCTATTGGTATAAAATAGATGGAGAATGGTATCATTATACCTTATCGGGATTACAAAAAGTAGATAAAAATGCTATTCTTTCTCATATTTCATTTTATGAATCTCATGCATACGCAGCATGGAAAGGCTATCGATTAGCTACCGAGTTTGAATGGGAAGTTGCTTCTAAAGATCTTTCTTGGGGAAAACGCTGGGAATGGACTAATTCGGCTTACTTACCCTACCCTAACTATACCATTGCAGAAGGAGCCGTAGGTGAATATAACGGTAAATTTATGATCAATCAAATGGTTTTACGAGGTGCTTCAGTAGCTACTTCCAAAGGCCATAGTCGACCTACATACCGTAACTTTTTTCACCCTCACCTCCAATGGCAATTTACAGGAATCCGATTAGCACAATAAACCATGATTGAACAATTTAAAAAAGATGTAGATAATGGGTTATCTGCTGAAAAAAAACACCTTCCATCTAAATATTTTTATGATAAAAAAGGTGATGCATTCTTTGTTAAAATAATGAATACACCAGAGTATTATCTAACAAGAGCTGAAATGGATATTTTTAAAAATCAAACCCATGATATTATTAAAGCACTTGACTTAAAACCCAATACCTATTTTGAATTAATTGAATTAGGAGCTGGAGATGGAACCAAAACAAAAGAACTCTTAAAAGTTTTAAGTGAAGAAGCCTATCAATTTGATTATTTTCCTATTGACATTTCTCAAAATGCTTTAGATCAATTAGAAGTTAGTTTAAATAAAGAACTACCCAATGTATCAGTAAAAAAACAACAAGGTGATTATTTTGATGTTTTAGCTTCTTTAAAAAATTCTACTATTCCGAAAGTGATCCTTTTTCTAGGATCAAATATTGGAAATATGAATGATAAGCAAGCTGGAGAATTTATTTACAAACTAGGCGCTAACCTAACAAGAGGTGATTATCTATTTTTAGGTCTTGATTTAAAGAAATCTTCCTCTATCATCCTTCCTGCTTATAATGATAAACAAGGAATTACACGTGATTTTAATTTAAATTTGTTGGAACGAATTAATCGTGAATTAGGTGGTAATTTTGATATCGCTCAGTTTAAACATATTCCAGAATATAATGAAAAAGAAGGTGTTGCAAAAAGCTATATTCAAAGTAAAATAGATCAAAAAGTAATGATTTCTTCAATTAAAAAGACCTATTTTTTCAAGAAAGGAGAATACATTCATACAGAAATATCTAGGAAATATGATGATACTATTGTTGAAGGCTTGATTAAAAATACAGACTTTAGAATTACTCAAAAATTAATGGATACTCAAAAATTATTTGCAGATTATATTTTAAAAAGGTTTTAAATTTTCTTTACCATTAAAAATCATCTCGTTATAATCGAGGTTTCTTAAAAGAAAATAGAATTGTATTTTTTTTAGTAAATTTAGAATTCAAAAAAATCAATTAAAAATTTTAAAAAGCAGCATTATGGCAGTATTAAAAGTTATTGAAGTATTATCAAGTTCAGAAAAATCATGGGAAGATGCAACAGCAAAAGCTGTAAAAAAAGCATCTAAAACCGTTAAAAATATTAAATCGGTTTATGTTCAAGATCAGTCTGCAATTGTAAAAGATGGTGAAGTAACCGAATTCCGTGTGAATTTAAAATTAACATTTGCAATTGATTAATTGTAAATCTATTTCATAATAAAAAAGGAGGCTTAAAAAGCTTCCTTTTTTATTTAAAATGAATTCCATGTAGGTTCATCATAGCAAAATATAATTCAATGATTATAAGTTAAGTCTATATTTTTAATCACAATTCATTATTCTTTTTTCTTAAATCTTCTAAAAATCGATCAATTCGCTCTTTTGTAACACTTGGCATACAAATGATATGAGCATAATCCCCTTGAGTTGCCAATTGCCATTTTTCACAAACTTCTTTATTCGGTTTATCAAAAACAACCGTAATGGTATTTTTATTACGCCAAGCATTCATTCCTAACTCATTCAATTTCGTTTCAGCATATTCAGCTAATTCTAAAGAAAAATCAGCTCGTTTTTTTAATCCTTCTTTTCCATATTTCGTAATGGAATACCATAAATATAAAGGTGAATGACCATTTCGAGACCCTGTTATTGTAGTATCTGGACTTCCCACATATTCAACTACTTGCCCAATACGTTCTTTGTTATCATTTTTAACCACTACTACTCCTGAAGGGTTTGGAGAACCTATAAACTTATGACCACTTATCGCAATACTATCAGCTCCATCTTTAAAATCAAATGAAGGTTTTGGGTTTAAAAAAGCCGTATAACCTCCTGATAAAGCAGCATCTGCATGAATATAATGTTTACTAATTACCAATTTATTTAAAATTTGTTTAATTTTAGAAACATCATCGCGTGCTTCTGTCATGGTTGTACCAATATTAGCCACAATAACAGCTGGTTTATGACGGTTTATACGTAATGTATTTTCAAAATCTTCGTAATCCATTTCACCATTCTCTTGCGAACGAATCACTACACTAGGAACACCCAATAATTGTAAATTCTTTTGAACACTATAATGTGTTGATTCTGAATGATAAAACATTGCCCTTGGATACATTTCTCGAGCAATATATAAGCCATATAAATTACTTTCAGAACCTCCGTTGGTTACATAACCCCACCAATTTTCTTTTGGAGCATTAAATAAATCAGCAAAAAATTCCACTACTTTTTTCTCAAATTCACGGGTGTCAATTCTATAGTTTGAAGGTACAAACGGATCCCCAATATTATTGATCGGAAAATCTAAAAAATCACTTAGCTCTGTATAATCTAAATCATCAGAAACAGGGTAACCTAGCAGTGTATCGTGGTATTTTTCCAGTTTATTCTTTAATTCAACCAACTTTTCTTTCATCACACTTGTTTTATACTACAAAAGTATTTTATAAAGATATAATATACTATTACTAATATAATATTTAGTTTTTTTACACTATATTTAATACATATTAAGTATAATACTACTAAATTTACAATCTATTTTTCTTGAAACAGAAATTATATGCAAAAACTAGATGAAAAAGATCGAAAAATAATCAATCTTTTACAGGAAAATTGTGAGTTAAATACCAAACAAATCGCACATGAAATCAATCTAAGTGTTACTCCCACTTATGAACGGATTAAACGGATTCAAAAAGAGGGTTTAATTCGTAAAAAAGTGGCTTTGGTTGACCGTAAAAAAGTAGGGAAAGATCTCATTGTGTTTTGTAATATTTCTTTAAAGCAACATTTAATGCGGTATGTAAATGAGTTTGAAGAAAAGGTGAAAAATTTAGATCAAGTAATGGAATGCCATCATATTGGTGGAGATTATGATTATTTATTAAAAATTGCAGTACACGACATTGAGGAATATAGAGCATTCCTTACACAAGAGTTTTCTAATTTTGATTCGATTAGTAAAATTAACAGTTCTTTTGCTATGAAAGAGGTCTGTTTTAAAACAGCTGTAAGACTATAAATTAGATTATTTTTCTTTCAATTTAATACTCCATTGATACGTAAAGGATGAAACTTCATCACCTTTTTCATCTACTCCTATTGAGGTAAGTTCTAGTATTTGCCCTTCTCCTGTTTTCAAGGTTTCTTCTAAAGCTGCATCAATTTTATGTCCATCAGAACAGGTAAAGTAAATTCTCCCACGTGCTTTTTTTGTAAACGTACTTTTTTGTTCAGTTACTAACATAGAAACTTTTTTTCCTGAATCATGTATTTTTTTAATAACTAAAATTCCTGTTGATAATTCGGATGCCATACATTGCACAGCGAAATACATCGATTTAAAGGGATTTTGGTTAATCCAGCGGTGTTTGACTGTTGTCATCGCTTTATTATCGTCTAAGCTCTTTAAACGCACTCCTGTAAAGTAAGCGGAAGGTAACTTGGCTAACAAAAACCAATTGATTTTAGATGGAGTTATTTTCATATGCAAGCATAATTTTTCAAAAGATAGCAAATCTTTTGCATAAAGAAAAACCCTTCTAAGATTTTAGAAGGGTTTTATTTATAAAAAATTTGTTTTTCTTTTTAGAATTGGAATTTTAAAGACGCATTCCACGTTCTTCCAAAACCAAACCATACTTGGTTCGCCGTATCAACTCCTTGGTATGTTTGACCAGTTGCATTAGCATCACCATTCATTATACTTGAGTTACCTTCAGAAATATACGTTTCATCAAATAAGTTATTTACGTTTACACGGAAGATTAATATCTTATCATTTAAAACTTCTTTCTTATAAGTCATACCCACATCAAATAAATGGTAATCTGGTAATTCTAAATTATCTCTTCCATGGTTTTCAACTGTTGCCCATGTATCATTTGCCCAATCTCTTTCATCTAAACGGAAAGTAAAATCAGAATATAATTTATCTGCATAATGCCATGTTGCATCAAAAGAAAGTCCATTTAATACTTCATAATCTAAACCTAATGAAGTTGTTAATTGCGCTGCATCACCAACATGTACATCATCAATATATAATGTTGCCGTACCTGTTTGTTGTTGATTATCGTCAAAAGTAGTTGCTGTAACATTATCCGTATATTTCCAATCTCCATAAGAGAACATACCATTTACTTTTAATTTATGAATTGGTTTTACGTTAAAATCAACCTCAACTCCTTGGTGTAATTGACCAATTCCAGAAAAGTTCGCAGACCCCTCTACACCTTGACTATTTACACTTCTTGATATAAATCTATTATCCCATTGAGTTCTATATAAATTCACATTAGCATTGAAAATATTAGAACGGTATCCATATCCTAATTCGAATGAAGTTACTTCTTCATTATCAACATCGTTTATAGTATTTGAAAAATTAGGAAAAACAGCATCAAATAATGGTTGACGTGAAATAAATCCAGCATTACCAAATACATTATGATGCGAATTAATGTTATAATTAACACCTCCTTTTACATATCCTCCGAAGATATCTTCTTTTTCACTTTCTGCTTGTCCAGAAGGGTAAGCAAAATAATCAATTCTTTGGTAACGTTGGTTTGACATACCTGCCTGAACAACAGCAGAAATAGCTTCGTGCTTATACTCAGCAACTCCATTTAAACCAGCCCAATTTACTTTACCAATATTATAATAATTAATTTTTTCAGCCTCTGTAATGTTACTAAATGGTTTTGCTTTAACCGTAGTGGCTACAATTCTTCCATTATCATTACTATTACCTGTACTATAATACCCATCTAATCCTAATAGATCATTTAATACTCTATAATGGTACCCTTTGTAAGATCTCAAATCAGCACCAATACCTAATGATATCTTTTCTCCTTCGTACTTTAAATTTGAAATCGCACCATACCAATCATGTGAATTGATTGATGCTCTTCTTACTGATACATTTGTATTAACCCCATCTTCAGAATAACCATTAGAACCTATAATTTGTCCTGAATAATTACTAATTTGTCCTGTATACGGAGTTCCTGCTTGGTTATTGGCTACAACTGCATCAAAGTTAATTGTACCATCAGCACGTCTGTACGGTAAATTTCCATCAGCAATTGCTCCTGTTAAATCATTTCTAAAAGGATAAATTCCAAAATTTCTTCCTCTAGGACCGGTTCCTCCACCACGTCCCCAAGAACCATAAACTACAGATGATAATGATAAACGATCACTAATATTCCAATCCCAGTTTAAAGATCCTATTGGTTTGTTATAAAAATTTCTTCTATATGTATATTCGTTTCCATTTAAATGTCCCCAATCTCCATTAAATCTTCTGAAATCCTCTCCTCCAAAGTTTTGAAAATCACGAATAGATAAATCTAAATCTCTTTGATCATGCCATTGTCCAGCACCAGTGAATACTAAATTAAAGGCATGTGTATCATTTGGTTTATAACCAACTGATGCAAAATACGTATATCCTTCTCCCTTAGTTCCATCAGCATAACCATTACCTTGCCATCTACTTAATAAGAAACTTGCAGCCCAACCATCATCATTTATTCCTGTGTTATATCCCGCTGATGTCTTGTTATACCAATCGTTTCCGATACCTAAGCTAACAAAACCACCTTCTTCTTTTTCAGTTGATTTTGTTACTACGTTAATCGTACCTCCAACTGAAGGAACAGCTAAACGAGAAGCTCCTAAACCTCTTTGAACTTGTACTCCAGTAGCAATATCTTGTAAACCTGACCAGTTTGACCAGAACACACGTCCGTTTTCCATATCATTTACTGGTTGACCATTAATCATAACAGCCGTATTTATTTGATCGAATCCACGAATGTTAATACGTGCATCACCATATCCTCCTCCCTGCTTTGTAGCATATACAGAAGGTGTTGTTTTTAAAATTTCAGGAAATTCTTGATTACCTAATTTTTCTTGAATTGTTTCTGCTTTAATCGTAGACACTGCAACAGGTGTTTCACGATCTTTCGCTACATCTAAAACTCCTTGCCCAACAAAAACAACTTCATCAATAGCACCTCCATCTGTTAAGGTGATTGGTCCTAAAGCTGTATCTCCATTAACATTTACTTTTTGTTCTTTAGATTCTAATCCTAAGAACTCAATTAAAAGTACTTGTTCTCCATTTGGAGCTTCGATGGAATAATTTCCATCTAAATCTGTCGATACAGTTTCCCCTGTACCTTGTATCGTTATGTCTGCATCAGGTAATGGTTCTCCATTACTATCCACTACAGTCCCTGTAACGATATTTTGCCCAAAGGCAAAAGTTGTAATTAAGGTTAGCAACACCGTTGCTATGAGTGTAAAGTTTGCTCTCATTATAAAATATTTAACGTTTTTGATTTTAATGCAAAATTGCTTTATCTTTTATCATTATATGTTAACTCAGTGTTAACAATGAAAGGTTTTAACATTTCAAAAATGAAGTATCTCTATAATTTCATGATAAGGCTTTCAAACTAAGATCTTTATTTTGAGATGAATGCGTTAATGCTCCAACAGAAATATAATCTACACCTGATAAAGCCGCAGCTCGAATTGTTTGTCTTGTAATTCCTCCAGAGGCTTCTGTCTCACATTTACCTTGAATTATGGATACAGCTTCCTTCATTAACTCTGGACTCATATTATCCAACATAATTCGATCTACATTAGCATTTAATGCTTCTTTTACTTCTTCCAAATTACGCGTTTCTACTTCGATTCTTAAATTTTTATTATGCTCTTCTAAGTACTTCTTTGTTTTAGAAACTGCTTGTGTAATGCTTCCACAGTAGTCAATATGATTATCTTTTAACATCACCATATCATATAAGCCATAACGATGGTTAATTCCACCTCCAATCACAACAGCCCATTTTTCACATAATCTAAAATTAGGTGTTGTTTTTCGAGTATCCAATAACTTTGCTCCTGTTCCTTCAATCAATTGATTTAATTCATGAGTATGTGTAGCAATCCCGCTCATGCGTTGCATGGTATTGAGTACCAATCGTTCTGTTGTTAAAATAGATTGAGCATTTCCTTTTACATGAAAAGCAACATCACCTACTTTAGCATGATCACCATCTTTCATAAAGACTTCTATCTCTAAATTTTTATCATAATGATGAAAAATCATTTTAGCCATTTCTATTCCTGCCAAAACACAATCTTCTTTTACTAAAAGACGTGCCTTTTTTTCAGTATCAGCTGGGACAGCGGCTAATGTGGAATGATCACCATCTCCAACATCTTCTTTTAAAGCTTCTGAAATAAAATGGTGGATATTTTCCGAAGTAATATAAGGAGGAAAATTCATGTACTTATTTTTTAAGAGGTAAGATACTAAAGATTTTCATTTTAATAGACGTTTTACTCTTTTTCTTTCCCTACTAATTTAAAAAGTGGGATTAACTCTGCAATGGTGAAAACAAAAGAAACTACCATGAAGTTTAAAAAAGTATTTTTAATATCTAATTCTAGTAATTTAATCAAATACAAAACCCATACAATAGACAGGACGGCCTTTAATCCATTAAAAAATATATAAGCATAACCTACATAATCACTATGCTTTGTTTCTATAAAAAGATAGATACCAAAAATAGGTACACTTACCAAATAAGTAAAACCATACATGTTATATAGAACAGGTACGTCATTATCTGATACAGAATACATTACAACAAAATGCATCAACATTAAAGCTAATGAAATTCCAATAAAAATAATAAAAGCCCGTGTAAGGTTCATTACTTAAGTTTTGGCAAAGATACTAATTTGAAAAATAAACTATCGTCTTTTATAAAACATTTACGAAATTTGCTTTTATGAAAGTATCACTACCCGAAATAAACAAATTAGCTATTCCCGCTATTTTTGCAGGTATTATTGAACCTTTGATCTCTATTACGGATACCATTATTGCTGGAAAAATTAACATAATCGAGCATAATAATTTACCTTATTTGGGTGCAATTGGCCTCGCCGGAGCCTTACTTTCTGCCTTTGTTTGGATTTTTGCACAAACTCGATCAGCTATTTCTTCCTATGTAGCTATTAGCTATGGAAAAAAACAAATTCAAGCTGTTCGGCCTTTGGTTTCTCAAACTTTTTATATGAATTTGATTTTAGGAATCACCATTGCTTTTCTGGCTTATACCTTTACCGAATTCATTTTTACTATACAAAGTGCTAAAGGAACCATTTTAGAACTAACTTCTGATTATTTTCAAATTCGAGTTTGGGGTTTCCCTTTTACCCTTCTGACCTTTACCCTTTTTGGTGTTTTTAGAGGCTACCAAAATACTAGATGGGCTATGTACATTGGGTTGATAGGAGGTCTTACCAATATCATACTGGATTTACTTTTTGTTTACATCTTTAAATGGAATATAGAAGGAATTGCCTATGCAAGTATCATTGCTCAAATTATTATGTTTATTGGAGCGCTTTATGTATTATTTGATCGAACCCCTTTTTATTTAAAATGGAACCCTAAAATCCATCCTGATTTTAAAGGATTGATTATTATGAGTATTAATTTAATTATTCGAACACTTTCCTTGAATATTGCTATTTGGTTTGCTAATAAGTTTGCTACTAGTTATGGTGAAGAATATATTTCCACACAATCTATATTAATTCAAATTTGGTTATTATCTGCTTTTCTTTTAGATGGTTATTCAGTAGCTGGAAATGCTCTTTCAGGTATGTTAAAAGGCCAAAATGATACTAAAAGACTTTGGATTTTAAGTCAAGACTTAATAAAGATTATGCTAATATGTAGTTTGATCATCATGTTATTCATGTTTATTTTTTATAATCCTTTAGGATTATTATTTACTCAAGACACTACCATTTTAACGCTATTTGATGACCATTTTTGGATGATAATTTTGATGCAGCCTATTTGTGCTATTGCCTTTTTATTTGATGGAATTTTCAAAGGCTTAGGTGAAGCCAAAGAATTACGAAATGTTTTATTAATTGCTACTTTTGTAGGGTTTCTTCCTACTTTATATTTTATGGACTCACTAGGATTTAAACTTTATAGTATTTGGATAGCATTTTTTGTCTGGATGATCATAAGAAGTTCCGTATTATTTTTTAAATTTAAGCAAAAATACAATACTATATGACAACACAACCTTATGTAAATATTGAGATAAAAAATGGGGTAGGAATTATTGAATTTTTTCATCCTAAAAGTAATTCTATGCCTTCTTCTCAGCTTAAAAATTTAGCAGAATCTTTTGATACATTAGGTCAAAATGATGAAGTCAAGGTAATTCTTTTAAAAAGTAAAGGAGAGCGTGTTTTTTGTGCAGGAGCCTCATTTGATGAATTATTAGCAATTGATTCACCTGAAAAAGGAAAAACTTTTTTTATGGGTTTTGCCAATGTAATTAATGCTATGCGAAAATGTCCTAAAATTATTGTAGGATGTATTGAAGGGAAAACTGTTGGTGGAGGCGTAGGAATTGCTGCTGCATGCGATTATGCTTTTGCAACTAAAAATTCTTCCATCAAATTGTCTGAACTTTCTATTGGTATTGGTCCTTTTGTTATTGAACCTAGTGTTCGTCGTCGTATTGGGTTAAATGCTTTAACAGAACTTACTCTAAATCCAACCCAATGGCGCTTAGCAAAATGGGGGAAGAAAAAAGGCTTATTTCATAAAATTTCAAAAGATATTCACAAAGAAAGTCTTAACTTTGCTCAAGAAATGACTCGCTATAACTTAGAAGCTTCAGCCGAAATTAAAAAAGCCTTTTGGAAAGATGCTGAAGACATGGAAGCTTTATTTGAAGATCGAGCGGCAACCTCCGGGCGTTTAGCTTTATCCAAATTTACACAAAATACTTTAGCAAAAATTAAAGAAAAATGATATTAAAAAAATTATTCATTATAAGTTGTGGGTTATTTATTATGAGTTGTAGCTCTAATAAGGATGTAACCACTCCATCTTCTCAAAAAACAGAAGACGAAATGGTTATATGCACAACCCTATTTAAATCTATTGGAGTAGAAATTACAGACTCTGATCACCTTTTTGATGAGTTTTACTTATTGAACAATCAAACTAAGGAAAAGAAAAGAATTATCGCAGCTCCAAATAATTCACAAAACAATACTGCCTATTATACTTTGATAGATGATTCTTTACAAAAAGATTTACAAGATAAAAAAGTACCTTACACATTGATTGCTGTAAAATCAGGTATTCAGATTATTGAAGAACCTTATGTTTTCAGCGCAGATGCCTGTCATATTTTTAAAGTTTCTGGAAAAGAGACCATCACAACAATGTAATATTTATAAAAACACCATTAATAAAATGAATTTAGAAACCATATTAGTAGAAAAAAAAGATCAGAATGCTATTGTAACGATTAACCGTCCAAAAGCATTAAATGCCTTAAACGCACAAGTTTTTTTAGATTTAGCTAAAACATTAAAAGAATTAAGGAAAGATGATACTGTTCGTTCTGTTATTTTAACAGGAAGTGGTGAAAAAGCTTTCGTTGCAGGAGCTGATATTAAAGAATTTGCCAGCTTTAATGACAAACAAGGTTCAAAACTAGCCAAAAAAAATCAACAAAAGATTTTTAACAAAATTGAAAATTTTCCAAAACCTATTATTGCTGCTATTAACGGTTTTGCATTAGGAGGAGGTTTAGAGCTTGCTTTAGCATGTCATGTTCGAATTGCTTCTGAAAATGCTAAATTAGGTTTTCCTGAAACTACTTTAGGTCTAATCCCAGGGTATGGAGGAACGCAACGTTTACCTCAATTAGTTGGAAAAGGTATTGCATCAGAATTAATTTTTTCTGCTGAAATGATTGATGCAGATAAAGCATTAGCTCTTGGTTTAATCAATCAAAAAACTACTGCGGAAGAATTATTAACTAAAGCAGAAGAAATGGCCAATCGTTTTAATAAAAATTCTGGAAATGCCATTAAAAATGCTATCCAAGCTATTAACTTAGCCGGAACACCTAAGGGATATAGAAAAGAAATTAAAAATTTTGGAAAAGGGTTTAAACATACTGATTTTAAGGAAGGTGTAGATGCTTTCTTAAATAAAAGAAAACCTGAATTCAAGTAAAAATCTAATTACTGTTTTTGAATATTCTATCTAATGAAAATTTATATAAAATTTATAGGATTAATACTATTTTTAAGTTCTTGTAAAGAAGAATTACCTATATCTAAAAATAAATTTGAAAAAATAAATTTCGAAAAAATCCCTAATTACAATTATAATATTCCAAAATATATCTTAAAAGATAATAGCGGTGGAGTTAAAATTGATAATAAGAAAGCATTATTAGGTAGAATATTATTTTATGATAGAAAACTATCTGTAGATAATACTATTAGTTGTTCTAGTTGCCATATACAAACTATAGGGTTTAGTGATAGTTTACCTTTATCAGATGGTGTTTATAATAGAAAAACTTTACGACACAGCATGAGGTTAGGTTATTTAAAATTTTCTGATGAGCCTCGTTACTTTTGGGATAAAAGAGCTTTAAATTTATTAGAACAAGTTATTAGCCCTATACAGGATCATAACGAAATGGGATTCTCTGGAAAAGAAAATCAACCCAATTTCGATTCATTAATGTTAAAATTAAATAATACTAATTATTATACAGAATTATTTGATTGGGCATATGGTAACGATACTATTATTACTAAACTAAAACTACAAACCTCATTAATACATTTTATTCGTTCTATACATTCTTTTGATAGTAAATTTGATAAAGGATTAAGACTAACAAATGATATTGAAAAGCCTTTCCCAAACTTTACAGATTCAGAAAACAAAGGAAAACTACTTTTTTTAAAAAACCCTATTTTTGGATTTGACGAAAAACGAATTTCAGGAGGTGCTGGTTGTGCTCAATGCCATATTCCTCCAGAATTCAATATCCACCCTAATATTAAAAATAATGGTATTCAATATAATAACAATTTGGATTTAACTGTTACCAAATCTCCTTCTTTAAGAGATTTATATAATCCTGAAGGTTTTTTAAATAGTGGATTGACCCATTTTGGAAAAATTAAAATTGATACAATTATTGAACACTACAATCACCCAAAAACTTATCTTATTGATAGTATTGACCCAAAATTAACTTATAATAAACAACCTCAAAATCTTCAACTTACACCTAAAGAAAAAAAGGCCTTAAAAGCCTTTTTAAAAACATTAACTAGTATAGATATCTATACTAATGAAAAATTTACAAATCCTTTTTATTAAAGAATTATATTTTACTAAATTCAGCTTGATAAACTATTTTCCCTTTTTTTGTTACCAAAGGAAAATACGTTACAAAACTTTTATGATCATTCGAAAATTTGATATAATACTCTTCAGCATAATTATCATCTGATAATTTATATGTAGTATTATTTATTTTAATCCAATTTCCTTTTTGGTTCACGATAGAATTCAAGTCTGATAAAGAATTAATACCAAAATGATTACCTGTATAAACACCTGATTCATCAAATTTACATTTTGTTTGTTTTGAAAAATTTACATTTTGATCATTTAACTTTAAATCACATAGTTCCCATTCTCCTAATATAGGGTCATTGTTCTCTTTCTTTTCTATAATAGATGTTAGAGTTAATACAGACAATACGGTAATAAAAAAATATTTAATCATAATAATAAAAAATTTATGGTTTATAATTCCTAATATAATAAAAAAAATCATACATTCATGTTTTTTTATTATTTATTTTAAATCAACATTGATTAATTCATAAACTAATTAAAAGTATTTTAAAATTCTATACACAATAAATTTATATCATTTTATAAGGTGTTGAAACCATTCTATAAGTAATTGTCGATCTTGTAATGAAAGATTGGCTTCAGGATGTTTATTAGTATATGATTTTAAAGGCATGGTATTATATTCCAGCGTTTCAATACTGTTTTGTATAATATTATTTTTTTGATCCTTATCATACTTCTTCCAACGTGAATAATTAGCATTTTTCCGCCCTTCTTCTACATGAAATTCAACATACCATGAAATGGGTGCATAGAATGCATACTCAGGATATTTTGTTTCATTAGAATGACAATCGTAACAGGCCTTTGTCATTAAATCCACTATCTTTTGAGGCGCATTTTCTTGCTGTAAAATATCATATGATTTCGGTACACGTTTAACCGATCGATCCACAGGGTAAAACTGAATCACAATCCCTATTAAAATAATTCCACCTATTATTTTAAGAACCGTCTTCACTAACGTTTTGGGCTTTTTGATTGTCCGTCTTCTTTTTTCTTCTTTTTCAGTTTAACTTCCTTCGTAATATCCCAGGTTTTTTTAACATCCCAATAGGCATTCAACAGAATTTCTTCATTATTAAATAAATAAGGCTCTGGCTGAATTTTCTTAAAAAAATCTCCAGTATCCCATGAACCATTATTATTTAAATCTACAATCATCTGTAAAGTATACGTTCCTGGTTTTATATGATTGAATTTCACAATACTATCTTGAACATATTGTTCTCTTTTTACTTTCTTATCTTGCATTAATTGTAACCAAAATTTAGATTTTGGTTTATTTTCGATCACTACTTCTAAATTGGCATATTCTTGCTCTTTAAATGTTTTAACTGAGTAAGTAACCGTATCAATAGTTTCTCCAAAAAAATCTTCCACAGCATTCGGTAAAAGCTTAACTGTATATTTTCCTTCAAACTTCTTTTCAAAATCTAATCCAAATGTATAAGGTTTATTTTCTTCATGAATTATTTCAAAATCAATTGCAGTAGAATCTTTCAAAACAGAGACACGTTCTTTATTAAACGTTATTAACGGTGTTTCTGATGTAAATTCCATCGTGCTGAAATCATTTTCAGACCGTTTAAGATTTAGTTTTAATTTTTTAGGCCTGAAACGTGTCTTTTTTCTAAACGTAAGCGTATCAACAGGTTGATTATTATGAAAAACAAAAAAGCTCATTGTATCTTTTTTACTTTCTTTCAACGTGTCTTTTGCTAAAGGTTTAAACCAATAAATTAACGAATCTCGTGTTTGAGAAGGCAACTGTACTTCTTTTGTATATGCTTTATCACGATTTTCAACACGTACACTATCTGGATTTCCTAAAAATTCAAAAATAATTTTTCCCCATTCTTTAAATGAAGGTGATTTTACAGCAAACTTATCTCGCTCTGTAAAAAGTTTTAAATTAGGTTTTTCCTCTATTGGTATTGTAAATGTTTCTTTTTTAAATGCTAATTTGTCAATAACTGGATCATATTTCAAATTTCGATTCCCATCACTAATTCCCATCAAAAAATAATCACCTTCGTGTAAATATTTGAATTTAAAATTCCCCAATGAATCAGGTCGTGTTACATAATATGGTTTTTGCTTGAAAATAGTAGAATCATTAAAAGCTGTATCAATTTTATATAATCCTACCAATGCTTTTTCATCATATTCTAACGACTTTACATTATGTATTTTTCCTGAATACGTTAAAGAATCAATATTTTCTCCAGTAGAAAAAACATATACAAAATTAGATAGTTTATTCCCTTCATTATTATCTTCAATGCTTTCTCCAAAATTAATTGAATAGGTTGTATTTTGTTTTAACGGTTCATTAAATTTTATAGTAAGGTATTTTTGTGGAGATCCAATGGGAGCAAAAGTAGGTACAATCTCCATTGGAGGTGAAATGATAATTTGGCTAGTTGCATCTTCTAACTTAATGTATTCATCAAAGTCAATTTTAATTTCTTTAGTATCTATAGCTACATTTTTTGATTCATTTTCAATAGAATACTTCAAAATTTTAGGAGGATCTTCATCTTCAGGTCCTCCTGTTGGAGAAGAAACCCGAGCACACGAATATATAAGACTAAAAAATAGTAGTATATAAATAGAATATTGATATTCTTTTTTCATTAAAACAAAATTTTACGCAAGGTACGCTTTTTTCAAAAAATTATCCTGCGAAGCTAATACATGCCACACTTATTCTAACATTTTTTATTTGTAAAAGAGGGTAGGCACTATTATAAACGGTAGAACCGGTCGTTATAATATCATCAACTAATAAAATATGTTTATTTTCAAACAATTTAGGGTTCAAAACTTCAAAAATATTCAATGTATTTTGTAAACGCTCAGTTTGATTTTTCAGATAGGCTTGTGATGGATTATTTTTGGTTCGAATTAAATTTTCCAAATCTATTGAAATATTACGCTTTTTTGCAATTCCTTTTGCAATTTCTTCAGATTGATTATACCCCCGCTTCTTTTGCTTTTTAGGATGTAATGGAATTGGTATAATCATATCAATAGGATCTAAAATTCTCTCCCCTAAAAGAATACCCAGTTCATACCCAATTTTGGGCTTCTTTTTATATTTCAAAGTATAAATTAAATTTGAAGTAATACTTTGATCTTTAAAATACAGCAATGAATAGGCTTTTTCTACTTTAAAAAGACAATTTAAATTTTCTTTTAATTCATTATGGTAAGATTGAAACCGAAAAGGTAATTTTTGATAGCATTTATTACAAATTATCGTTTCTTCTTTTAGAAGTGTATTTTGACAATGAGTACAATATTTTGGAAAAAACAACTGAAATAAATCAAATAACATGGTAATTTCTTATAAATTTGTATTGAGTTAGGTATTTCTAAATCTCAAAATACGAAAATTTTCTCTTATGAAAAACATTCGATTAACCAAAATATTCAATTTCGAATCAGGACACGCATTATATGGCTATGATGGAAAATGTAAAAATCTTCATGGACATTCATATAAACTCTATGTGACCATTCTTGGAACTCCTATTGAAGATCAAACAAACCCTAAATTTGGAATGGTTTATGATTTTGGCGATTTAAAAAAGATTGTAAATCAAGAAATTATCGATCCATTTGATCATGCAATTGTTTTAAATCAAAAAACACCTCACTTAAACTTAGGAAATCATTTAAGTCAAGAAGGTCATAAAATCATTTTCACAGATTACCAACCTACTTGTGAAAATATGTTATTAGACTTTGCTTCTAAAATTCAAAATAAACTTCCTGCTACAATCAAATTGCACTCTTTACGTTTATATGAAACGGAAAACTCTTATGGAGAATGGTTTGCCGAGGATAATCAATAAACTATGGAAACAATTCAATTACAACCTCATAAAAAAGTATATTTTGCTTCAGATCAACATTTTGGATTACCGAACTATGAAAAAAGTTTAGTTCGAGAAAAAATTTTCATTAAATGGTTAGATGAAATTAAACAGGATGCCCAAGTATTATTTTTAGTAGGTGATTTATTTGATTTTTGGTTCGAATACAAAAAGGCTGTTCCTAAATATTTTGTTCGAGTTCTTGGAAAATTAGCTGAATTAGCTGATTCAGGTATTCAAATTATCTTTTTTACTGGAAATCATGATATGTGGATGAAGAATTATCTTCAAGAAGAAATTGGTATGGAGGTTTACTTTGAAAAACAAGAATACCTTATTAATAATAAACGTTTCTATATAGCACATGGTGATGGTTTAGGCCCTGGAGATAAAGGTTATAAAAGAATGAAAAAAGTTTTTCGTTTTCCTTTTTTTAATTGGTGTTTTAGATGGCTTCATCCAGATCTTGGGATTGCTTTAGGAGAATACTTATCACGTAAAAATAAAACGATTTCTGGAGAAGAAGATGTTCACTTTTTAGGAGAAGATAAAGAATGGCTTATCATTTATTCCAAAATGAAGCAAAAAGAAGAACATCGTGACTATTTTATTTACGGCCATCGTCATTTACCAATGGATTTACCTATCACAGATAATAGTCGTTATATTAATCTAGGAGATTGGATTTCTTATTTTTCATATGCTGAATTTGACGGAGAGGAACTTACACTGAAGTACCTTAAATCACACTCCAAACTAGCGCACTTACTGGAAAATATAGAATCATAAACCATTTTGCCCATTTATTTTTTTGGTAATAAATGTACTTACTTATAATAACGGAACAAGGAAACAAAATAAAAAGAAGTGCATTTTTTGATAATAAAAAAAGTAAACATGAGATAATCAGTAAATACAATACTAATTCATAATTTTTCTTATTATCAATAGACTGCTTAAAAGTTACACGAAAGTGATCAAATAAAGCAAAAACACCAAATAAAGCTAATGAAATGAGTAAGTACAATTGTCGTATACTAAATTGATAATAAACTAGTTGAAAATGTGAAAATTGATTTTTCACATAATTCCAAAAATTAAAATCTACCAAAAAACTAATTCCAAAAGCCCCTAACATAAACATTATAAGGCAAAATATAGGTAACAACCAAGTAGAAAACTTTTTTACTGAATGAAAAAGCATTAATGAATAAATAAAAAGAATATAAAAAATAGCTGGAGGATAGAAAAGTAAGGCTAAAAATACTAATAAGGTCACTTCCACAAAAATAAACCGTCCATTCACTTTATAAAAATAGCGTCCCACAAGAAAAGCCAATAAAATAAAAACCTCTGCAATTAAAGCATCATGATTTATTTTACTAAAATCCATTAAAACCAAACCTGAAACAAAAATAGCGTTCACAATCAGCATGGATTTAATTAGATGACTGACCTTTGTATACAACAAAACCAATGCACAAACACCTGTAATACAAGTAATTTCTGGCCACCCTAACTGATGATAATAACTTGTGATCCCAACGACTATTAATATGAAAAGAACACTTGGAAGAATATTTTTTGTTTTTATAATGTCATCCAACATTTTTCACTAATTTTTAATGCAAGATATAGATTCTTTCAGTTACAATAAAAAAATACACTAAGTTCAATTCATTATTCACAAAAATTTGATCCCATATTTCTTCTCTAAACATCTATGTTTTCTTCCTAACGACCTATTAACCTTTAATTGAAGACAAATTTCCTTTAAGAATATTTATCTTTTTATAATGTTGTCCAACATTTTTTTACTAATTTTGAATTTAAATATAGATTTTTCTTAATCAGAATAAAAAAATTACAATATGTTAAGCGATTTATTTCACGGAATAGGCAATCTTTTTGAAGCAAGTTTTGAAATTTTACCCGTTTTAGGGAATATTCCAAATTTCATCCTTATGGTTGTAGGAGCTACTATGTTTATTTGGTGGATGTTACAATTGAAAAAATTTGGTAAAGAAGATAAAGAAATGGAAAGACCTCAAGGTCGAAACATCAACTAATTAGTTGATGTTTTTTATTTAAAGACATTACTAACCTCATCCTTTATTATTCTAAAACTTACAATACAATGAAAAATATAATTCTGGCCAGTACTTCAACAGTTTATGGAGGAGAATACTTAGATTATATACTACCAACACTCAAAGAACATTTTACAGAAGTTTCAGAAATTATTTTTATACCTTATGCAAGACCCGATGGTATTTCATTGGATGCTTATACTGAAAAAGCCTCTCAGGTTTTTAAAACAATTGGCATTAATATTATAGGGCTTCATACCTTTGAAAATAAATCAAAAGCCATTCAAGAAGCTCAAGGAATTTTTACAGGAGGTGGAAACACTTTTTTATTACTCAAAACATTATACGAACTAAATCTTATACCTACTTTAAAACAAACAGTAGAATCAGGAACACCCTATTTAGGAACAAGTGCTGGAAGTAATCTTGGAGGAATAAATATTAAAAACACCAATGATATGCCTATTGTATACCCACCTAGTTTTGAAGCATTAGGAGTAGTTCCTTTTAATATAAATCCTCACTATCTAGATCCTATTCCAGGGTTAAAACATAATGGTGAAACACGCGAAACACGAATTAAAGAATATTTACATCAAAACACAGTACCCGTAGTAGGTTTAAGAGAAGGAAGTTGGTTAGAAGTTAAAAATGAAACCATTTATTTACGAGGATCTTTTTCGGCTAGAATATTTGAATCTTTAGAAAATATATACGAATTAGAAACCAATTCTTTAATTCAATTTTAGATTTCCTACATTAAATTTTTTTAGATTTCAATTTATTCAATTGATCTTGAACTGTTTTTTATACCGTCATAATACATCAACAGACATTTAAAAAGGAGTTTTTATTAACGTAGATATTAAACATAGTGTAAAAAATACATTTTCTTTTTAAAATTACAACTTTGGCATGCTATTTGTATTTAAATAGTTGTTAAGTTTTAGAGTTAGTAGTAGTAAAGTTACACAAGTGAGTTATACCTCGTTCAATAGTTGAACGGGGTATTCTTTTTATAAAATCTTCATTTTTTCTTTTTGTTCTTACTATATTTGCAATACCGATCTCAAAGGGGTGCTACTTTTTAATTTGAGAATAATGAATTAAGAATGCAGAATTTTAAATCTACATTCTTCACTCTAAACTCTTAATTTAGTGTGGCTGAGATGATACCCGATGAACCTGAGCAGGTAATGCTGCTAAGGGACACACGCAAAGCGTGGTTTGAGTAAAACTCACATCACAAAATTTTAATACGAACTAAACAAACGAATAAAGACCCCTTTTATTTGTGTTTATAAAATTAAACATGGACAAAAGATTATTTGTTTTGGCATTTTTTATAGGAGGAATTACCTATATAAAAGCACAAGAAGAAATTGACTCGATAGGTGAAATTGAAACCGTTACAATTGAAATTGACAAACCCATCACGGCAAAAACCTTACGTGAAAAAGAAATCAATCAAAAAAATTTAGGGCAAGACTTACCTATTTTATTAAAAAACACACCTTCAATTGTAACAACCAGTGATGCTGGAGCTGGAATTGGCTATACAGGAATGCGTCTTCGTGGATCTGATGCAACACGTATAAATGTTACCGTTAATGGAATTCCGTTAAATGATTCGGAAAGCCAAGGTGTTTTTTGGGTAAATATGCCTGATTTTGCTTCTTCAACCAATTCTATTGTAATTCAACGTGGTTTAGGAACTTCTACAAACGGAACTGCAGCTTTTGGAGGAAGTATCAATATTGGTACTTTAGATACAAATCATGACAAATTTGCTGAATTGAATACCTCATACGGATCATTTGATTCTCGAAAAATTAATTTGAAATTAGGAACAGGAGATATTGGTAAATTTAACGTAGACGGACGTATTTCTTTTATCAATTCAGATGGGTATATTGACCGTGCAAGTTCCGATTTATTCGGCTATTCTTTTAAAGCCAGTTATAATGATCAATTAAAATTCTTAGCTTTTGGAGGTCGTGAGAAAACCTATCAAGCATGGAACGGAATTGATCAAAAAACATTGGAATCTGATCGCACTTATAATACCGCAGGTGAAATTTATGATGATGCAGGAAATTTGGTAGGTTTTTACGATAATGAAGTAGATGATTATAGACAAAATCATTACCAACTGCATTATAATTTTAATCTGTCTGGATGGAAAACCCATACTGCTTTGCATTACACTCGAGGAAGTGGTTTTTTTGAAAATTATAAAAATGATCAAGCTTATGGTTATTATAACTTAAGTTCTACAGAAAAAGGCGATGTTGTACGTCAAAAATGGCTAAAAAATCATTTTTATGGAATTACTTTTGACACTAAAAAGAGATTAGGTGATATTGAAGTAATTATTGGAGGTAATGCAAACCGTTATGAAGGAGATCATTTTGGATTGGCTATAGCAACACCTGGACGAAATGATATTGAATTAGGAAATCAATATTATAACAACAAAGCATTTAAAGATGAAATTTCAGGTTATGTAAAAGCAGAATGGAATGATATTTTTGAAAATGTAGATATTTTTGGAGATATTCAAATTAGAAATATTGATTATAAAGGGTATTCTAAATTTGCTAAAAATGAAGAAGATGAGGTGAATTTTTCAGATAACTTAACCTTTTTCAATCCAAAATTAGGATGGGATTGGAATCTAGGAAAAAGCAAAATCTATGGTTATTATGGTTTTGGACATAAAGAACCTAATCGTAATGATTATGAAAGTAATCCTAATATCAAACCTGAAAAAATGCACAATATAGAATTAGGGTACCGTAAAGGTAGTACGCAGTTTAATTACAATATAAATGGGTATTTAATGTATTATCGAGATCAGCTAGTTTTAACGGGTACCTTAGATGAAGATGTAGGAACACCTCTTCGTGAAAATAGTGGTAAAAGTTATCGATTAGGAGTTGAGTTAGAAGCTAATTATGCTTTCAGTTCAAAATGGCAACTAGGTGCTAATGCCACTTTTTCAAAAAATCAAAATATAGATTATGAAAAAGCTATAAATCAAGGTGATATTAATGGGGATGGAAAAGATGATTATAAAATTTTGCACTTAGGAAACACCAATATTTCTTATTCTCCAGAAATTATTACCAACGCTTTTCTACAATATAAACCGATTCAAGGATTATTATTAAACTTAACAGGAAAATATGTAGGAGAACAATTTATGTCAAATGAACAATTTATTGAAGCTAAACTTGATGGATATTTTGTAACCGATTTATTAGCTCAATATCAAATTCCTTTAAACAAAAAACATCCACAAATTGGAATCTCTTTATTAATTAATAATTTATTTAACAATCAATATGAAAACAACGGTTATTATTATAATTACTTTGAAAAAGGAACCCCTGATCCAAATGAATTAATTCATGAATCCTATTATTATCCACAAGCAGGAATTAACTTCTTAGCTGGGCTGAACATCCAATTTTAATATCATTTACATCTTTTCTTCTATAAAAAAGTAGAGGGAAAGGTGTAAATTCTGTTTTTAAGAAGTACTGATAATCATTTTTTCAGCGGAGCAGAAATCTAAAGTTTTATCAGATCCACTTACCTTTCTTATTTGAATACTAACGGTTTGATCAACAGTAGAATCTACTGTACTAACACCAAACCTTTGTCCATTACCTCCTGTATTGGCATCATCCATAAAAGATTTTTGCGAATTTGTTGTACCATTTCCAAAGATAATAAATTCCATTCTTGAAGAATTATTACCAATATTACCTGAGGTATAAAATGTTTGTCCTCCATAACTAAGGCGAATTTGAGTACTACCTCCCGGATTAATTCGATAACAAACAATACGAACAGCATTTCCTGTTCCTAATGTATTTCCAGGTATAACAAATGACTTTTGATGTACTCCCCAAGAAGTACTTGAAACAGTTACAGCAGTAGTATCAATCCAAAAAGTAGAAGAAACAACTTGATTATCAGAACTAGAATTTGTTAAAAAAGTAACATCATCACTAGTTCCGGTAGCATTAGAAAATGTATAGGTTCCATCTCCATTATCTACTAAATTTGCTTTATTAATAGTGTTGCTTATGTTCAACTCATTTTTAAATGTCAAAGTACCATTTGTATTATCAATTAAAGATGTAACTTCATTAGGATTACTTATTTTACGCAAAGTTCCTCCTTCCAATCCAACGTATAATTCATTTGTATCCGTTGTAATATAATAATCACCTTGTGCAGCAGTTGAAAAACTATCAACTGCACTTGATGTAATTTCAATTTGAGCATTTAAAAAATTAAACCATACAAAATGTAGGAATACTATATAAAAACAAGTTCTCATCTTAATTTATTGGTTTTAGTTATCTTCTAATTTACGCAATTTATTTTTATGATCCCCATTTGGACAATAAATATTGCTCTAATTCATATTCTTCATCGGCTGTTAATTCTTTATTAAATACAAAGAGTTCTTTAAAATTAGCTTCTTTATATTTTTCATCATTTCGATTCTTATATAATTTCATCAAACTCAAAGTTGGAGCTGAAGCAGCATTCGTTGTTTCATCAAACGCTAAATTACCATCTATAGAAAATTTAATTCTTATTGTACTTCCAACTGTATAACGTTGCAAAATAAATACATGAGGATTAGTATCATAAGGTATTAATAATTTTGTTTTTGTATTGGCATTACTATTACCTCGCAATAAAAAGTAAAAATTATTGGTATCATTTGTCAAACTAATCTGCCAATTTTTTGCTGTACCAGGAGAATTTCCACTTGCAATAAAACTATCATAAG
This sequence comes from Flavobacteriaceae bacterium UJ101, assembly GCA_001880285.1. NCBI lineage: Bacteria > Pseudomonadati > Bacteroidota > Flavobacteriia > Flavobacteriales > Flavobacteriaceae > Flavobacteriaceae bacterium UJ101. The sequence goes on along the minus strand of CP016269.1, from coordinate 1,469,417 downwards.
TTGATGGAGAGGTATCAATTGCTTGCAAAACAAATACAAAGGTAAAATCTTGATCTATTACTCCAGAAAGACCATCTAAAGTTCCTGCTGATGCAGAACTAAAATCGAAACGCATATCATCGTCAATTCCATCTCCTGAAACTTTAGCATCAAACAAATAATATGGATCTGTTTGACTATCACAATAATAAGTAGGGTTTGCACTATTGGAAACCGATTGAAAATGTCTATCATTTCCACTTCTATCCAACCATTTTTTTACTGAATGGCTTGTAGTTGAATTACACGATATTAGATTTCCTGAAGTATCTTCAAAATAAAAATCTTTTGAGGCATCTAACCACAAATAAGGACTTAATGTTTTAGGAATTTCTCTTTCAACCCAATAAGCTCCTAAAGAAGAGGAAGACTCACTCTGAAAACGTTGTACTTCAATATGTTGACCATACAATGATATTCCTAATATTAACATAAACAAGCGTACCATCGTTTTCATTATTTAAAAAGTTTTATTGTACATGTTAAACCTTCTGCAGCATCGGAAAAAGAAGTAGGTGTTGTAATATTTAATAAAATAATATCTCCTGCTTGTAAAATCGTTCCACTTCCACCACTACTTGAGCCCGAGTAAAGTGTACTTGGATTAAACGATACCGATTCACTTATAGAAGTATCCACATTTCCTCTTCTTAAAACGGGAGTTATAGTTAATGATGTAGAATTACCTAATTTATATATAGAACATATCATTTTATCGGTTTTATAACCTGCAAATTCATTATGCACACTAAACATAATTCGTCCAGCTTGTTCTAATACAGGTTCATTTCTAACATATTCATTAATACTAATGTACTTAGGAAAATTCAAATTTAATTGTACATCATCGGAAGTTCCCGTAGCATTAGAAAATGTATACGTTCCATCTGTATTGTCTGTTAAACTTGATTTTGTAATAGTGGAACTTGTATTACTTTCATTTTTATAGGTAATTGTACCATCATTATTATCCGATAAAGTGGTAATTTCATTGGGACTACTAATTTTTCTTAAACTTCCCGTTTCTAATCCTACATACAATTCATCCGTATCGGTAGTAATATAAAAGTCTCCATCCGACGCAGAATTATAACCACTAACGTCACTGGAAGTGATTCTAATTTGAGCATTTAAAAGGCAAGTACAACAAATGCTTATTATACTGAGTGCAAAACCATATTTCATTTTTCTTTTTTTATAATTATTATTGGTTTATACAACAGCTTGTAAGTTTTTTCTTAGTTTTAATCTTTTATGTTAATTATTCATACTTTCTCTAACCGTTATCGTTTTACCTAGAATAAGCTTTAATAATTCTAACAACTCTTCTTGTTTTTCCATAGTAGCATCCGTAGCACCAGGTTGGTTAATAGAATTTAAATTTATAGTCGATTCAGTTTTATTATTTAACTCTGTTTGAATAGCTTGACTTTTTTGTAAAATCTTACGCATCAAAAATAATTCAGCTGTTTGATTTTCTAATGTAGCTGCATTTCCTAAGTTTTCAGAAAGAATAGCTTGGTTGATAATAAAACTAAATACCTCATCGGTTGTCAAATCAATGTTCGTAGCCCAATTAGTATAACCATCACGCGTTAAATAAACACTTACATTAGTACTATTACTTTGAAGTACTAGATTCAGATCTCCAGTAAAATTAGTTATTTCTTTTAAAACAGTATCCGTCGTTTCATCACGAATAGTAACATTTCCACTTATAACATCTTGTAAACGTATTAGCTTATAAATTCCATTAGGGTCTTCTAAAGCTATTTCTAAATTGGTATTTGCATCATGAATTGAGGAAACAACATCTGTCTCTATTTTTTCAAATTTATAACAAGGTTGAATTTTTGAACCCTCTGCTAAAATCAATTGATAGTTTCCTAGTTTTAAAATTTTACCTGTTACCGTTGTTGCTAATGTACTAATAGTAGGCTCATTAATATTATTATTTACTTTATCATATTTTATTTTATCATATAAATCACATAAAGTTACCGTTCCTGTAATCGTTATCGTTCCTGTATCGTCTGAAGTATTATGTGTAACGGCAATTCCACTAATAGCTGCTGCATCACTTTCATTTGCTTTTGTAATGTTAGGATCATCAAAAAGAGTAGTACTAACTTCTTTTTCATTTACTCCTTTCATTTCTATATTTGAAAGTTGTACATAAGAATGTTTGTATGACCAAACGTTCACATCAAATAAATCGGAATGATCATTATTTTTTCCTCTATAATCCCACGCATAACTTCCTGTATTTGGTGCATCACTATTTCCAGTATTTACAATATTAGCTGCTAAGAGAATTTCTACAGTTGGTGTTGAACCACTGGAATTTGTTACGCCTGTATAAATTTTATCAGCACTATTATTTACTGTATGTCCTTCTTTACTATACGTTTCTCTATTGCCGTGATTAGTGTCTTTAATAAAAAATTTAGCATTAGAAATACCATTTCCTGCAACATTTTTTGCTGTTAATTTAAATTCTTGTTTAACTAATGCAACGCCATAAGCATTTCCATGACCTGAAATATGTGGTCCACAAATTAAATTAGATCCTAAGGCTGAATTAATCAAAATAGGTCTTGATCCACCCCAGTGTTTTATATCAACTGTATTTCCTCTTCCTCCTCCTTCATATCCTTTCAAAATAACATCTACATTAGGTGTTGCAGAAGAAAAAGCAATCGCTCCTGTTGACTGTGTTGGTTGATATCCATTTAATTGTTGACCTGTTCCTACAATTGTTAAATCACCATGTATTAATGAAAAACCTGTTGAAATAAAGTCATCTGTTTCTTGTCTTATTTGGTTTTCTGGATCCTGTGTTCTATAAATTAGCTTAGCATTACTACTCTTTGCTCGAACTGTAACTGTATCTCCATAAAACCCAAATTTACCAGCATAAATAGAAATAACACCTCCATTCCAAGTAAACGTTGCATTATTATAAAAACTAAATCTATTTGTAAATCCTTGTGGTGTATCTTCTAAAAATATAGCCATTCCTTCACTATATCTAGCAAAACCGTTTTGTATAATTTCTTTTCCTATGATTAAATGACCTGAACCTTCTACTCGAACTAATTCACCTGAATCATATCCTATAATCAACATTTCTTTTTCAGGGTCTATGGTTAAAGTTCCTTGAACGATTAATCTTCGATTTCCAATATTATAAACATTAACACCTGTTTGACTCGAAATAGTTACTCCCGAAATACTTGATAAACCTGATAAATCAGTATCTGTACCTGTTTGTGTAATAACAGAGCCTGAAATTGAGAAAGCTGCTTGTAATGAACCCGTTATTAAAACGGCTATAATAACTAAGTAATATTTTAAAGAATATACATTGCTCATATATCATCAATTATATGTTAGGCCTTGTACTGTTTGTAAATCTGAAGGTTGTGTTCCTGTTCCAGATGCTTCTTTTTCTATATTCAAATCTGTCTTATTATAACGAATTACCAAATAGTCATTTGTATTGATTTTCATCGATATATAGAGGTAATCATCATCTTCAAAGGCTAATTCATTTTGTACTAATTTATTTGTAAAATCTGAAACAAATCGTAAACTACCATCTTCTAACCCTATATACAGTTCATTTGTATCAGTCGTAACATAATAATCACCTTGTGAAGCTGTGTTATAATCTTTTACTTCACTTGATGTAATGTTTATTTGTGAACTTAAAAAATTCATAAAACATAAACTTATCATCCACACTATTGTAGTATAAATCGTTTTCATTTTATTTAATTCTCTTTATAATTAATGATGAACCATTTGCTACTGTTTCTAGAGTTGCTGATGTTCCATTTTGAGAAGAAGCATAGACTTTTCCTTTAACCTTAATAACTACAGGAGCTGATGTAACTTCAATAATTTTATCAACTGTTATCGTATTTTTATCAATTAATCTATTTCTTTGATATGTATAAGCTCTTGTTCCAGGAGATTCAGAACCACCTACTTCTAAATAAAATTCACCTCCAGTTCGATTATTAACCGTAGTAGGAACAGCTGTACTCACTCTATAGGTTATTTCATATCTTCCCGTTTTAGAGATCGTAATCGAATTACTTGAACTACTATAATCACTCGTATCAACAATTCCTGTTGTAGCAAAATTAATATCACTAAAAGATGATTCATTTAATGTCTGACCTCCTGCTACATCATAAATTTCAGCTGTAGTTTGTGAAAAAACACTTTGAGCTTCCCATTGACTATCTGTATTATTCCATGTAAGTGTTTGACCATCAGTTGGTGTAGTTGCCGATAAATTAAAGGATTCTTGTGTTGCATTTTCAATCTTCAAATTAACTGCATTTCCACTTATTTCAAAAGTATCAATACTTTGTTTATCAATATCTGATCTTGAAACAGAGCTATTTTCTGAATTATCATCATTTAATAATTGAACTTTATCATCTGTTGTATTATAGGTAATAGATTGCTCATTTTTTGTATCGGTTAAAGCACTGATTGCTGTATCTACATAATTCTTTGTTGCTGCATCTTGTGCATTTGTTGGATTTGCTAAATTTTCAATAGTATTTCCACTAGCATCATTCCCTTGAGTTAATACTGAATCTAAATTTTGATTGTCCGTATTATCCAAATAACTACTTAAATCGATTGCTGCGCCGCCATTTTCTAAAGATAAACTATTGCCGGTTAAACTTAATTGCTGATTATCTGTATTGTCCAAATAACCGCTTAAATCAATTGCAGTGCCTCCGTCTTCTAGAGCTAAACTATTGCCCGTTAAACTTAATTGCTGATCGTCCGTTCCACTATTGTTTAAACTGCTCAAATCTAACGTCTCTGTACCTCCATCTTCTATGCTAATACTTAATACGTTACTCGAATTTAAACTTAAGTCCGTAATCGTCTGATTGTCTGTATTATCTAAGTAGCTACTCAAGTCGATCGCGGTTCCTCCGTCCTCTAGGGCTAAACTATTGCCCGTTAAACTTAATTGCTGATTATCTGTATTGTCTAAATAGCCACTTAAGTCGATTGCTGTGCCGCCATCTTCTAGGGCCAAACTATTACCCGTTAAACTTAATTGTTGATCATCCGTTCCACTATTGTTTAAACTGCTCAAATCTAACGTCTCTGTACCGCCATCTTCTATGCTAATGCTTAATACATTACTCGAATTCAAACTTAAATCTGTAATTGTCTGATTATCTGTATTATCTAAATAGCTACTTAAGTCAATTGCTGTTCCTCCATCTTCTAAAGATAAACTATTACCTGTCAAGCTTAATTGTTGATTGTCTGTATTATCCAAATAGCCACTTAAGTCAATCGCAGTGCCGCCATCTTCTAAAGCCAAACTATTACCCGTTAAACTTAATTGTTGATCATCCGTTCCACTATTGTTTAAACTGCTCAAATCTAAGGTCTCTGTACCGCCATCTTCTATGCTAATACTCAATACGTTACTCGAGTTTATACTTAAATCTGTAATCGTCTGATTGTCTGTATTATCTAAATAGCTACTCAAGTCGATCGCGGTTCCTCCGTCTTCTAAAGATAAACTATTACCCGTTAAACTTAATTGTTGATTATCCGTATTATCTAAGTAACCACTCAAGTCGATCGCTGTGCCGCCATCTTCTAGAGCTAAACTATTACCCGTTAAACTTAACTGTTGATCATCCGTTCCACTATTATTTAAACTACTTAAGTCTAACGTCTCCGTGCCACCGTCTTCTATGCTAATACTTAATACATTACTCGAATTTATACTTAAATCGGTAATCGTTTGATTATCTGTATTGTCCAAATAACCGCTCAAATCAATTGCAGTGCCTCCGTCTTCTAGAGCTAAACTATTACCTGTTAAACTTAATTGTTGATCATCCGTTCCACTATTGTTTAAACTGCTCAAATCTAACGTCTCTGTACCTCCATCTTCTATACTAATACTCAATACGTTACTCGAATTTATACTTAAATTCGTAATTGTCTGATTGTCCGTATTATCTAAGTAGCCACTCAAGTCGATCGCGGTTCCTCCATCTTCTAAGGATAAACTGTTACCCGTTAAACTTAATTGCTGATTATCTGTATTGTCTAAGTAGCCACTTAAATCAATCGCGGTTCCTCCGTCCTCTAGAGCTAAACTATTGCCTGTTAAACTTAATTGTTGATTATCTGTATTGTCCAAATAACCACTTAAATCAATTGCAGTGCCTCCGTCTTCTAGAGCTAAACTATTACCTGTTAAGCTTAATTGTTGATCATCCGTTCCACTATTATTTAAACTACTTAAGTCTAACGTCTCCGTGCCACCATCTTCTATGCTAATACTTAATACATTACTCGAATTTATACTTAAATCCGTAATTGTTTGATTGTCCGTATTATCTAGGTAGCCGCTCAAGTCGATCGCGGTACCTCCATCTTCTAAGGATAAACTGTTACCCGTTAAACTTAATTGCTGATCGTCCGTTCCACTATTGTTTAAACTACTTAAGTCTAACGTCTCTGTACCACCATCTTCTATACTAATACTTAATACATTACTCGAGTTTATACTTAAATCTGTAATCGTCTGATTGTCCGTATTATCCAAATAACCACTTAAATCAATTGCAGTGCCTCCGTCTTCTAGAGCTAAACTATTACCTGTTAAGCTTAATTGTTGATCATCCGTTCCACTATTGTTTAAACTACTTAAGTCTAAGGTCTCCGTGCCACCATCTTCTATGCTAATACTTAATACATTACTCGAATTTATACTTAAATCCGTAATTGTTTGATTGTCCGTATTATCTAGGTAGCTGCTTAAGTCGATCGCTGTTCCTCCGTCCTCTAGAGCTAAACTATTACCCGTTAAACTTAATTGTTGATTATCCGTGTTATCTAAGTAGCCACTTAAGTCAATCGCAGTGCCGCCATCTTCTAAAGCCAAATTATTGCCTGTTAAACTTAACTGTTGATCATCCGTTCCACTATTGTTTAAACTGCTCAAATCTAACGTCTCTGTACCTCCATCTTCTATACTAATACTCAATACGTTACTCGAATTTATACTTAAATCCGTAATTGTCTGATTGTCCGTATTATCTAGGTAGCCACTCAAGTCGATCGCGGTACCTCCATCTTCTAAGGATAAACTGTTACCCGTTAAACTTAATTGCTGATTGTCTGTATTATCTAAGTAGCCACTCAAGTCGATCGCGGTACCTCCATCTTCTAAAGATAAACTGTTACCCGTTAAACTTAATTGTTGGTTGTCTGTATTATCTAAATAGCCACTTAAATCAATTGCAGTGCCGCCATCTTCTAGAGCTAAACTATTACCTGTTAAACTTAATTGTTGGTCATCCGTTCCACTATTGTTTAAACTACTCAAATCTAACGTCTCTGTACCTCCATCTTCTATGCTAATGCTCAACACATTACTCGAGTTTATACTTAAATCCGTAATTGTTTGATTGTCCGTATTATCTAGGTAGCCGCTTAAATCAATTGCAGTGCCTCCGTCTTCTAAGGATAAACTATTGCCGGTTAAACTTAATTGCTGATCGTCTGTTCCACTATTATTTAAACTACTTAAATCTAACGTCTCTGTACCGCCATCTTCTATGCTAATACTTAATACATTACTCGAGTTTATACTTAAATCCGTAATTGTTTGATTGTCCGTATTATCTAGGTAGCCGCTTAAATCAATTGCAGTGCCTCCGTCTTCTAAGGATAAACTATTGCCGGTTAAACTTAATTGCTGATCGTCTGTTCCACTATTATTTAAACTACTTAAATCTAACGTCTCTGTACCGCCATCTTCTATGCTAATACTTAATACATTACTCGAGTTTATACTTAAATCCGTAATTGTTTGATTGTCCGTATTATCTAGGTAGCCGCTTAAATCAATTGCAGTGCCTCCGTCTTCTAAGGATAAACTATTGCCGGTTAAACTTAATTGCTGATTATCCGTATTATCTAAGTAGCCACTCAAATCAATCGCTGTTCCTCCATCCTCTAGAGCTAAACTATTGCCCGTTAAACTTAATTGCTGATCGTCTGTTCCACTATTGTTTAAACTACTCAAATCTAAGGTCTCCGTGCCACCATCTTCTATGCTAATGCTCAACACATTACTTGAGTTTATACTTAAATCCGTAATCGTCTGATTGTCTGTATTATCTAAGTAGCTACTTAAGTCAATTGCTGTGCCGCCATCTTCTAAAGATAAACTGTTGCCGGTTAAACTTAATTGTTGATCGTCTGTTCCACTATTGTTTAAACTACTCAAATCTAACGTCTCTGTACCGCCATCTTCTATGCTAATACTCAATACGTTACTCGAGTTTATACTTAAGTCCGTAATTGTTTGATTGTCCGTATTATCTAAGTAACCACTCAAGTCGATCGCGGTTCCTCCATCCTCTAGAGCTAAACTATTGCCCGTTAAACTTAATTGCTGATCGTCTGTTCCACTATTGTTTAAACTACTCAAATCTAAGGTCTCCGTGCCACCATCTTCTATGCTAATGCTCAACACATTACTTGAGTTTATACTTAAATCCGTAATCGTCTGATTGTCTGTATTATCTAAGTAGCTACTTAAGTCAATTGCTGTGCCGCCATCTTCTAAAGATAAACTGTTGCCGGTTAAACTTAATTGTTGATCGTCTGTTCCACTATTGTTTAAACTACTCAAATCTAACGTCTCTGTACCGCCATCTTCTATGCTAATACTCAATACGTTACTCGAGTTTATACTTAAGTCCGTAATTGTTTGATTGTCCGTATTATCTAAGTAACCACTCAAGTCGATCGCGGTTCCTCCGTCCTCTAGGGCTAAACTATTACCTGTTAAGCTTAATTGTTGATCATCCGTTCCACTATTATTTAAACTACTTAAGTCTAACGTCTCCGTACCACCATCTTCTATGCTAATACTCAATACGTTACTCGAGTTTATACTTAAATCCGTAATTGTTTGATTGTCCGTATTATCTAGGTAGCCGCTTAAATCAATTGCAGTGCCTCCGTCTTCTAAGGATAAACTATTGCCCGTTAAACTTAATTGCTGATTATCCGTATTATCTAAGTAGCCACTCAAATCAATCGCTGTTCCTCCGTCCTCTAGAGCTAAACTATTGCCCGTTAAACTTAATTGCTGATCGTCTGTTCCACTATTGTTTAAACTACTCAAATCTAAGGTCTCCGTGCCACCATCTTCTATGCTAATGCTCAACACATTACTTGAGTTTATACTTAAATCCGTAATCGTCTGATTGTCTGTATTATCTAAGTAGCTACTTAAGTCAATTGCTGTGCCTCCGTCTTCTAAAGCCAAACTATTGCCGGTTAAGCTTAACTGTTGATCATCCGTTCCACTATTGTTTAAACTGCTCAAATCTAACGTCTCTGTGCCACCATCTTCTATACTAATACTTAATACGTTACTCGAGTTTAAACTTAAATCCGTAATTGTCTGATTGTCCGTATTATCTAGGTAGCCACTTAAATCAATCGCGGTGCCTCCGTCCTCTAGGGCTAAACTATTGCCCGTTAAACTTAATTGTTGATTATCTGTATTATCTAAGTAGCTACTTAAGTCAATTGCTGTGCCACCATCTTCTAAAGATAAACTGTTACCCATTAAACTTAATTGCTGATCGTCTGTATTGTCTAAATAACCACTTAAATCAATCGCGGTACCGCCATCTTCTAAAGATAAACTATTACCCGTTAAACTTAATTGCTGATCGTCTGTGCCTATATTGTTCAAACTACTTAAATCAAGTGTCTTAGTTCCCCCATCTTCTAAACTAATACTTAATACATTACTCGAATTTAAACTTAAATTAGTCAACGTTTGATTATCCGTATTTAAATCATCAGAAGCAACCCACGAAGTACCATTCCATTTTAATACTTGATTCGTAGTAGCTCCATTTTGTCCCAACGTTATTTCTTGATTTGTAGTTCCGGAACCAACAATAACGGTTCCATCTGTTAAAACAGAAACATTTCCTGGTGAATTTCCCCCTTCAGCTACTACAGCTGCAGCTGAAACTTTTTGTACAATTCCCTTCCCACTTACTACTAAAATTGAATCTCTAGTAGCTAATGTAGTACCATTATCAATTTCACGAACACGTAATGTCCCGTTAACATCTAAAGTTTCTGTTGGATTATCTGTATTAACCCCTACTTGTGAAAAAATATGAATAACTGAAAAAAAAGTCAAACATAAAATATAAAAGCCCCTCATCATATCATTTTGTTTGTATATATAATCATAAGAATACAAAAAAAATGTTAAAATTCATAGTTATTTTTCGATTAATACTAAAATCTATTTTAATAATAATTATAATATAATAATGAATATTTTATAAAATATAAAAAAAAATATATTAATTATTACAAATACATTAATTATTATTCAAAAAATAAATTCTTTTTTTAGATCGTATTTATGAACCTACTTTTGTTATATATCTATAAAATATCGATATACTATTTAATATAATATACATATTTGTTAAAAACTTATAATAAAATCATTTTAATATTTACATTATCAACAAATTATCTTATTAATATATTATCGTTTCTTTGATTTTTTTCAAACGATATTGATCTTTTAAAATAGAATCTCTTTCTTGAAAAGAATTATAAGTAAAGGGGCTTTTATTTTTATAATCTAAAATAAAATATATGTTATTCTTCCAATACGATAATTCTAATGAATCATAAGAAATTTCCCAATTACCATTTGGATAATATTTCAACACACTATCTAAAATTAAAGCATTATTCAATAGTAATCCTTTAGTAGTTTTACCTTTAAAATTTTTAAAAAAGGTTATATAATTAATCTTATGGATAGAATCAGAAATATCGTAAGTAAAAGAAATCTTTTTTTTATAAAAATTTTCTTTATTACCTTCCCAATTGATTACTTTTTTTGGTTTACCATAGATCTTAATTACATCTAACATAGTAGTCTCATGTAAAATGATAGTATTAAATTTATTCCCTTCATAAACAATTCCTGAATAATTGGATGAACAATTTAAAAAAATAAATATAAAAATTATTAAACCTAATATTCTCATTTTTATATAGTAACTCAATATTAGTTACATGCTATCTTATCAACTCTTTTTTGATGTCTTCCGCCTTCAAAATCAGTTGATATAAATGTTTTAACAATTTCAAGAGCTGTTTCCAAATCAACAAAACGAGCTGGAATTGAAATAATATTAGCATCATTATGTAAACGTGTTAATTCGGCCAATTCGGATGTCCAAACCAAACCACAACGAATTCCTTGGTGTTTATTAGCTGTCATAGCAGCACCATTTCCACTACCACATAATATAATACCTAAATCTGCATTTCCCTTTTCAACATCATGTGCAACAGGGTGAATATAATCTGGATAATCAACACTATCTGTTGAAAAAGGTCCAAAATCTTTTATTTCAATATCTTGAGATGTTAATAACTCAATAATTTTAGCTTTATATTCTACTCCTGCATGATCTGATCCTAATGAAATTTTCATTTTATTTATTTTAAGTTTTAGTTTTCAACAATCATTCTTATTCGAAAATGCTAAGTTATTTAAAATTAAGTTAAAACAAACTTTACTAAATTGTTAATAAAAATAAACTAAATTTTAATTAAATATGAAACCTTTTTCTTGACTCATATTCTAAAAAAAGTAATTCGAAAAAAAACAATTCAAGTCAAGTATTTTTTATTCTTTTTATGGCTAAAAATAATGACAACTTTTTCTACAAATTTACACTATTTTAAACATTTTTTATATCAAAAAATAGATAAATTAACAATTCAATAAATTTTGTTTATAACTAATTAAATTATTGATTAACAATTATATATTTTAAATAATACGTTGATAAATCTATTGAAATCAATCTTAAAAAATTAATTAAACAAAAGTTATTAACTTATCAACAGTCCCTATATTATAAACAATTATTCTTTTTTAAAAATTTAAATAAATAATATAATATGTATTACTATTCGTTGAAAAATGATTTTGAAATCCTTCCAAAAAATTCAATTTAAAAAACTAAATTTGTAATTCAATTTTAAGAATCCAAATTATTATATAAATGAAGACCATCAACGATTTTAATTTTAAAGATAAAAAAGCGCTTATTCGTGTTGATTTTAATGTTCCATTGAATGAAAATAGAGAAATAACAGATGATACTAGAATTCAAGCTGCAAAACCGACAATTATAAAAATTTTAGAAGATGGAGGAAGTTGTATTTTGATGTCACATTTGGGACGTCCTAAAGGGATTGTTTCAGATGATTTTTCATTGAAACATGTAGTGGATCATCTTACAGAAGTTTTAAATGTTCAAGTTAAGTTTGTACCTAATTGTGTAGGTCCAGAAGTTGAACAAGTTGTTGCAAATCTAGAACCTGGTGAAATTTTATTATTAGAAAACTTACGTTTTCACAAAGAAGAAAAAGATGGTGATAGAGCCTTTGCTGAAAAATTAGCTAAATTAGGTGATATTTATGTGAATGATGCCTTTGGAACAGCGCATAGAGCTCATGCTTCCACTGCAATTGTAGCAGAATTTTTTGGAGAGAATAAATGCTTTGGTTATTTATTAGCTAAAGAAATTGAAGCAATTAATAAAGTGTTGAAAGATGGAGAAAAGCCTGTTACAGCTATTTTAGGAGGATCTAAAGTATCTTCTAAAATTACCATTATTGAAAATATTTTACCTGCAGTTGATAATTTGATTATTGGTGGAGGAATGACTTATACATTTGTAAAGGCACTTGGTGGAGATATTGGAGATTCTATTTGTGAAGATGATAAATTACAATTAGCATTGGATATTTTAGAGGCTGCTAAAAAACAAAATGTTGAAGTATTAATAGGAGAAGATTCAATTGCTGCTAATGCTTTTTCTAACGAAGCAGATAGAAAAATTGTGTTAACTAAAGAAATTCCTGCTGGATGGCAAGGTTTAGATATAGGTCCTAAAACGATTGCAAAATTTTCTGAAGTAATTTATAATTCAAAAACAATCTTATGGAATGGACCTTTAGGTGTTTTTGAAATGGAAAACTTTGCAGTTGGAACAAAGGCTATTGGTGATGCTATATTTAAAGCTACTCAGAATGGTGCATTCTCTTTAGTAGGAGGAGGTGATTCAGTAGCTGCTGTAAAACAATTTGGCTATGCTGATAAAGTTTCTTATGTATCAACTGGTGGTGGAGCTATGTTAGAATCTTTAGAAGGAAAAGAATTACCAGGTGTAGCGGCTATTTTAAAATAAATAAAGTTAATTATGTATAATACAATCCTTTATAAAAATATAAAGGATTTTTTTGTTTTAAAAAGTGTTTTTGGCACACTGTTTGTATTTAAATAGTTGTTAAGTTTTAGAGTTAGTAGTAGTAAAGTTACACAAGTGAGTTATACCTCGTTCAAAGTTTGGACGAGGTTTTCTTTTATAAATTTTTTAAATATTGGTTTAACTTGGTTTTAGTATCTAAATCAAGCTTTTTTCGTATTCTATATCGTTTATTTTCAATAGTTCGTATACTTGTAAAAGTATATTGTGAAATTTCTTTTGAAGAAAAATTTAATTTAATCATAGAGCAAATTTTGATTTCATCTTCTGTTAAAAATGTTGGTATTTTTGCAATGAACTCTGGATATAGTTCATTAAAAGTAGTCTGAAACAAAATATCATTACTTTTTGCTAATTCTAATAATTTATCAAGATTATTTAAAACGAGTGTTTTATTGGTTTGATCGGTTAATTCTCTTTTTTTCTTTTTATAGAAAATAAAGAAAAGACTTATTAACAATAATAGAATGAAAAAGCTTATAATTAATCCATAATATTTTTCAGATTCTCTTTTCTGAGATTTTTTTATAATTTCATCATGATATGCATTTCGTATATTATTTCTAACATTACTTATACTATCTTTTAAATGAAAGTATTGTAGTGTGTATTCTTTATTTTTTAGGGTATCAGATAAATAAGTATAGGTTTTGGATAAATCTTTATATAAATACATTTTAGATTCTGGAGAAGAGTTATATTCAATATTTTTTAATGCTTTATTAAAATAAAATAATGCTTTTGAATACTCTTCTTTTAATAAGAAGGTTCTACCTTGAGCAAAATAATAAAAAAAGAAGATGAGTTTATTTTCTTTTAGTTGATTATTTTTTTCAAAATAATATTTTAATTGATTAGTATAATAGATTGTAGAATCTACGTTATTTAGATTGTAATATGCTAAATGCATTGTATTTAATCCATTTAATTTAAAAAATAAATAATTTTGATTAGATGAATCTATTTTATTATAATAATGATAGGCTTTCTTGGCATAGTTTAAAATTGTATTTTTATTTTTTTGCTCATCAAGGTTTAGATCATTAAATTCAGAATAGCTTGTTAATAATTGTATTTTAGATATATAGATATTTCCTTTTGTTAAGTAAGCATTTGAAGAGTTTTCTCCTTTATAAAGATTTAAAATTTGATTGGTTAACTGATCAGATTCGTTATTTAAACCTAATTGTACATAAAAATTGTTTAAAATGGTTAAACAATAAACTAATTGATTTTTGTTAGTAGTTTTAGCTGTTTCAATTAATTCTTTAACTTTTACAATAGCTTCATTATATTTTTTTTGATTAAATAATAATTGAACAGCATATAACTGAGATTGAACAAAAAGTTCATCATTATGATGTTGTGTTGCATATTCTGCCAGTTCATTACTTATTTGTATGGTCAATTCTTCATCTATTCCATATAAACTATCAATTTGAGTAAGCTTTTTTTTGACATATTCATTGTATTGTCCAAATAAATGCATTTGAAATACTATGAGTATAAAGGATATACTTTTCTTCATTGAAAATGTAATAGGCATGGTTAATAAAAGATATTTAAGTTTATTAAAAGATCATTAAGTTAATTAGTTTACAAACATAATATTGGAAATTGAATTATAATCATGCTAGAATATGTTTTTTATAAGTTTTATAAATAATTAGCTTTAAAAATGAAGTATTTAGTAGTTATGAGTAGTAAGTGAGTAGTTCTAAACAGTTGTTATTACATAATTTGAGTAGGTTTTGAGTACGTTAAAACTATGTTAAGTGGTTCCTATGCCATTAGATTTGCCTATCTAATAAAAATTAACACTTAAAATGAAAAAAACTGTTGTTATGATGCTCAGTATTTTATTGGGCTTTGGAATTTTACGATCCCAAGTTGGGATTAATAATGATTCACCTCATCCTTCTTCTTCTCTTGATTTAGGATCTAATACAAGAAAAGGTTTTATAATTACTAAAGTTTCATTAACAGGAACTGATGATGTCACAACTATTATAAATCCAGAATTAGGTATGATTGTTTATAATACTTCAGATGCCAATACAGGATTAGATAATGAAGTAAAAGCAAATGATTTTTATGTTTACACAACTAATGGTTGGTCTAATAAAATAGATGAAGATGATTTAACAACTTATTTGGAAGATTTAGGAATACCAAAATTAGCAGGGTATTATTTTACAACTTATGCTACAGCTTCTGGTAATAGTTATAGTACAGGTGGAACATCAACTTTTGCATTTGAATCAAGAGGAAGTGATATAATGAAATCGGATACTTCAACTGATCTTATTAAGAAAATTAATCGTAATGAATTTGAAGTTGTGCAAGATGGAACATATGAAATATATGGTTTTTTTTCAATGCTTATTAAACTTAATTCAACTCATATAAGAAGAACAACAGATGTTTATGTTAAAAGAGTAGGATCTTCTTATACCGCTGAAAGTAGGGATGTATGTCATATTTTAACAAACTATAATAGTTTGACAGCACCTTGTTATTATAAAACCATTTTAACATTAAATAAAGGAGATCGATTTAAAATAAATATAAGTTATTTGAGTGGTAATACACCTCAATATGTAAGAGTTGCTGCAAATAGTAGCTTAGGAGTTCCTTTTTCTTCAGGATTAGTAGTCAAATATTACAATTAATAATTTAAAAATAAATAAAAATGAAAAATATAGTTTTAGTAATTTTAACCGTTTTGTCTTTTAATCTTTATGGGCAAGTAGCAATTGGAGATACCAATGTACCTCCCAATTCTTCAGCTGTATTAGATTTAACGTCTACAAGTAAAGCATTATATATTAATAGAGTAGCCCTAACAGGTAAAGATGATCTTACAACCATAACAGATCCACAACCAGGAATGTTAGTAATTAATACAGCAACAGCTAATAGTGGAGATTTAGCAGTAGAAGAAGGAAATATTTATGGATTTAATGGAACAGCATGGGAAAAATTAATTAATAGTCATTCATTAGAACAAGAAATAAAAAAGACTAAGATACCTGTTTTGGCAGCAGCTATTATTTCTGATAATAATCAAGTTTTTACTAATTTGGGTGGATCTACTAATCGAGTGTCAATTCCGAGTAGATCTTCTTCTATAACATTATCACCTGAATATATAAGACAACTATCTGATACAGAATTTGAGATTCTTCAAGATGGAACTTATATTGTAGATGGTTCTATAGATTGGATGATGACAACTTCTGCTAGTACATTTTGGACTGTTGAGATCAGAACTACAGGAGGTGAAGTTGTAGGAGGACAACGTTGTCCTTATATTACAGCTTATGTAGGTCAATCAAGTGAATGTAAATTTATTGGAGTAAAAGATTTAACTGCAGGAACAATTTTAGTAGTAAATGCAATAAAAAAGAATGGAACAACACCAACTGCAGCTTCAACATCAGGATTTAAATTAACCATTCAAGCTTTTTAAAAAATTATAAAAGAATTAATACTAAATATTTAAGCCCTCATTTTTTTCGACCCCTTCAATAGTTTATTTTGGTTAGTTAATATTGTTATATTGCTCCTAATCTGAAAAAAAGAGGGCTTTTTAGTATTATTTTATAAATCTATGATAGATGTTAATATAATTGATTATTTAAAGCTCTTATTAGATGATATTCTAATAGGAGCTTTTTTATAAAAAGGGAGGCATTACAGATCTCTTTTATTTTGCTACATTATTACCTATCTTTGTAGTTTAAATATTTTTAAATCATGTCTGAAGAAAAGTCTCTTAATTTTATTGAGCAAATTATAGAAGAAGATTTAGCTAATGGTTTTCCAAAAGAAAAACTATGTTTTCGTTTTCCACCTGAACCTAATGGTTATTTACACTTAGGGCATGCGAAAGCCATTTGTTTAAACTTTGGTTTAGGAGAAAAATATGGAGCTCCGGTTAATTTGCGTTTTGATGATACCAATCCAGCAAAAGAAGAACAAGAATATGTTGATGCTATTCGTAAAGATATAGAATGGCTAGGATATCAATGGAATGAAGTGTTGTTTACTTCTGATTATTTTCAACAATTGTATGATTGGGCTATTCAATTAATAAAAGAAGGGAAAGCCTATGTAGATGATCAGTCTTCAGATGTTATTAATGAACAACGTGGTATTCCGAGTGAACCAGGTATAGAAAGTCCTTTTCGAAATCGTTCTGTAGAAGAAAATTTAGTTCTGTTTGAAGGCATGCAAAACGGTGATTTTGAAGAAGGTTCAAAAGTATTACGTGCTAAAATTGATATGAGTTCTTCTAATATGTTTATGCGTGATCCAGTTATGTACCGTATTTTAAAAGAAGAACATCATCGAACAGGTTCTAAATGGAATATATATCCAATGTATGATTGGGCTCACGGTGAATCAGATTATATTGAACAAATATCACATTCATTATGTTCATTAGAATTTAAACATCATAGACCATTATATGATTGGTATTTAGATCAAGTTTATGATGCTACAAAAGTGCGTAATAAACAACGTGAATTTGCAAGAGGAAATGTAGAATATATGATTACCTCTAAACGTAAATTGAATAAATTAATTGAAGAAGGTATTGTAACGGGATGGGATGATCCACGTATGCCAACCATTTCAGGTTTACGACGTAGAGGATATACACCTGAGAGTATTCGTACATTTTGGGAAAAAGTAGGGGTTGCTAAACGAGATAATGTGATTGATATTTCATTATTAGAATATGCAATTCGCGATCATTTAAATCAAATGGCACCTCGTGTGATGGCTGTATTAGATCCTTTAAAAATAGTGATTACGAATTATCCTGAAGATCAGGAAGAAATACTCATTGCAGAAAATTCACCTAATGAGGAGGATGATTCAACTCGAGAAGTTCCTTTTTCAAGAGAAATCTATATAGAAAAAGAAGATTTTAGAGAAGAAGCTAATAAAAAGTTCTTCCGATTAAAATTAGGAAAAGAAGTACGACTTAAAAATGCTTATATTATCAAAGCTGAAAGTTGTGATAAAGATGCAGATGGAAATATTACAACCGTTTATTGTACCTATGATCCAGATAGTAAAAGTGGAAGTGGTACAGAGGCAAGTAAACGTAAAGTAAAAGGAACATTGCATTGGGTTTCAGCAAAGCATGCTGAAGAAGTAGAAGTTCGTATTTACGATCGTTTATTTAAAGATCCAGCACCTGATAGTCATAAAGATGATGAAGGAAATTCAATTGATTTTATGAAGTTTTTAAATGAAGATTCTATGAAAACCATTACAGGTTATGCAGAACCTTATCTTAAAACGGCAAAAGAAGGTGATAGATTCCAGTTTCAACGTTTAGGGTACTTTGTGGTCGATAGAGATTCAACAGAAGCTAAAAAGGTATTTAATAGGACCGTAACCTTAAAAGATACTTGGGCTAAAAAGAATACATAATTTATTATTATTTATAATAACTAAAAGCTTCTCATTTGAGAAGCTTTTGTTTTATATAAAAAGGTTTATGTATTTTTGAAAAAGATTCGGTTCTTATGACTTAATCTTTACAACTTAATCCTTAATACATAGAATAAATTTTGTCAAAAAATACTGAAAAAATAATATTAGGAATTGATCCAGGAACCACTATTATGGGATATGGTGTGATTCGTGTTATTGGAAAAAAAATGGAATTGATTCATTTTGGTGAAATTATGTTAGGAAAATTACCTAATCATCAAATGAAATTAAAGAAAATTTTTGAAAGAATATTAGGAATTATAGATGAATATCATCCTGATGAAATGGCTTTGGAAGCACCTTTTTTTGGAAAGAATGTACAATCGATGTTAAAATTAGGACGTGCTCAAGGTGTGGCAATGGCTGCTGGACTTTTTAGAGAGATTCCCATAACTGAATATGCTCCTAAAAAAATTAAAATGTCTATAACGGGTAATGGAACAGCATCTAAAGAGCAAGTAGCAGGTATGTTAATGAGTCAATTTAAAATAAAAGAAATGCCAAAACACTTAGATGGTACAGATGGATTGGCTGCAGCAGTTTGCCATTTTTATAATATGAGGAAACCTGATTTAGGAAAATCGTATTCAGGATGGGATGCTTTTATAAAACAGAATCCAGATCGCATTAAATAAAGTTACTTCTTATTAAAAATAATACCTACAATAGTACCGTTTTTATCATTGGAATTGATTGTGATTTTAGCATTATGAATATCGGCTATTTTTTTAGTAATATATAAACCTAAACCAACTCCTTTATCAAGCGATTCAAAATTTTCTTGTGAAAAAGCATTAAATAGATAACCTTTTTTATCTTCTTTGATTCCTACACCATTATCTTTTATATAAAAAATTGTGGATTTTCCTGATTCAACAGCAGATATTTCAACTAATGGATCAACACCTTTTCTGGCATATTTGATTGAATTTTGAATAATATTTTGAAAAAGTTGAATAAGTAAAGATTGATTTCCAGTTATAAAAATAGGTAATCGTTCATTATAAATAATTTTAGCATTCGAATCGGATATCATTTTTAAGAGATTGGACTCTACTGCTCTAAAAATTACCCAAGTGTTTACTTTTTCTCTGCTTATGTTTTTATCATTACTTTTAGCTAAAGCTAACATGTTGAGAATTAAATTATTAGAATTTTCAACGGAAGATTGAATATGCTCTAAATTCTTTTTAGATTCTTCTGATAAATTAGGCTCATCTTCTTGTATAAAAGTAGCAAGATGTCCAATTGAGCGAATAGGTGCTTTCAAATCATGAGAAGTAATTTGGGCAAATTTCTCTAAACTTTCATTTAAGGTATTAAGTTCTCTATTATTCTTTGCAATAAGTCTATTCTTTACTTTTAAATTTTCTATATTTTTTAATCTAAAAATGTAAAGAAAAACAAGAGTAGTAGAAAGTACTAGAAAACCAATGATTAACCACCTCCATTTTAATTCTTTTAATTCATAATGAATTTCTTCTTTTTCTTGTATATAATCAATTTCTTTATTAAGAATCTTATTGTATTCATGTGAATTATAAATAGAATCTTTTTTTTCTTCCATTCTAAACAAAAGATTATAAGCTTCTTTATGTTTATTTTCTTTATTTAAAATTTCTGTATAAATTTTTACAGAGTTATGGTATATTTCATGATAGGGAAATTCTATAACACTGTAGGTAACTTTTTTTAAATAAGGTTTTGCTATTTCATTTTGATTATTTTCGAAATAAATTCTACCTAATATATAATCATTTAATAGATCATTATGTTGATAAAAGTTAACATTTTTAGCATTATAAATAGAAGATTTTAATTCTTTAACAATCTCTTTGGCTTTATTATAGTCCTTTTTTTCTAAAAATATTTGAGATTTTAATCGTTTTCCTAAAAATATTTGAGTTGTATCATTATTATATATAGAATAAAATAATGAAGAGTCAATTTTAGCTAGACTTTTTTTATATTTACCAAGATTCATATAAGCTTCTGCTTCAAATCTATAAAACTCACTTTTTTTATAATGATATTTGTCTTTTATTATAGATATATTCTTAAAGAAATCATGACATGTTTCTAATACTTTTTCACTATTTTTATAAAGTAAATAAAATTGAGATAAGTTATAATTTATAATAAATTCATGATCATAAAATTTACTTTTACTGATGATAGATTTAGCTTTTAAGTAACAATTGAATTCTTCAAATGGCTTATTTAGACGATAATAATAATATGCTTTTCTACAATTGAAAAGATATTTTTGTGCTTCTGTTCGTGGGTTTAATTTATTTAGGTATCTGGTAGCAGTTTCTATATTATTTTTGTTTAAATGATAAACTAACAAAAATTCGTTTGCGTCAAAAGTATTTTTTTGAGATAGATTACTTTTTTTAAGAGCATCTTTTGCTTT
The DNA here is from genome assembly GCA_001880285.1 of Flavobacteriaceae bacterium UJ101. Classification (NCBI taxonomy): domain Bacteria; kingdom Pseudomonadati; phylum Bacteroidota; class Flavobacteriia; order Flavobacteriales; family Flavobacteriaceae; species Flavobacteriaceae bacterium UJ101. The sequence continues at coordinate 1,448,027 of CP016269.1, read as the reverse complement.
TATATATATATACTCATCAGAATATTGCTTCCTTAGCTTAAAGAAGGTATTTTCAGGTAATTTTTCTTTTGAAAAAAGAAAAATAGATGAAAGAATAAAAAATATTGAAAGAAAAATCTTCATAAAATTTCTTAAATGAAGACTAATTTACTATCTATTGTTTCTACAGTATATTTAAATCTTTATTTGGTAGTTAGTTAGGCGTTCAAATGCTTTAATTCTTCGATTAAATGAATCTTTGTTTAGTTCAAATAATCGTTCTGGACCAAATTTTTCTACACAAAAACTAGCCATAGCGCTGCCATAAATAACAGCTCTTTTTAAATTTTCAAATGAAAAATCCTGTGTTTTAGTTAAATAGCCTACAAAACCACCTGCAAAGGTATCACCAGCTCCGGTTGGGTCAAATACTTCTTCTAGAGGTAAAGCAGGAGCAAAGAAGACTTCTTCTTTACTAAATAATAAAGCACCATGTTCTCCTTTTTTGATAATGAGAAATTGAGGTCCCATTTGTAGGATTTTTTTTGCTGCTTTAACCAAAGAGTATTCTCCTGAAAGTTGTCTTGCTTCAGAATCATTAATAGTAATAATATCTACTTCATTAATTACATGAATTAATTCATCCCAAAAATTATCCATCCAGTAATTCATAGTATCTAAGACAATGAGTTTAGGTCTATTAGTTAATTGGTTAATGACTTCTAATTGGTTTTTAGGATGATCATTACCTAATAATAATATAGTGGGATTTAATTCTTTAGATACAGTAGGAGTATAATTTTGGTAAACATTTAAATCCGTAGCTAAAGTATCTCTAGAGTTCATATCGTTGTGGTATTTTCCAGCCCAGAAGAAGGTTTTTTCATCAGGGTATACCATAATATTTTTAGTAGAAATATTTTGATTGTTTAATAATTGAAGGTTTTGATCTCCAAAATCACCTCCAACTACAGAAATTACATCAATTTTAATATTGAAATGAGAGGCAGCAAGAGCAGAGAAAGTAACAGGACCTCCTAGCATTTTTTCAGATTTTCCAAATGGAGTTTCAATGTGATCAAATGCAATTACGCCTACTATTAATAAACTCATGGGTTAAAATATTGAATTAAATTTTTACAAATATACAGTTCTCTTAAAATTATTGAATAGTGTTTTCTTTAAAATATAAATTGATTAAAGTACCTTCATTTATTTTAGACTCAATTTTTATAGTAATATCATGAAGATTAGCTATTGTTTTTGTAATGTATAGACCAAGTCCAATCCCTTTGTCAGTAGATTCAAATTGTAATTGATTATAAGCTTCGAAAAGTTTATCTAAATTTTTAGAATCAATTCCAATTCCATTATCTTGAATGGTCATTTTTCTTTCAACTGAATCATAATCGAGTTCAATTAATAAATTTCGATTCCCTTCTCTATATTTGATAGAATTTTGAATAAGGTTCTGAAAGAGTTGAATTAATAATAATTTATTGCCGTAAATAATATGAGGACTATTTTTCAAAATAATTTGAGCGTTACTTCTATTAATATCATATAACAAATTGGCTTTTACTTGTTTAATGATTTCATTAAAATGAACCTTATTTTTACTAAGTGTATTATGTTCACTACGAGCTAAGGTTAACATATTGAGAATTAAATTCTCCGTTGTCATGACAGATTCATGTATAAGTTCTATATATTTTTTAGAACTTTCACTTAAATTGGGTTCATCTTCCTCTATAAAAGTGGTCAAAGAATCAATAGAACGAATTGGAGCTTTTAAATCGTGTGAAACTATTTTACCGAATTTGTTTAATTTAAAATTAATGTTTTTAAGTTTTTTATTAGCTTTTTCAATGGATTTTTGAGTTTGTTTGAGTTTTTTGATATTAATGGATCTTTGATAAAGTAAAAGACTTAGTAACCCCATACCTATTAGAACAAAAACAAGAATATATAAAATGGATAAAGTACGTTGTTTTCTTTTCTTTAAGGTAGCATTATTTTTAAATTTTTGGTAATCTAATTCTAAATTATGAAGTTTAATATCAACGTTTTGACCAGATATTTTTCTTTGTATGGCAATTTCATTTTTTAAAATTTCATAGGCTTTATTTATATTACCTTCTTTTCTTAATAATTGTTGGTATAAATAAGAAGCATTTTTAAATATTTTTAAATTGAAAATATAAGGAGGGTTAACCACTACTTTTTGCAAGTATTTTTTAGAGTTAACAAAATCTTCAAGTTGATAATATATTTTACCCAATAATTCATAGATAACTAGCAGATTTTTTTGATCATATTTTTCAAAAAGTTCTTTAGCATGTAATGCGGTTTTTAAAGCTTTTTGATACTGTTTTTTAGCAAAATATAATTCAGATTGATATTTATAGACTCGAGCTATTTGAGTGGAATCATTATAATAGTGTGCATATAGCATAGCTGAATCTAAGTTAGATTGACTCTGTACATATTTTTTTGTTTCTCGTAAAGCAATAGAATTAGCACGAAATAAAGCGCTTTTTATAGGATGATATTTGATATTATGATTTTTTAATTCAGTGAAAACTGAATGTATTATCGAAAAAGTTTTAGTATAGTTTTTGTTATCATTATAATAGAATACGATATTTTCCTCCGTTAAATAATAAGGATCAATTAAACCATATTCTTCTTTAATTTTTTTAGCATTAACAAAATTATCTAAGCGGTTGAAATAATTGTTATCATAAACATTAAATGCAGACTGAATATAATATAGCATATATTGATTAACAGGATCAATAGTTTCTTTTTCTTGTAATAGTTTTTTAGCGTTAATAATATAAGCTAAAGCCTTTTGTGTATTACCTCTATATAAAATGTAATCTGCTTTGATAATGTTAGCAGTAATAAGATCTCCTTTTCCTATTTTTAGAATAGAGTCTGCTTTTTCAACAGCAGCTGTATATTTATTTTGACCATAATATAAGCGATAAAGTGTATTATCTGCAATATTTTCATCATCTGCAAAAGTAAAAAAGAATAGAAAAATGTGTGAAAACAATAAACTTTTCATTTATTATTGAATATGGTTTTTTTCAAAATATAAATTAATTATTGTTTTTTCGTGTTTTTTTGTTAATATTTTGATAATTATTTCATGTAGATCGGCTATAGTTTTTGTTATGTATAAGCCTAGTCCAACACCTCTATCGACTGATTCAAAATTTTCTTGATTATATGCTTTGAATAATTTATCTAAATTATCTGCATCAATCCCAATACCGTTATCTTCTATAGTAATTTTATTTTCTTCTGGGTGATAGTTAATTTCAATGATTAATGGTCGGTTTTCATCTCTATATTTAATGGAGTTTTGAATGAAATTTTGAAATAATTGAATTAGTAATATTTTATTTCCATAAATATATTGAGGTTTTTTTATGAAGGTGAGGGTTGCATTACTTCTATGAATATCATAGAATAGATTGACTTCTACTTGTTGAATTATTTGGTCAAAAGAAATTTTTCTTTTTTCAAAAGTATTGTTTTCAGCACGAGCTAATGTTAACATATTTAAAATTAAATTTTCAGTTGCCATTACAGACTCATGGATGAGGTGTATGTACTTTTTTGAATTTTTGCTTAGTTGAGGTTCATCTTCTAAAATGAAGGTTGCTAAAGAGCCTATAGAGCGAATTGGAGCTTTTAAATCATGTGAAACGATTTTTCCGAATTTGCTTAATTTAAAATTAACTTTTTTCAACTTTCTATTGGTATTTTCAATACTAATCTGGGTTTTTTTGAGTTTTTTGATGTTAACAGATCGCTGATAGAGAAGAAAACTCAGTAATCCAATACCCATTAATGAAAATATAAGCATGTAAATAATCCACCAAGTACGTTTCTTACTTTTTTCTAAAATAGCATTGTTTTGAAATTCTTGATAATCTAATTCTAAATTGAGTATTTTATTGTCAATATTTTGTCCCGAAATAGCATGCTTAATAGAATCTTCTTTTTTTAAAGTTAGATAAGCTTTTTCAATTTCATTTTCCTTTTCTAAAATACGCCTATAATATTGAGAGGTTTTTACATAGTCAGTTAAATAATAAATATAATCCTGATTAAGAACCTTTTCGAGGTATATTTTGGCTTTATCATATTGTTTTTGCTCAAAAGCAATGAACCCTAAAAGATCATAAATAACGACCATATTTTTTTGATCATGACGTTCGAAAAGTTCTTTAGCTTTTGTTGCAGTTTCAAGTGCTTTATCATATTGTTTTAAATCTAAAAGTAAATCTGCTTTATACTTGATGACCCGGGCAATTTGGGTCGAATCATTGTAATATTTTGCATATAGCATCGCAGAATCTAAATTCTGTTTACTTTCATCGTATCTTTTTAAGTTTCTGGCCGAAACAGCTCTAAATCTAAAAAGAGCACTTTTATTAGAGTTATATTTAATATTATTTTCTTTTAATTGTTTGAAAACAGAATTAGAAATAGAAAATACTTTTGGATAATTTTCGATTTCTAAGTAATACTCCACTAAACCTACTTCAATTACAAAAAAAGGATCTATAATATTGTGTTTCTTTTTTACTTTGATTGCTTCAACAAAACTATTTAATCGTTCAAAATTTTTATGAATATACATATTATACAAAGCCTCAATATAATAGTATATATAAAGATTAATAGGGTCACTATCGATGTCTAAGAGTGCTTTAGCTCTATTTAAATATTGAAGTGCTTTTTCTGTATCATCTCTGTATAAAATATAACTAGCTTTGATAAGATTTGCAGAAACCTTTTCTTCATGAGTACCTCTTTCAAGTATTTTATCTGTTTTTTCAAGCACTAATTCAAATTCATCATTTCCAAAAAATTCGTTAAAAAGTGGATTTTCCGAAATATTTATTTGAGAAAACAAGGGAACATAAACTAATAATATAATATAAAACAGATTCTTCGTCTTCATGTGCTGTATAGTCGTTTATGCTTAAATATAAATATAAATTATCGAAATACGATAACATTCAACTATCTTTGTCTATATGATTTTTAATAAAATTATCGGTAATAGTACTTTACAAAAACATATTTTTGAATCGATAGAATATGGTAAAGTACCCCATGCTCAATTATTTATAGGTCCACAAGGGGTTGGTAAATTAATGGTGGCTATTCAATATGCTGAAAAATTATTATCTATAAATAAATCGGCTTTAGATAAAGTTGAAAATTTACAGCATGCTGATCTACATTTTGCTTTTCCTGTAGCAACAAATGATAAAGTAAAATCTAAACCTACTTCCGATTCATTTTTGAAGGAATGGCGTGAATTTATAAATGAGTATCCTTATGGGTCTTTATTTGATTGGTATCAATTTTTAGGAATTGAAAATAAACAAGGACAAATTGGGGTTGATGAAGCTGAAAAAATTATTAAAAAGTTAGCTTTGAAAAGTTATGAAGGAGGGTATAAAATTATGATTATTTGGGGAGCTGATAAATTAAATACAGCTGCATCAAATAAACTATTGAAAATAATTGAAGAACCACCAGCAAAAACTGTTTTTATATTAATTGCTGAAAATGAAGATAATATCTTACAAACCATTCGATCTAGAACTCAATTAATCAATTTCAAAAGGATAAGTGATGAAGAGATTTCTTCAGAGTTAGTATCCAATTATGTCTTAGATGAAAATAGGGCTAAAGAAATTGCTTTTGAAGCACAAGGTAATTATAATAAAGCTTTAAAATTAGTGTCGGATGAAGTGGATAATGAATTTGAACACTATTTTGTGAATTGGATTCGTAATGCTTTTATGGCAAAAACACGTCCTCAGGTATTAAAAAATTTAGTAGAATGGGCCAATGAAATTAATTCTTGGGGAAGAGAAAAACAAAAACAATTTTTAAATTATAGTTTACAAGTATTTCGTCAAGCTTTATTAACTAATTATCATACAGATGATTTAACTTTTATGGAATTAACTGAAAGTGGTTTTAATTGGGAAAAATTTGCTCCTTTTATTCACGGAGCCAATATTCAAGATATTTTAGAAGAAATGAATACTGCTTTTTATCATATTGAACGAAATGCTAATGCTAAGATTGTATTTTTAGATCTTTCAATAAAAATCACACGTTTTTTACATAAAAAAAACTCCTAGAAAAGGAGCTTTTTTTATTATGGTAAGGTTTGTTCAATTGTTTTTTGTGTTTTATTGATCAAAGCCGTTAGTTTAGGTGGAACTTTAAACCCTCTTATGGTTACCTGTTTCCCTCTGTATTGTATAATGGTTGACGGAATATCACTTATTTTATTATTTACATAATGTGAACTGTATTGTTCAAATTGAATATCTTCAAAATCTTGAATTAGATCATTCAGCTCTTTTTTTGATAATTGAGTTTCCGTTTCACCAATATAAGGTGTAAATTTTTCACCATTATACATAATTTTACCGTCAGAATAGATAGTGGCTTTATATATGGGACAAGCACCAAAACAAGCTGTTTTTTGTAAATAAAGTAAAGGCTCGTTTTTAACCGATTTAGTTGAATTACAACTAACCAATATAAATGATAGTATAATAATTAAATATCTCATATTAACGAATTCTTACACATCCATGGCGTATTGCACCTGTCGATCTATGATTGGTACTTACTTTTGAACTAACACGGCCTGCTAAAGAACCTAATTTATCTCTTGTTTCTGTTTTTATTTGTTCAAATTCAGGTAATGTTTTAAAGAAATCAATTTTCTGTTGAACAATGGGTTTTAATGAATTTTGATTTAATATATAAGCAATATATGTTTCCGCTAAATCTTCACTAGGTGTGGTACCGGCATAGCTAGTTATAAACTCTTCTGGATAAGTATTACTAAAGTATTCAACTTCGCTATTAATTAATCCATTATTTTGAGCTGCATTCCATATATTTTCCCAAAAAGGAACGTAGTATTGATTAATATAAGAATCTGTGAAAGAACAACCGTAACGAGCAAAACCTTCTTTAGGATAATCTGGAAAATAGTTATCACAATTTCCTACAGATATTTCTTCATCTACTTGAGTGTCGTTTAAAGTTAAAATATGGGCAAATTCGTGTAGTGTGGTTTCTAGAGTTCCAGCTTCGTCAAATACACCATCAGGATATGCATAATCAATAGCCATTGCAAAATTCCAAACTGTTAAATCAGAATTTGCTTCTACATAACCTAATTTACGACCATCGGTTACACCCCAAAATATTTTAAATTCAGCGATACGGTTGATATAAGAATCGGGTACACTCTTTTTTACTAGATCCCATATTTCATTATGTTTAGCAATATCTTGTTGTGCTTCATATAGTTCTCCTATAACATTATAGTTAAAAGGATCTGTTATTTCTCCATTGTTTACTTGATAGACGGTAATCATAGATTGTGAAATAGAAGAATTATCATTTACTTGGCCAACATAATTTGAAAGCATAGTTTCTCCTTTTTGACTATCAATTTGTTTAGGAGTTACTTCAAAACTTAAAAATTTTGAGACATCGGCATCAGTAACCGTATATACTGTATCGGTAGCATTAGGAATTTCAATTCTATTGAGTCCTGTGTTATTATCAGCTCTATACCATTTGTATTCAGATCCATTTTCTTGGTCTCCTTCTTTATCAGTATACGTATAATTCCCTTTCAAGATTTGTCCAACAACAGGAGCTCCACTAATATTCAAACTGGAAGCTGTTGGAGGAAGATTGGTTGTAATGTCACGTATAATCGATTCATCCTCTGAACATTGTATCATTAGAAGAGTGATTGTGAAGAAAACGATTATTAATTTAAAAATCCTCATATTCTCTTTTTTGTTTATTAAAACGTTTTAGATCCGAAAGTTAGTATATTTTTTTCGAGTTGTTAAACGAAATTTTATTATTCGCTATTTTAAATTGTATTATATTAACTTTTTTTAGTAAAATTAATGTGATGTTTTATAAAGTTTAGGAATTTATTAATAAGATTGTATTCACGAAATCTGTAATATTGGAAAAATTAAATATTTATTTATTATGACTACTCAAAATAACAAAAAACTTATTCCAGCTGTCATTATTTCTTTACTAACAATAAGTTTAATTGGATCGTGGGCCTACTTTTTAGCTCAAGAGGGAGAAACTCAAGAAGTTATTCAAGAATCAGAACAAGAGATAGCATCTCATGAAGATTTAAAACTAGAATTGAGAATTTTGGAAGATGAATTTAAATCTTTGCAAAAAGATTCTGATGGTAAAGATGTATTGATTAATGCAAAAGATTCTTTGATCATAAATAAGCAAAATGAAATTAAAAAATTATTGAGCAAGAATAAATTATCTCAAAATGAAGTTGATAAAGCAAAAAGTTTAATTGCTTCATTAAAAGGAGAGATAGTTTCATACAAAGAACAAATTGTTTTATTACAAAATGAAAATTCGACTTTGAAAGTTCAAAAAGATCATTTGTTAGTTCAAAATCAAGGAACGATCATCCAACGTGATTCAGTGAAAAGAAAACTTAAAATTGCAAAAGAAGAAATTGTAGAAAAAGATAGTTTGTTGAATACAGCTTCTACACTTAAAGCTTCTAATTTTGCAATTGAAGGAATTAAAGTTAGAAATAGTGGTAAAGAAGTAGAAACAGTGCGTTCTCGTAGAGTAAATAAATTACGTGTTTCTTTTGATATTGATAAAAATGAAGTAACACCGTTTGGACCAAAAGATTTATACATTTGTTTGTATAAACCTAATGGTCATCTTGCGAAATTTAATGAAAGTGAGAATGGATCAATTACAAGTAGAACAGGTGAAGAAATTTATTATTCAGATCAGTTAGCTTTTAATTATAATAGCCGTGATAAAATTCCAGTTGCTTTTGATTGGGAACAAGAAAATTTTGAAAAAGGTGATTATAGAATAGTTTTATATCAAAATGGTTATAAAGTAGGAGAAAGTGTTAAAACATTAAAATAAGTTTAAAAGATAAAAAAAGCCCCTAATTTTATTAAAATTAGGGGCTTTTTTTATATGGTTTTCTCTGAAACCTTTTATTTATGATGGTTTCAAGGTTGGCTTGCGGTATTTCATTATTTTTGAAAAAAGAATACACAGCACCTTTTGGATTCAAAATGCTGTTAAAAGGCTTTATTTGAGCTTTTTTTACTGTTTTTTCTTTAAAATATAGATTAGAGAAGAATATTCTCCACTCTTTTTAGCTTTTTGATTAGAAAGTATACCTCGAAAGACTCCCTTAATTAAACTGAAAATATTTTTATTACGGTATTGTTCGGATAGAATAGAAACATAAAATGCATCTAACTTCATAGGAGCAATTTCAATAATTTGCATTTCAAATTGATTCCACCAATTTTTCATCGCTGTTTTTGAGAAATGCCATAAGTGTCTAGGAACATCATAAGCAGCCCAAAAATTTTGATAATAATTAGCATCATAACTTTTATGATTAGGAACGGCAATAATTAAAATACCCTCTTCTTTTAAGATACGTTTTAATTCAATTGAAATTTCTTTTAAATTAGGAATGTGTTCTAAAACATGCCATAATGTAATAATATCAAAAGTCTCATTTTTGAATTGTGATAAATCAGTTTGATTAGTTATTTTTAAAGAACTTTTTTTTCTAGCAAAATTAGCTGCTTTTTCATTAGGCTCAATTCCTGTTGCTTCAAATTTGTCTTTTATATAATTTAGAAAATCACCTGTTCCACATCCGTAGTCGAGAAGTTTTCCTGAAGCTTTGTATTTTTGTAATACAACTTTTTTGTTTTTTAAATTGATTTTTTTTGCAAATTGATAAGCAAAATCAAAGATTGATTTTTTTGAATCAGTATGTGAAATATAATTTTCACTTTGATAATAATTAGAAAGATTTTCAACTTTTGGTTGAGGTTTTGTTTCCAAAATACCAAAAGAATTTTCTTCTAATTCGAATTCTTCTTGAGTTAAAAAATAATCTTTGAGTTTCAAAATAATATCAATTTGTGCAAATATATTGATTAATAAGAAACAATGTTCCACGTGGAACGTTGTTAAAAATTTGTATTCTTTTTATCTTCCTAAGTATACTAGTAAAACTGAAATATCAGATGGCGATACACCTGAAATTCGTGATGCTTGTGCGATAGTAGTTGGTTTAATTTGAGATAATTTTTCTTTTGCCTCATGTGATAGTGATGCAAATTTCCAATAGTCTAAATCCTCTGCTAATTTTAATTTTTCTAATCGATTTAATTTTTTTGCATTTTCTTTTTCTCTAGAAATATAGCCGTCGTATTTGATTCTAATTTCGGTTTGTTCTAAGACTTCATTGTCTATTTGATTTTCTTCAATAAAACTTGAAACTCTTGATATTTGTTTTAAATCATAAAGACTTATTTGAGGTCGTAAAACAATTGATTTCATTTTAAGACTTGTTTTTACAGGGCTTGAATTTAAATCTTCTAATATTGGATTGATTCGTTCTGGTTTGACAGAAGTTTTTTCAAAAAAATTAATAAAGTTTTCCGTCTTTTTTGTTTTCTTTTCTAGTCTCTTTAATCGTTCTTCTGATGCTAGACCAATAGCATGGCCTAATGGAGTTAAACGTTCGTCGGCATTGTCTTGTCTTAGCAATAAACGATATTCTGCACGAGAAGTGAACATTCGATACGGTTCTTCTGTTCCTTTAGTAATTAAATCATCAATTAAAACACCAATATAAGCTTCGTCACGATTTAGTATTAAAGGTTCTTTTTCTTGTGTTTTTAAAGCAGCGTTAATTCCAGCCATTAGACCTTGTGCTCCGGCTTCTTCGTAACCAGTTGTTCCGTTTATTTGTCCAGCAAAATATAATTGATCAATTAGTTTTGTTTCTAAAGTGTGTTTAAGTTGTGTAGGTGGAAAATAATCATATTCAATGGCGTAACCAGGTCTGAATATTTTGGCATTTTCAAAACCGGCTATTTTTCGTAAAGCTTTTGCTTGAATATCTTCAGGTAAAGAAGTAGAAAATCCATTTACATACATTTCACATGTTTTCCAACCTTCTGGTTCTACAAAAATCTGATGCCTGTTTTTATCTGCAAAACGGTTTATTTTATCTTCAATAGAAGGACAATATCGAGGTCCGGTACTTTGAATTGCACCATTAAACATTGGAGATCGATCAAAACCTGAACGCAAAATATCATGAACTTCTTCTGAAGTGTAAGTCATTTGACAGTCCAATTGTTTTGTTAATTTGATAGTGTCTAAGTAAGAGAATTTATCAGGGTTTTGGTCTCCTGGTTGAGGAATCATTTTTGAAAAATCTAATGATCGTCCGTCGACTCTTGGAGGTGTGCCTGTTTTCATTCTTCCAGATTCAAACCCTAATGATACTAATTGTTCTGTGATTCCAAAAGCTGCACTTTCTCCTGTTCTTCCTCCGCTAAATTGTTTTTCTCCAATATGAATTAACCCATTAAGAAAAGTACCATTGGTTAATACTACCGATTTTGCTTTTATTTCGATCCCTAAAGATGTTTTTACACCTACCACTTTTTGGTTCTCGATTATTAATCCTCTCACCATTTCTTGATAGAAATCAACATTGGGAAGTGATTCAAGTGTTAGACGCCATTCTTCAGCAAACATCATACGATCGGATTGGGCTCTTGGGCTCCACATAGCGGGTCCTTTAGATTTGTTCAACATCTTGAATTGGATCATCGTTTTGTCGGTTACAATACCGCTATATCCTCCTAATGCATCGATTTCACGAACAATTTGTCCTTTGGCAATTCCACCCATTGCGGGGTTACATGACATCTGAGCAATGTTTTGTAAGCTCATAGTAACCAGTAGTGTTTTTGCACCAAGATTTGCTGCTGCTGCTGTAGCTTCGCATCCTGCATGTCCTCCTCCGACAACAATAACATCGTATTCTGTTAAAAACATCCTTTTGAATTTAGTTTTGCAAAGATAATTATTAAAAATAGAATTAACAGTGTAGATAAAGTAATATCAGTTGTTTTCAATTAATGTTCCACGTGGAACATTAATTGAAATAGTAGGTCAAGGTTTATAAAGTTGTAAAGCTTCATTTTCCTTTTGAGTCATTTGTTTTTGTTGATCCTCGGTTTTGTCTTTAAATCCTAATAAATGTAAAATACCATGTATTAAAACTCTTCGTAATTCTTCTTCGAAAGAAACTTTAAAATGACAGGAATTGTCTTCTATTCTATCGGTAGAAATGAATATTTCACCTTCAATTTTTTTGCCAATAGAATTGTCAAAAGTGATAATGTCGGTATAATAGTCGTGCTGTAAGAAATCTTGATTAATTTTTAAAAGATAATCATCATCACAAAAAATATAATTAATTTGTTCTATTTCGCCTTGATGAAGTGAAACGATTTTTTCAATCCAACTAATGATGGTTTTTTGATTTTTTAAAACAAAGTTATTTTCTGAAAAAAAATAAATCATACAATTAATTTAATGAATAAAGATAGCTTAATTTATCTTATAATTGAAAAAGAAGGATGTGTTTTTATTTTACAATAAAACGTTGAATTAAAATCATTCTAATTTTACTTGTAAACATTGATCAATGATAGTGTTTTAATAACTATATTTGTTAAAAATAAAAAATTAATGTCAGTACGCGTACGATTTGCGCCTAGTCCGACTGGGCCTTTACATATTGGAGGTGTTAGAACAGCACTTTACAATTATCTTTTTGCTAAAAAAAATAATGGAAAATTTATTCTTAGAATTGAAGATACTGATCAAACACGGTTTGTTGAAGGAGCAGAAGAATATATTTTAGAAGCATTAAAATGGTTAGGGATTTCTCCTGATGAAGGGCAACAAATAGGAGGAGATTTAGGTCCTTATAAACAATCGGAAAGAAAAACTCTTTATAAACAATATATTCAAGAATTGTTAGAAAAAGATAAAGCTTATTATGCGTTTGATACTCCAGATGAATTGGGGGCTATTCGAAAAGAATATGAGGCAAGAAAAGAAGTGTTTTCATATGATGCAATTTCTAGAAAGAAAATGAATAATTCATTAAACTTGACAACGGAAGAAGTCAAGGAGAAAATTGAAAAGGGTGTTCCTTACGTGATACGATTTAAAATGCCTGAAAATGAAGATGTTTTAATGAAAGATCTTGTTCGAGGGACAATTAAAGTTAATACTTCAACTTTGGATGATAAAGTTCTGTTTAAATCAGATGGATTGCCGACATATCATTTTGCTAATATAGTAGATGATCATCTAATGGAAATTACACATGTAATTCGTGGAGAAGAATGGCTTCCTTCCCTCCCACTTCATGTTATGTTGTATAGAGCATTTGATTGGAATACCCCAGAATTTGCACATCTTGCCTTAATTTTAAAGCCAACAGGTAAAGGGAAATTAAGTAAACGTGATGGAATTGAAGGAGGTTTTCCAATTTTTCCTTTAACTTACGGTGAATCAATTGGTTATAAAGAAGAGGGTTATTTTCCAGAAGCTGTTGTCAATATGTTAGCATTGTTAGGATGGAATCCTGGAACAGAGCAAGAGTTTTTCTCATTGGATGAACTAGTAAAGGTATTTGATTTAAATAAAGTAAGTAAATCAGGAGCTCGTTTTAGTAAAGATAAAGCCGTTTGGTTTAATCACCATTATCTACAAGAACATACTTCCGAAGATCTTTTAGCTGAATACAAAACGTTAGTTGATTCCAGATTTGAGGATACTATTTTATTGAAAATAATTAACTTGGTAAAGGAACGAGCTAATTTTGTAAAAGATTTGGTAGAACAAAGTCAATTTTTCTTTGAAACACCAACTCAATATGCTGAAAAAGCGTACAAAAAAGCATGGAAAGAAGGAACAAGTGATTTAATGGTAGAATTGAAAAAAGTTATTGAAGGCACAGAAGATTTTGCCGTAGACAGTGTTCAAGTGTCTGTTAAAGAATGGATTAAGTCAAAAGAAATAGGTTTTGGAAAAGTAATGCAGCCTTTACGTTTAGCATTAGTTGGAGATATGAAAGGACCAGATTTATTTGAAATTATGAATATTCTTGGGAAGGATGAAACTATAAAGCGTATTGAAAATATTATAAACTATAAATAAATTGAATATGGAAGAGTTAATAGAAAGTATTATAGGGTTTGCTCCTTTTATAATTATTGTATTTGCATTAATAGGAGCTAGTATTTTTACAGTTAAGCAACAAACAGCGGTCATTATACAGCGTTTTGGAAAATTTGAAAGTATTCGTCAATCAGGATTACAATTTAAAATCCCTTTTATTGATAAAATTGCAGGACGTTTGAGTTTGAAAATACAACAATTAGATGTTATGGTAGAGACCAAAACAGTAGATGATGTATTTGTTAAAATGAAAATATCGGTACAGTTTCAAGTAATAAAAGATAAGGTATACGAAGCTTTTTATAAGTTAGATTTTCCACATGATCAAATTACTTCATATGTATTTGATGTAGTTCGTGCAGAAGTTCCTAAGCTAAAGCTAGATGATGTTTTTGTACGAAAAGATGATGTGGCCATTGCAGTAAAACGTGAGTTACAGGAGGCTATGGAAGCTTACGGGTATCATATTATTAAAACTTTGGTAACAGATATTGATCCAGATCCACAAGTAAAAAATGCGATGAATCGTATTAACGCAGCAGAAAGAGAGAAAATTGCAGCTCAATATGAAGGTGAAACACAACGTATTTTAATAGTAGAAAAAGCTAAAGCTGAAGCAGAAAGTAAACGTTTACAAGGTCAAGGTATTGCAGATCAGCGTCGTGAAATAGCCAAAGGATTGGAGGATTCGGTTGATGCATTGAATAATGTTGGAATCAACTCTCAAGAAGCATCAGCTTTAATTGTTGTAACACAACATTATGATACACTACAATCAATAGGTGAAGAAACCAATTCTAATTTGATTTTGTTGCCTAATTCACCACAAGCAGGAAGTGATATGTTAAATAATATGGTGGCTTCGTTTACAGCATCCAACCAAATTGGAGAGGCAATGAAGAAAAATAACAAAAAAAATAAACCTTCTTCTAATACGGAATAATAAGGTATTTTTAAATTAATAGAAAAAGGCATTCATTTTAAAGAGAGTGCCTTTTTTTATAGCTTCTCTTCTATTATACTTTGTATTTTGTTAGTAAAAATTGTTTAAAGAGATCGGTTGATTTTATATGATTTTGCAAAATTTCTAAGAAAACAGTATCTAATAATTGGCGTAATAAAATAGCCTCATTTTTTGGGTCTTGATAGTTTAATTGGAGAAAAGCCCATTCTAATTTATCAATTAAGGGTTGTATTTTTATAGGATATAAATATTCTTTTTCCCACTTTAATTTATATTGTAATTTCCAATAATTATATTCGTTATGATCTACTAAAAAAGGGAGTTCAATAGTTTTTCGAATGACTAATTTAGGATCTTGAATACGCAATATAAGCATGAGTTTTTTAGTTAATTTCTCATCTAATTCTTTTGAAATATGATCCAGTAACCCTTTTTTGTTTCTAAAATGTCTGAAAATAAGCCCCTCAGAAACTCCTGCATTCTTTGCTATTTTATTAGTTGAAGTAGCATTGTAGCCTTCATTAGCAAAAAGTTCTGTAGCAGTATGTACTATTTTTTCCTTTTTGTTTGTCATAAAAGTTAATATCCCATCAATAAATATATAAGTGAATTTAAAATTATTAAAAAAAATATCGTTAAAACCTTCTATGAAGAGGGTCTTAACGATAGATTATAAGGATTAATTTATACAACCCTAATGATAAAATAGTTTTTCTTTCCTTTTTGTAATAAGACAAATTCGTTATTAATTAAGTTATCTTGATTAATTATAAAATCTTCTTTTACTTTTTCTTTATTAACAGAGATGGAATTTTGTTTTAATTCACGTTTTGCATCACCATTTGATTTTAAGAAGTTTGTTTTAGCAGCAAGAGCTCCTATCATATCTAATCCTTCTTCAATTTCAACACGTGATATTTCAGCTTGAGGTACTCCATCAAAAACAGCCAAAAAAGTCTCAGAATCTAACGTTTTTAAGTCTTCTGAAGAAGATTTTCCAAATAAAATTTGGGTGGCTTTTTTTGCTTTTTCTAATTCTTCTATTCCATGAACTAAAGTAGTTACTTCATCGGCTAAACGTTTTTGTAAAACTCTCATATGAGGTGCTTCATCATGCTCACCAATCAAAGTATCAATTTCTTCTTTAGATAGAAAAGTATAAATTTTAATGAATTTTTTTACGTCTTCATCTGAAGTGTTCAACCAAAATTGATAGAATTTGTAGGGTGAAGTACGATCTTTTGTCAACCATACATTTCCTCCTTCTGTTTTTCCAAATTTGGTTCCATCAGCTTTTGTTATTAAAGGGCATGTCATAGCATAGGCTTTGGCATTCTCCCCTCCCATTCTACGTACTAGCTCAGTTCCAGTTGTAATATTTCCCCACTGATCTGAGCCACCCATTTGTAATAAACAGTTATGTTCTTTGTATAAGTGATAGAAATCGTATCCTTGAATTAATTGATAGGTAAATTCAGTAAAACTCATTCCTGCACTTGATTCAGCACTTAAACGTTTTTTAACAGAATCTTTAGCCATCATATAATTAACGGTGATTCTTTTTCCAACATCACGAGCAAAATCAATAAAGGAAAAGTTTTTCATCCAATCGTAATTATTGACTAAAACAGGTGCATTTTCATTAGAAGAATTGAAATCTAAGAATCGTGATAAAACATTTTTAATTCCTGCTACATTTTTATTTAAAGTTTCTTCATCCAGAAGATTGCGTTCATCAGATTTTCCAGAAGGATCTCCAATCATACCTGTAGCACCACCAATTAAAGCATAAGGCTTGTGTCCTGCTCGTTCTAAATGCATTAATAGAATAATAGGAACTAGACTTCCAATGTGCAAAGAATCAGCTGTAGGATCAAATCCTATGTAGGCAGAGGTAATTTCTTTGTTTAATTGTTCTTCTGTTCCAGGCATGATATCATGAACCATACCACGCCAAGTTAATTCTTCTACTAAGTTTATTTTCATCGTATACTGTATATTAATTTAATGTGCTTTTAACACTTTACAAATATACTTTATTTGAAATGGTATATAAAAAAGAAAAGGCCCTAAATTTAGAGCCTTTTTGTTGTTAGTTGTGTGGTTAGTTAAATCAATGATTATTTTTGAGCAAATATTTGCTCAGCTTGTTCTATTGTTAATGTTTGTTCAGCATCTTTTATAAGTTCTGGCTGTATTTTTTTCTTTAAATCCCAAACTTCATTGAATTTTATTAATTGTTCCTCATCTAAAATGTTTGCAATTTGTCTTTTTTCAAGTGCGTTTATTTGCGATTCTATTTGAGTTCTTTCTTCTCCTTGACTAGCCAATTGAGATTGCAACACTACATATTGCTCTTTTATTTCAGCATATTGTTTTTGTTGTTCTTCGGATAAATTTAAAAAGGTTTTTATATCTAAATTTGATAACTCGTTAGCAGACATTTGTTGAGGATTAGATGTCGTAACTTTTACAGATTCTTGAAGTATTTCTGTCTTTTGATTTTGGGGATTTATTGTTGTTGCTTCAGTAATTGATTGTGTTTCTTGAGCAAAAAATAAACCAGCGAAACTTAAAAATAGGCTTGTAGTAAATAGTTTTAAATTTTTCATTTTACATATCTTTTTTATAAAAATAAAAGAACAAGTACAAGGAGCAAAATGAATTAACGTAATTTAATATAAGTTTAGAACTACGTTAAAGGGAAGTTTATAAGCAGGAAAGTATATGAAAATAAAAAGAAGTGTTTCGTATAAGAGTAAATATCAGTGTTATAATTAGAAAAATAAAAAGAGCTTGATTAGTGATAGTGATAATGGGAAGAGAAACATGAAAAGGTTTTAAAATTGATGATATAAAGAGGTAAAATAAGATAGGAAAGGTAAAGAAAAGAAATGCATTTGCTTTAAAAGCATTTTTAAAATCTAAATTTAGTATATAATGTAAATATCGTTGTCCACCACAACCAGGGCAATCAAATTCAAATAATAATTTTGTGGGACAAAATAGAAAGAATTTGTCTGAAGAAGAGGGATTGTATCGATAGAAATAAATCAATACAAATATTGTTAGTATGATTAATAATAGAGAACCTAATTTATTCATAAAGAAAAACCACTATACTTTATAGTGGTTTAAATATTAATTTTATTGTATTTGGTTGAGTGTATTCATGTATTCATCCATAAGTCCTGATTGTAAAGCTATAATGTTCATTATAATTCCAATAATACCTAAAGCAATGGCTATATAACTCATTATTTTTACAGTGTTAGCTGTACTTTGAGCTTTTTCAATTTCATCATTTTTTAATTGTTGTGTAACTTGCGATGACATGTAAATTCCAATTCCCCCAATTATGATTCCAATACAGCATGGAGAAAATATTCCAAGAATAGTTCCAAGAATAGCTAATGTTTGATAGTTTTTGATGTTTGTGTTGTTCATAAAAAAGATGGTGTTTTTCCAAATATACTTTATTTAGGATCTGTTTCAAATTTTTTATTCCACATTTTCAATTCATTATTCATTCTGGTTTTAAATTTTTTAGGAGGATTAATGGTTATGATGGTTTCTTTTAGTGATATAGGATGAGTAAATTGTAATTGTGTTGCACATAAAAATAATCCTTTATTTTTCAGAATTCTATTTTCAGTTCCATATAGTGGGTCTCCCAAAATGGGATATCCTATTTTGGATAGGTGAATACGTAATTGGTGTGTTCGACCTGTTTTTGGAAATAATGAAACCCAACTTATGAAATTATTTTTAATAGAAGGAACACTTTCTATTGTTTTATAAGATGTAAAGGATTCCTTATTGTCAATGGGAATAGAAATTGTTCCAGATGGAACGGTTTTTCCACAAACCAATGCTTGATACATTTTTTGAATAGTGTGTTGTTCAAATTGTTTTTTCAGATGTAGGTCAGCTTGTTTGGTTTTGGCAATTAATAATAAACCTGAAGTTTGTTTATCCAGTCTGTGTACAGGTTTAGGCCAATTTAATTTATCTTTTGATAGAGAAGGTTGTAAATTGTATAATAGTGCATTTTGTATGGTTTTAAATTGATTCCCACTAGTGATAATTCCTGCCGGTTTATGAATTATAGCTATAAAATTATCTTCAAATAAAATAGTTAATTTTAAAGGGAAAGCTTTTGGAGGTTTTTCTATTGCTTCTAATAAAATAATTTCTTTATTATTTTCTACCCAAATAGCAGAAGTAGCTTTTTGATTGTTATATAAAACAAGTCCTTTTTTTAAAGCTTTTTTAATACTTTTTCGAGTAGAAAGCTGTGGGAAAACACCTATTAAATAATCATTTAACCGTATGGGTTTTGAAAGATTGGAAACGTTATGTTTTGAAATGATTTTCAATCAATACTTATTTCAATTTTTGATTATTATGATGTCGATCGTGATCCCGTTTTGTTTTAAAATCCATTTTTTTGTAAAAAGCTTCCTCTAAATCAACACCTGTTTGGTTGGCTAAACAAATTAAAACAAATAACACATCAGAGAGTTCTTCTCCTAAATCTTTATTTTTATCAGATTCTTTTTCAGATTGTTCGCCATATCGTCGTGCAATAATGCGAGCTACCTCTCCTACTTCTTCTGTTAATTGAGCCATATTAGTTAATTCGTTAAAATAACGAACTCCATGAGATTGAATCCATTCATCAACCGCTTTTTGAGCATTTTTTATATCCATTTGAAAATTTTTACTAATTATATAGCCAAAGTTCTTCTTTTTTATTGTTTAACTAAAATTATTTTTTGATTTTCTTTGTTGATAACCATCTGAAAATTTTTATGTTAACATTAGGACAATGTACTTGTTATTTATCCTTTACTCTTTGCTCTTGAGTTTCCTTTACTTCAATTTAGAGGTATTTTAGTATGGTTTAAATTTTATTTTTTGAATCTATTAAGATGGTAACAGGCCCATCATTAATTAAAGCTACTTTCATGTCAGCTCCAAAAACACCTTTTTTAACGGGTTTTCCTAAAAGCTGCTCTGTATTATCTAAAAAGGAATTGTAAAGTGGAATAGCAATATCAGGTTTGGCAGCTTTTATATAAGAAGGTCTGTTGCCTTTTTTAGTAGAAGCATGTAAAGTGAATTGGCTAATAATTAATAATTCTCCATCAATATCTTTTACAGATCGATTCATAATACCTTCATCATCATCAAAAATTCTCATATTGATTATTTTATTGGAAAGCCAATGAATATCTTCTTGTGAATCATCATTTTCGATACCAACTAGGATAAGTAAACCATGTTTAATTTGACCGTTTATTTGATTGTCTATTGTAACGGAAGCTTCGGAAACTCTTTGTATTACGACTTTCATATTTTATAAATGTAATTTATTAAAAGATTTGTGCATCTTTTCAACAAAGATTATATTTACCTCAAAGAAAAACAATGAAAAAAATATATTATTTGGGTTCATGTGATAAATGTCGTAAAATTTTACGAGTTTTAGAACAAAACGATATTACTTTAGAAAGGCAGGATATCAAAATACAAGCCATTTCAGAAGATCAATTAAGTGAAATGAAAAAGTTAGCGGGATCTTACGAAAAATTATTTTCTAAATCAGCTAGAAAATATAAAACGTTGGAAAATAAAGATCAACTGACAGAAAAAGATTATCGAAATTTGATTTTATCAGAATATACATATTTAAAACGTCCTGTTATTCTAGATCAAGAACGCATTTTTATTGGTGTTAGTCCTAACAATATGGACGATGTCAAAGAATATTTTAGTGAATAAACGACTTCTTTCTCATAGTGCTCTTTTGAGTACTGCCGTTATTTATGGATTGACCTATCATTTTGCTAAAGGTGTAATGCCTAACGCGTTAAATCCGATAGCTTTTGTATCAATTCGAGCCCTTTTTGCTGTTCCTGTTTTCTTTTTAGCCAGTTTATGGATTCCAAAAGAAACCATTAAAAAAGAAGATTATTTTAGAATCTTTTTATGTGCATTATTTGGAATTGTGATCAACCAAGTTGCTTTTTTTTCAGGTTTGATGTATACAACACCTGTTAGTTCTTCTATTATTATGACTACAAATCCTATTTTGGTGATTATAATTGCTTATTTTCTGTTAAATGAGTCTATAACTCGTAACAGAATTTTAGGGATAACATTAGGTATAATAGGAGCTTTTATAATTATTTTATCAGGTAATCAGATTGATGTACATAATGCACCCAATCCTCTTTTAGGAAATTTTTTAGTTTTTGTAAATGCTTTTTCTTATGCATTATATTTGGTTTTAGTAAAACCTTTGATGCAAAAATACCACCCTTTACACATTATAAAATGGGTTATGCTAATAGGAGGTTGTATGATTGTACCTTTTGGCCTTTTAGGAGATCGGGCTTTATTAACAGCAAGTTGGAAAACTTTTGATACAACTATTTATTATCAAATTGCATTCGTATTAATTTTTACCTCTTGTTTAGCGTATTTTTTAAATCTTTCAGCTTTACGTTATTTAAAACCTGCAACTGTTAGTGTATATATTTATGGACAACCATTAATCGCTACCCTATTTTCTGTGTTCTTTTTAGAAAATGGAGAAACCTTAACCTATCAAAAAATTATAGCAACTTTTTTAATTTTTATAGGAGTTTATTTAGTAAGTAAGCCAGCAAAAACTAAGAAACTATAAAATTCCTAATTCTAATTTAGCTGTTTCGCTCATCATATCCTGATCCCAAGGAGGATCGAATGTAATTTCAACTTCAGCACCCTTAACTTCCTCTATTGTTTTTACTTTTTCTTGTACTTCCATTGGTAATGATTCAGCCACTGGACAATTAGGTGTGGTTAAGGTCATTAAAATTTTAGCATCTCCTTGATCACTTACTTGTACGTCGTAAATTAATCCTAATTCATATATATCAACAGGTATTTCTGGATCATAAATGCTTTGTAAAACAGCAATGATCTTCTCCCCTATTTCTTGTAGTTTTTCGTCGTTCATTATTCTAAAGATTTATTTAGATTAATTACAAATGTACATACTTTTTAGAAAATTAATACGTTCTTTTTTAATAAGAACAAAAATTTAAACAGCTTTATTTGTGATAGAAGAAATAATAGAATCCTAATAAATTTATGTGTATATGGTCGTTTTTTTAATCATTTTATATGATATAAAATAGGTTTTTTTTTACATATAAATTGTTTATAATGCCATTTAACAAACTTATAGGGGTTAATTTTTTGTACTTTCCATCAAATTAAGCATATTTGCAATTCATGAATTTTCTAAGAATGAAAAAGATATTAATAACGATAGTTACTATATTTCCTATCTTATTCTTTGGACAAGAATTATCAACTTCTCCATATTCAAGCTTTGGTTATGGTGAGCTTAAGTTTAATAATTCCCCTACAATTAGCTCAATGGGAGGACTTAGTGCTTCATATTCTAATCCATTTGGAACAGAAGTAAACTTCAGTAATCCAGCGGCTAACGCTTATTTACAATATACATCATTTGAATTTGGTGTAAATTCAGATTTAGTAAGATTTAAAACAACTGAATCTTCAGATCAAAATAGTACAACTTATATTTCTAATTTATCTTTAGGATTCCCTTTAGGAAAAAAGTTCTCCTTTGCTTTTGGTTTTCAACCCTATTCAGGAACTGGATATCAATTGAATACTTCAGGATCACAAGTTGTTGAAGCAACAGGAGAAACAATTACGACCAATTCGAGTTTTGAAGGGAAAGGAGGTTTAAATTCAGCTCATATAGCTTTATCGTATAAACCTTGGAAAGAAACAGATTTAAGTTTTGGAGTTACAGGACAATACATTTTTGGAAATCTTGATAATTCACAAATTGTAAGAGTTGATGGAGTTGATTTAGTAAGTGAAGACTTTCGAAGTGATAATATAAAAGGATTTACAGGAACGATAGGTGCATTGTATAAATATAAATTGAAGAAAAACAAACAATTAAATGTTGGTGCAACCTATACGTTAGGAAGTAATTTAACTAATGATCGAGATCAATATTTATTATCCTATGTTGAATTTGCCAATGGAGCACCCAATTTAACAACAATGGATACTATTTCATCATCAATAACAAAACAAGATTTTAAATTACCAATGAAATCGAGTTTTTCAGTTAGTTATGAAAAACCAGGAAGATGGATGATTGGAACACAATATGATTTTGAAAAAATGTCAGATTTAAATTCTGCAGAAGATCGAAATAATTTAATTTATGATGATAAGCATCGTATTGCTTTAGGAGGGTATTGGATTCCAAAATTTAATTCCTATAAAAGTTACTTTGCTAGAGCTACTTATAGAGCAGGAATTTTTTACGAACAAACAGGAATGTCACTATTAGGAAACGATGGAAATTATCATGATATAGATAACCTTGGCATAACTTTTGGAGTTGGATTACCTGTAGGAAAGGATCAACGTTCTATGCTAAATATTGGAGCCGCTTTGGGTCAAAGAGGAACAACTTCTGGAGGATGGGTTAAAGAAAATTATGCCAATTTAAAAGTTAGCTTCAATTTAAACGGATCTTGGTTTAGAAAAAGAGTATATAACTAAATTAAATACCAATGAATATGAGAATGAAAAATATAATCACCGGAATAGGAATGATAGCAATGGGATTGGGAGTAAATGCCCAAAATTGCCCAGCTTACTTCGCTTATTCTGAATCAGCAGAATATAAGGCAGAAAATTATGCGCCTTTATATGAAAAATGGAAAAAATCTTTTGATGATTGCGTTGATACCAAATTTGGTAATAATATTTTAATCGATGCTGAATATATTGTAACAGCTGCATTAGATGCAACACCAAAAGGTGATCCAAAAAGAGCTGATATGGAAGCTTATTTAGTTAAAGCATTTGATAAAAATATACAAAAATACCCTAAAGAAGCAAACTATTATGCCGCTCAAAAAGTATCCTATTTACGTTATTATGAAATTGGAAATAATGGTGAATGGTTAGCAGCTTATGATAAGGCATTTACAGGAGATGCTTCTGATTTACCTTCTTCTGCCATGAGTGACTATTTTTACTTAGGTCAGGTGATGTTAGATGGAAATGAAATCCAATTTGATAAAATGTTGGATGTTTATAATTCAATTAAAGGAGCTTTAGATAAAAACATAGAACGTTCTAATATTGAAATTGCCAGTTTAGAAAAATTAGATTCATTAGGTACGATCTCAAAACAACAAAAAGCATCTTTAGCACAAAAAACAGAACAACGTCAAGCTTATACAGATTCATATAACTACGTAGAAGGAAGTGTAGCACATTTATATACTTGTGATCGTTTAATTCCTACGTATAAAGCACAATACGCTTCTAAACAAAATGATTTAAATTGGTTAAATGAAGTTCGTGGAGCTTTATTATATAATGAATGTTCTGATGACGTAACTTTTGCTGATCAAGTAGAAAATCAATTTGCTAAATTATATTGTGAACAAAATCCTGATAAATGTAAATCAAGTACACCAGACGCTGGAGCTACTACAGGAGGACAACCACAAATCGCAGCTAACGATTATAGTACAGGTTTAAGAATGGTTCAAAGAAAACAATATAGTAAAGCAGCTTCTTTATTATCTAAAGTAGCAAAAGATAGTAGCTATTCAAGTAGTGAACGTTCAAAAGCAGCTTATTATGCCGCTTATGCATATTTACAAACAGGAAGTTTAGGGAATGCACGTTCTCAAGCAAAAAAAGCGGCTTCATTAAGAGGAGGATGGGGTGATCCTTATTTAATTATTGCTTCAACTTATGCTAAAGGAGCCAATTCTTGTGGATCTACTTTATTTGAAAAGAAAGCCGCTTATTGGTTTGCAGCTGATGCTGCTAGAAAAGCTGCACGTGTTGACCCTCGTGTGAGTTCTAAAGCAAATAAAGCCGCTGCTAATTTTGAAAAAGGTGCACCGACTAAAGCTGATATGTTTAAAGCAGGGGTAAGACCAGGACAATCTGTGAAAACATGTTACGGTACGACCAAAGCCAGATAATGCAAAAAAAGAAATATCATATCATACAAAACATAGCAGTCCTTTTTGGGATTGCTATGTTTCTTTATAATTGTCAGCCTGAAAAAAAAGATTCTAGTATTAATTTGGAGGCTGATTTAAAATATATTCCTGTTCAAGAACTATTTGAATCCAATATTATTCGAACCGATTCAGGTACCGCAATGATCCATATTGAAGCACCTGTAATTCAAATGTATGAGTTTGATAAAAAGAATCCTTATACTTTATTGCCACAAGGAGGAGATGTGGAAAAATATGATAAAAAAGGGGGGAAGCCTACTTTGATGCGTGCTGATTGGGCTAAGCTAGATGATAAAAAAGGAATTTATGAAGGAAAGGGTCATGTTGTAATGGTTTCTGAAGATGGTGATACGATTAAAACATCGCATATTTTTTGGGATAAAAAAAAGAAAAAAGTATATAACGAAGTAAAAACTCGAATTATTCGCCCAAATAGTGATTCTTTAATTGCAAAAAATGGTTTTGAGTCAGATGATAAATTTAAAAATGTTAAATTGTACCGAACAAAGGCCATTACCAGAAATGCCGATGTTAAAAAAATAGATCAATAAATGTCTATAGGAATTACCATATCAATTATTATCATTTGTATTCTTTTATCAGCTTTTTTTTCAGGAATGGAGATCGCTTTTATTAGTTCCAATAGAATGCATATTGAGTTAGAAAAAAAGCAAGGAAATACATCAGCAAAACTTATTTCAAAATTATCTGAGAATCCGAGAAAATTTATTACCACTATGTTGGTGGGAAATAATATAGCATTGGTTATATATACGATCTATATGACTAATTTGATTGAATTGAATTTGTTTAATAATTCAGGATTGAATGAATTTGTCATTTTACTGATTACAACTATTATTTCAACTTTGATTATCTTAGTATTAGCTGAGTTCTTACCAAAATCAATTTTTAATATTTATTCAAATCAATTATTGCTCTTTTTTGCGATACCGGTTTATATTATTTACACTATTTTCTCTTTGATTACAGAACTTGTAATGTGGATTTCGAATTTAATCTTGAAGTTATTTGGAGAGGAAGAACAAAAAGAAGAACAAGCTTTTGATAAAAAAGATTTAGAGTTTTATATCAGTGAACAAATTGAAGGAGTAGAAGATGAAGAATTAGACTCAGAAATTCAAATATTTCAGAATGCATTAGAATTTAATGATATAAAGGCAAGAGAATGTATGATTCCACGAAAAGAAATGATAGCCTTAGAATTGGAAACACCTCTAAAAGAAGTTGCTCAGAAGTTTGTAGAAACAGGACTTTCTAAGATAGTCATTTATAGAGATTCTATTGATAATATCATCGGTTATGTACATTCGTTTGAATTATTTAAACGACCAGAGCATATAAAAAATATATTATTACCTGTAGAATTTGTTCATGAAGCCACAATAGCAAAAGAGGTAATGAATCGTTTAACAAAAAAACGAAAAAGTATTGCCATTGTATTAGATGAATATGGAGGAACTTCAGGTTTAATTACAACAGAGGATATTGTAGAAGAATTGTTTGGAGAGATTGAAGATGAACACGATCATGTAATTTTAACAGAAGAAAAAATTGCTGAAAATGAATATTTATTTTCAACTCGATTAGAAATTGATTATCTAAATGATGAATATAAATTGAATTTGCCTGAAAATGAGGCTTATGAAACATTAGGAGGATTAATTATGGATATTGCTGAGACAATACCGGAAGAAGGTGAGCAGGTAAAAACAGATTCTATCACTTTTATTATTAAAAAAGTGTCTGAAGCTCGATTAGATGAAGTCCAATTAATTCAACATATTGTTAAAAACGATTAACATTTCTTTTATATCTCACGCTGAAATTGTAAATTCGCCTTTTGAATTTAAGTTGAACCAAAAATAAAAAATAAATAATGTCAATTTTAGGAAGCATTCGTAAGAATTCATGGTTACTTTTAGTAGCAATTGGTATGGCTTTATTAGCCTTTGTTATCAGTCCCGATACATTAAGTAAATTTAACATGAACGATGCCAATTTAGTTGGTGAAATTAACGGACAAAAAATATCAGTTCGTGAATTTAATGAAGCAGTAAATAATGCCAATTTAAAGTCACAAGGACGTTTACCAGCTCGTAACATTCAAAATACAGCATGGAATGATATTGTTCAACAAACCTTATTTGAACAACAATCACAAGAATTAGGTATTGAAACAACTTCCGATAATAAACAATATTGGGATACCGTTGAACAACTATTAGGTCAACGAGCAGATCAATTTAAACAAAATGGAGTATTCAATGTAGGTTTATTCCAAAGTCAAGAAAATTTAGCAAGACAACAAGGAAATTCACAAGCTATTTCATTTTTTGAATTAATTAAAAGTGAAGCAAAGAAAGCAGTGGTGCAAAATAACTATGTTGGAATGATCCAACAAGGTGTTTTTACAACTGATAAAGATTTAGAATTTGAATATGATAATTCTCGTTCAACGGCAAACATTGAGTATGTATATGTTCCATATGCGTCATTTCCAGGAGCTAATGATGTGAAAATTTCAGATGATGAAATTACTTCTTATATAAAAGAACATCCTAAAAAATTTGATAGAGAAGATACACGTGATTTACAATATGTGGTCTTAGATGTAAAAGCTTCTGCTAAGGATAAAGCAGCTTTAAAAGCTGAATTAACAAAATATATCAATGATTTTACAGAAGAAAATCCAGCTACAGGTGTTGAAGAACCTGTTACAGGACTTAAAAATACGACAGATAATGAATCATTTGTACAAAACTATTCTGAGGGACAGTATACAGAAGGTTTAGTATTTGATACTGATAATTTTGATAAGAAAGTATTAGATTTTGCTAAAACTGCTACTTTGAATGATGTATATGGACCTTACGAAACAGGAGATGTTATGGCAATTTCAAAATTAATTGCAAAAAAGAATGTTTCTGATTCTATTAATATCAGTCATATTTTAGTATCATATAAAGGAGCAGCTGTTAATCTTCCAACAGTTACTTTAACAAAAGAACAAGCAAAGGCTAAAGCAGATAGTTTATTAGCTGTTGTAAAAGTAAACCCTGCTAGTTTTGGTGAAGTAGCTTCTAAAAGTTCTGATTTTGATCAATCCCGTTTACAAAAAGGAAATTTAGGTTGGTTCCGTCATAATGATGTTTTAGGACAATCTCCTGAATTTAGAGAATATGTTTTAAATAACGGAACAGGAAGTATTGGTTTAGTTGAAGCTCCAGAAGGATTTCAAATTATTAAAATAGATCAAAAGAAAGCACCAAAAGTAGGGTATCAGTTCGCAAATGTTATACGTGCGGTTGAGCCTTCTAAAGAAACAACCGATAGTGTATTTAATTTATCAAGAAAAATAGCAGAATCTTTTAATGGTCAAGATGTTGCAACAGTTGATAAAAATGCAGGAGAATTTAAAGTGAATTTAACTGCTCAAAACAACTTAGCACAATTTAAAGCAGAACCTACTGATTTTGTAAGCTTAGCTAATTCAGGAAATAGTGAAGCAATTGAACAAATTACACGTTGGGCTTTTAATGATGATACGGCTATGAAAACAGCAGAAGCCTTTGATTTAACAAATGGGAACTATGTAGTAGCTTATTTGGTTAATAAGAATGGAAAAGGTTTAATGAATGCTTCTCAAGCTCGTTCAGAAGTAGAGCCTATATTGAAAAATCAAGCTATTGCTAAGCAAATTGTAGCAAAAATAGGAGGAGCTAAAGATTTAACAGCAGTTGCAACTGCTACAGGACAAGAAGTTAAAACAGCCAATTCTGTTAACTTTACCAATCCAGTAATTGCAGGTGTAGGAAGAGAAGATGTTGTAGCAGGTTTAGCTTTTGGTCAAGAGATAGGAACAGTTTCAGCTCCAGTTGAAGGGAAAAATGGAGTATTTGTAGTGAAAACATTATCTGTAAATAAAGGTCCTGAAAATGAGCAAAGCAAGAATAACTTAAAAAATCAATTGAAACAACGTAATGCTTATCAAGTATTGTCTTCTGTTACAGAAGCTTTAAAAGAAAAAGCTTCCATTGAAGATTTACGTGTTGATAACCCTTCGTTCAACAATTAAAAAATAAGGTTTTAACCTAATAATAAAGAGGTCCGTATCTTTTATTCAAAAGATACGGACCTCTTTGTAAAAAGATACTGAGGATTTACCTAAAAGATACTAAGCTTTTTATAAATTCGTTACATTATAGAAAAAAGATAAAAAGAGCAAAGAATAAAGAACGTGAGTTCGACGTAAAAAAAAGAGGTAAGATCCAAGAGAAAGGTGTTTGAAAGAAGAAATATAGATTTTTATAATTCTACAATAGTTATTTCTTTATTTTTTGCTCTTTTTTCTTATATCATCACATTTTCAAATCTTAAAATGGTATTATTATAATAATTCATAACTTTGCACGAAATTTCAATGTAAACAAATGACAAAAGAAGGTACAATAGAATTAATGGCTCCTGCGGGGAATTTTGAAAGCTTACAGGCTGCTATTGATAATGGAGCAGATTCCGTATATTTTGGTGTTGAACAATTGAATATGCGTGCGCGTGCTTCCATTAATTTTACATTAGATGATTTAGAAGAAATTGTAGCACGATGTAGACCAAAAGGAATTCGTACTTATCTTACTTTAAATACGATTATTTATGATCATGACTTATCGATAATACGCACTTTGATTAATCGTGCTAAGGAAGCTGATATAACGGCTGTAATTGCAATGGATCAATCTGTAATTAATTATGCTCGTAAAGTAGGAATGGAAGTTCATATTTCAACACAAATTAATATTACGAATGTTGAAACGGTAGAATTTTATTCTATGTTCGCTGATACTATGGTGTTAAGTCGCGAATTATCATTAAGTCAAGTAAAAAAAATTACTGAATATATTGAAAAAGAAGATGTTCGTGGTCCTTCAGGAAATCTAGTTGAAATTGAAATATTTGGTCACGGAGCACTTTGTATGGCAGTATCAGGTAAATGTTATCTAAGTTTACATTCTCATAATTCTTCTGCAAATCGAGGAGCTTGTAAGCAAAATTGTCGAAAAAAATATACAGTGATTGATCAAGAAAGTGGTTTTGAAATCGAATTGGATAATGAGTATATGATGTCTCCAAAAGATTTATGTACACTTGATTTCTTGGATCAAATTGTAGATGCTGGAATTAAGGTATTAAAAATAGAAGGAAGAGGTCGTGCACCAGAATATGTTGCAAAAGTAATCAAGTCGTATCGAGAAGCAATTGATTCTATCACAGAAGGAACCTATACAAAAGAGAAAGTTGAACACTGGATGAATGAGTTAAAGAAGGTGTATAATCGTGGCTTTTGGAGTGGTTACTATTTAGGCCAAAAACTAGGAGAATGGAGTGATGTAAGTGGTTCTATGGCTACTCAAAAGAAAGTCTATTTAGGAAAAGGGATTCATTATTATCCAAAACCTAAAATAGGTGAATTTAATATTCAAGCCTATGATTTAAAAATAGGAGATGAAATTTTAGTGACAGGTCCTACTACAGGAGCTCAAGAGGCTATTGTAAATGAAATATGGGTTGATGATAAACAAGCAGAAATGGCTCAAAAAGGTGATACGGTAACGATACCATTGGACTTTAAGGTACGTCCATCAGATAAATTATATAAAATAGTAAAAACAGAGTTTGCTTAATTAAGTTGTGGATATTTTAAGCCCCTAAACTTACAATACAATATGGTTGTTATTACTTTACAAAGAAATAAATGCATCGGTTGTAACTATTGTGCTGAAATGGCTCCAAGTCATTTTAGAATGTCAAAAAAAGATGGAAAATCTGTTTTATTACATTCAAAAGAGAAAAAAGGGTTCTTTACAGTAAAAGATCCCAATGATTGGGTATTTGAAGATAATGAAAAAGCAGCTAAAGCTTGCCCTGTAAAGATTATTTCAGTCAAGAAAATATAAAAAAATAGCATTGGACATCTCTAATGCTATTTAATTTTAAATAAATTGCCTTAATATTTTTTTAAAATTTGAGAAGTTTCTGTTATTCCATTAATTAAAACAACATTGGTTGTATAACGATAGGTCCCTTCTTTACCAGGAGTTGTAATGTAAATCCAGATATCATTTAATTCGCTTAGATCATCACGTAAACTGTCAACTTCTGAAATCCATTGAAAAGATGTTGATAGGGTTTGGTTAGTCGATGCTCTAGTACTTCGATTATCTCTTCCACTTTTGAGCCAGAATTGCTTAGCTATTACAGAGTATTTTAAATCAGCTCCAGTAGTAGATTTAATTTGAGGTCTAAGTCTATTGTCTTTACTATCCCGTATGAGTCTGAATTCAATATGATCTAGTGTTACGGTTCTATTATTATCATGAGGACCTAAATTTTTAGAATAAGGAGTTCCTTCATAAGAAGAAAGAGCCTCAATCTTTACCCACAGAGGGTTTTTAGAATCTTTAGAATTATAATAGACACCTTCTGCTAAATAACGATGTCCAGGATGGTAGACCATTAATCCTTTTTTAGGGTTTTTAATAGTTGTTGAATCGTGTTCATTAGTTAATCCGATATTAGGTATAGAAACACCTTTATTGGTTGAAACCATATCTAATATAGTCGATTCATGAGGAATATTAGATCCTAAAGTTGAGGTACTAATTTTTACCTGAGCATAGCTTATGGTATAAAAAGTTAGTATGAAAATATGTAATAAGGATTTATATGTTATCATAATAATAGGGATGAGGGTTAAGAACTAAAATTTTTCAATTATTTTGGAATCAAAAGATGTACTGTTTATGTTAATTAAAGTTATATCATATCTATATGCAGAGTAAATACCATTTCTAAGAACATAGATCCATATTTCATTATTTTCTCCAAAACCTTGCTTGGTGGAATTGCATATATTATCAAATGTTTCCTTAGCAGAACAAGTACCTGCTCTAGTCTCACTTTCTCCATTTCCTCTACCTTCCCAATTTTCTATAATAAAAACAGTGTATTTTAAGTTTTCACCTGGGGCTAGGTTTGTGAATCTGATTTGATTAAATTGAGTAGCTTTATTGTATCGAATTTCAATATCACCTATAGCTAATGTTTTAGAAGGATCACTAGCAGAAAAGGGTAGCGTTACAATTGATGAATGTGATTTAGAATATGGGTTGAATTTTGTCCATATAGCATTTGTTGATTCTCCAGAATTATAGTAAATCCCTTCAGGTAGAATACTAGAACTTGATGCAGTATGGTAGACCATTAATCCTTTTTTGGGATTAGTAATAGTAGTGACATCACTTTCAGAGGTTAATTCAATATTGGGTAAAGATATCCCTTTATTGGTTGAAACAATATCTAATATAGTAGACTCATGAGGTAGTTTAGTTCCAATACCTATTTGTGCTTTGAAAACATAAAATAGTAGAAAAAATAGTAGTGAAAGATTTATTTTTGATTTGGTTAGGGGTAAAATAGACATAATTTGTATTGTTTTAAAATTTTTCGAGTATAAGTGATGCATAATTTCCATTAACTAAACTGAAATAATAATGATAAGTATCATCACCAATATAGATCCAAAAGTCATTTGCTTCACTTTTGGTGCCTCTAGTAGTATTTACCATTGTACCACGGCATATATTGGTAAAAGTTCCTGTTATTTTACAATTATTATTTCCTGAATAAGCATTTCGAAAGGTACCGCTCCCACCTTCGTCCCATTTCCAATTTTCCATGATGAAGACATTGTATATTAGTTCATCACCTGTAACAGATTTTATTTGAGAAGTTTTGGTATCGGGGTTATACCTGATTTCAATATCATTTAATATCAGTACATTATTTTTATTAACTTTGTCTAATGGTAATTTGACTATAGTTTTTCTTTCTGAAGAAGATAAACCATGTAAGTGAAGCCAATTGGGGTCTGTGGAATTTCCTGAATTATAATAGAATCCATCTGAAATGGAATCATTAGATGGTTTAAAAATGAGGAGTCCTTTTTTTGGGTTTGAAATTGTTGTAGAATCATTTTTTGCTGTTAAATTGATATTAGGTAGAGAAATACCTTTGTTGTTTGAGCTAATATCTAATACAGTTGACTCATCAGGAGTATGGGTTCCGATTCCAACTTGAGCATTTTTTATGTTGCTAATAATAAAAAATAGCAATATAAATTGAATTGTTAGTGGTCTTTTCATATGTAGAATACTTTTTATGGTGCAAATTTAAATCACTGATAATTAACATTTTATTAATAAATTTTAACAAAATATTTAAAATATTGATTATCAGTGATTTAAATAATATATTCTATGAAAATATTCTATTCAATTAACTAAGAGTAAATCTTTAATGGTGTTTTTTATATCATATTTATTCCATAATACATCATTATGTTATGTATTGATTATTAATAACTTATAAGTGATTTTTGCCTTATTTGATTATTTTAGATTTAAAAACGAACAAAACCTAGTATTTTTTTACAAGTTGAGCTAAGTATTTTATACCATCAATTTCAAGTAAATTAAAAATATATTGATAAGTTCCTTGATGTCCATCTGTTGTAATAAAAACCCAAATATCATTAAGTTCTTTTGTACTTGAGCCATTTGCTCCACAGATAGTCCTAAAATTTTGATGTAGAGTTTGGTTTGAGCATGTATCTGTGGAGCGCCCCGAATCACTACTAACCCAAAACTGTTTAACTAAAGTAGCGTACGTAAGGTTTTTTCCTACAATGGATCTAAATTGTGGAGTATTAGAAGTATTAACTCGAAATTCAATATCTCCTATTGATACTGTTTTGTCATCACCATAGACACCAATTTGTTTAGCTATAGTAACACCTTCAGAAGAACTAGAGCCTTTTATTTTTAACCAATTAGGTGCTGTAGTTGTTCCTCCATTATAATAAATTCCTTGTGGAATATGTGAACTGTTTGGATTATAGATAATTAATCCTTTTTCAGGTTTTTCAATTGTTTTAGTATCATTTTCAGAAGTTAATTCAACATTGGGGAAGGAGACACCTTTGTTAGAGGCAACGATATCGAGTATGGAAGATTGGTGTGGTGTTGAAGTTCCAATACCTACTTGTGCAATTAATTTTCCACAGAATATTAGAGTAATGAATACGACAATAACGTGTTGTCTATTGTAAAAATTTTTAGAGTACATAAATGTGAGATTTTAGGGTTATAAAAAGGACTAATATTTTTCCATTATAAGTGAAGTATAAGATTTTCCATCGGATTTTGTTATAAAGCTAATTTTGTAGTTATAGACGTTATAGTCACCTTCTTTGAAAATATAGATTAAAATAGAGTTAAACTCCTTGTTCAGTTTTATTTCTGTAGATCCACAAATATTTGTAAAAGAAGAGGTTCCTAAACATGTTGTGGTTGAATTATATCTTCCAGTAGAAGGAGGTGTCCAATTTTCTGTATTAAATGTAACATATTTATGAGTTTCTCCTGGCGCTAAGTTTTTAAATCGTATTTGACTATAACCATTGATTCCTGTTGCATTGTATCGAACTTCTATATCACCTAAGGATAATACATGACTTGGATTTGCTAATGAAAAAGGAATTTTAGCAACAAAAGAACCTTTTGATGAATCATGTGCACTTAAAAGTGTCCATTTAGGGGTTGTGGTAGTTCCTGAATTGTAGTAGAATCCTTCATGAATTGAAGATCCATCGTTGAAAATGATTAACCCTTTTTTAGGATTTGGAACAGTTATGTTATCATTTTCTGAAGTTATATTAACATTGGGAAGTGAAACTCCTTTATTTAAGGCCACAATATCCAAAATAGACGATTCATTGGGAGTATTAGTTCCAATACCTACTTGCGCATTAAGTAATAAGGATGATACTAAAAGAAATGAGAAAGTTAAAAACGTAATTTTTTTAAAATAGAATGTAATCATTGTTTTATTTTTAGGGTTAGATGTAGATAGTTGATAATGTAAAATAGTTGAGCTAAAATTTTTCTAATATTTGAGAAGCGTATATTTTTTTTGAGACTTTAACTAAATTAACACGATAATGATAAGTGGTTTTTGTTTCATCAATATAAAACCAAACATCGTTGAATTCATTAGCAGATCCAATAGATGTAAATTCACATATATTCACAAAAGATCCATTTATGGTACAGGTAGTATTACTAGCTGCATTATACATACCATCGTCTTTTGATCCACTTTTGACCCAATTTTCCATTATAAAAGTATTGTAATGATAAAGTGTTCCACTACTTGATTTTATTTGACTATAGCCTCCTTCTTTACTGGCATTATATCGAATTTGAATATCATCTAGTTCAATTACTGAATCAGGACTAGCCAAAGAAAAAGGTATTTTAGCAACTAATGAGCCACTCGATGAATTAATACCATCTAATTTAGTCCAAGTAGGACTAGAAGGATCTCCAGAATTATAATAAATACCTTCAGGTAAAGAAGTTCCGTTATTATAGATGAGCAATCCTTTTTTTGGATTGGGAATAACGGTTTTATCATTTTCTGAAATTAATTGGATTTGTGGAAGAGAAATACCTTTATCTGAAGCAACAATATCAACAACCGTAGAATTATCGGGTGAATGGGTTCCAATACCTATTTGTCCGTTAAGAGGATAAATCAGAGTATTCAATACTACTAATAATAAAATTTTAAATATTCTCATTTTTTCTTTTTGCACAATATAAGAAATATCTTATATGATGATAAAGAAAAGCTTTAAATCTCAAAGATTTTATTGTAAATATTTGGATTATAATATTTTAAATTTAGTGTATAAATAAATTAATTTTACATTGTATAAAAAAGAATGTCTTTTTTATATATTTATGTTTCTTTTTTATATAAGTACGTTAAAATTTAAAAAATATGATTAAACACTAAATAAAGAAATAGTAAGATATTGTGTTTAAATGAATTATAATGTATTCCAATGTTCAAAAAAAGTTTTCCGGTATGATTCACTAATTGTTAAAGGACTATCTTGAATGAGAACGCGGTTTCCTTCAACATATCTAATATGAAGCGAATTAATGATAAAAGAGCGGTGTATTCTCCAAAAGCTTGAAGGTAATTCTTTTTCTATATTTTTTAATGCACCATGTACCATTAGCTTACCATGAGATTGGGTAACAAATGTAATGTACTCATTATCTGACTGAATGTATAAAATATCTTCAAAAGGTACTTTATATAATCTTTTGTTGGACTTGACTGTAATGAATTGGTTTTTATTTTCAGGTTCTGTTAGCTCTTGATAAACTTGTACAGGCTTTTTTTGAATTTTATTAATTGCTTTTAAAAAACGAGGAAATTCAATGGGTTTTAATAAATAATCGGTAACATCTAATTCAAAAGCATCTAAAGCATATTCTCGATATGCCGTCGTTAATATAATATACGGTTTATGATTTAAAGTTTTTAAAAAATCAATCCCTGAAATTTCAGGCATACGAATATCTAAGAATATTAAATCTATAGTGTTGCTTTCTAATAGAGGTAAAGCATCTAATGGAGATTTAAAATCACCTACAACATCTAACTCTATTCGGTTACAATAGTTTTCAATAAGTCTTCGTGCTGGTTTTTCATCATCAATGATAATACATTTAAGTGTTTTCATTTAGGGCTATTTTTAATGAAACAGAATATTCTTTTTCGTTTTGCTCAATTTTTAAGTTGTGTTTTTTAGGATATAGAAGTTCTAATCGTCTACTTACATTTTGAACTCCTATTCCTCCTATATGATCAACGGATTTTCTAATAGAATAAGTATTGACACAATTAAAAATACAATAGTCATCACATGTTTTTAATGTGATTTTAATAAAACTATTCTCTTGAGAAGATTCAATATTACCATGTTTAAAAGCATTTTCAATAAAAGGAACTAATAACATAGGTGCAATTTGTTTGTTTACGTCAGCTTCACTATAATCAAATTTAATATTTTGAATGTCTTCATCTTTAAGTTTAAACAGGTCGATAAAATGTTGAATATATTTAATTTCGTTTTGTAAAGTAACCTTTCCTTTTCTACCACCATATAATGAATAATCTAACATTTTAGATAGTTGCATAATAGCCTCAGGTCCCTTAGGATCATGGTCCAATGAAAGAGAATATATATTGTTCAATGTATTGAAAAGAAAGTGTGGATTAATTTGTTGGATTAAGAAATTCTTTTCAGCACTTAGAATGGCTAATTTCTTTTTTTCTTCTTGATTTTGTTTATAATAAGAGTAGGTGAAAAAACTAGCAAAAATAGAAAGTAAACTAGGAATAGTATGAGAAATAAGAGCTTTAGGGTTATAATTTTCGTAGTGTTCTGATTCTATCACTTCTATAAACATTTCATTTAATTCTTCAGCTATTTCACTTACAAAAAAACTTACAATGATTAATAGAATATTTATAAATATATAATAGAAGTAACGTTTTTTTTCATAGAAAGAAGAAATAATAAGGTATAAGTTAATATAATAAATACCAATTTGTATAAATAAAGTAACTGCTACATTGATAAATGCGGTTGTATAATCTGTAAAAAGTAAAAAAATAGCAAATAAAAATAATCCATATAGAAGCCAAATGTAAAAGTGTTGTAATGTAAAACGCATAATCAAAAATACTTATTTTTAAATGCTTTAAACTAATTTTTTCAGTTAATGTATGTATTTTTATTATGAATCTTCCATTTTTTTCAGTAAGTATTGTAAAGTGAATTTTATGATAAAATATACCAATTAACTGAAAAAATACCCTATTTAATTGATATTATTATTTATATAAGCAATTATATTCTAAAATTTGCAAAAGAATTAAATGAAGATTTTATGAAATTAAAACAAGTAATGATGATTTGTCTTTTAGGATTCATGACTATAGTATATAGTCAAGAGAAGCCTAAATTTCAAGTCGGATTGAGTGGTAGTTATGTTTCAGCTGGTGAATATATGTCGAGTTACGATATGTTAGGAGGAGTTGATGCTAAATATTTCCTTAAACAAGGAGAAAAATTACATCCTTTTGTAAATGCTGGAATATTAATGGATGTGTCAGGGTCATCAGAAACTAGTTTGTTTGGAGCAAATTTAGGAGTGGGGGCTCAATATGATCTAATACAAATTAAAAACAAACCTCTTTATTTAGAATTAGGAATTGGAGGAATTTATACCAATGAACAGTTTTCAACTCAACTAATTGATAGAACTGTTGATACAACGGTTAGTGAGGTTGATTTTATGGGTAATTTAGGAGTAGGGTATCGTTGGAGTAAACATATTAATACTCAATTGAACTTAACACAGATCGGATCTAAAGCAACAGGGATTGGATTTGGTATATCGTATTCATTTAATTAAACAAACAAGGACATGAAAAAATTATTTTTAACAGGAATTTTAGTAGGGTTAAGTTTGGTCTCTTGTACACCTGATGCTGAAAGTATTGCAGTTGAATCACGTGTTGGAAGTTTACCACTTTTCCCAATAGAACCGGATAATAATATTACAACAACAGAAAAAGTAGCCTTAGGGCGCACTTTATTTTGGGACCCGATTATGTCGGGAAATAAAGATGTAGCATGTGCAACATGTCACCATCCTAATAATGCGTATGCTGATAACCTTCCAATAAGTGTTGGGGTTTTAGGACAAGGGTTGGCTGAAGATCGAACAGGGCCTATTTTTGCATTAAGAAATTCACCAACTGTTTTAAATAGTGGGTATATTGGGATTGATTCTGAAGGAGATTATGATCCATCAAATACCGCATTGTTTTGGGATAGTAGAGCAAAGTCTTTAGAAGAACAAGCATTAGGTCCTTTAGATTCTCAAACAGAAATGAGAGGAGATGTTTTTGCTCCAGGAACAGCAGTTGATAGTGTGGTAGCCAGATTAAATAAAATTCAGGAATATAAAACACTATTTGCGTCTGCTTTTGGAACTGAAGAAATTAATGGGGAACGTATTGGAAAAGCTATTGCTGCGTTTGAGCGAACATTGACATCAAATAATAGTCGCTTTGATCGTTATGCTCGTGGAGATGATAGTGCATTAAATGCTGAAGAAATTCGTGGGTTACAAGCTTTTAATGCATCAAAATGTAATGAATGCCATAGTGGACCAATGTTTTCAGATTTTAAATTACATAATTTAGGAGTAGTTAATAATGATGTAGCAAATCCAAATGATAATGGAAATGGACAAAATATGTTTAGAACCCCTCCTTTAAGAAATGTAGCCTTAACAGCTCCTTACATGCATAGTGGTGTTGAAGGTACTTTAGAAGAGGCAGTTGGATTTTATGATCGTGTAGATAAAAGTTTAGATCCAGATCTTGAAAAGTTAAATTTAGATGATAGTAATCAAGATGCAATCGTCGCATTTTTGAAAACGTTAACTGATGAAGATTTTGATAGAACGATTCCAACAAGCGTTCCAAGTGGCTTAAATCCAGGAGGTAATATTGAATGATCTTAAATTAAAAATAACATGGACTTTTATAAAATCCATGTTATTTACTTGATTATTTAAATAGTTTAGCAAATTCATAGCCTTAAAAATCTGAAAAACCATGAAGATAAGTTATATGAATTCTAAGAGATTTAAATTATTGAAAACCTTTTTATTGGTATTCCTATCAATATCCTTTATCATACGTTTGAGTTTTACTTTTTGGGTATTGGAAGAAATTAATAGTTCGATTATAGGAAGTTTTTTAATTGGGTTTTTGTACGATGTAGGAACTATCGCTTTTTTTACTATTCCGTACACATTATATTTATTATTGCTACCTAATCGTTTTGTAGGAAGTATCTTCGATAAGATTTTAACATATTTTGCTTATACTGTTGGTGTCTTAATCTTTTTATTTTCCTTTTTTGCCGAGATTACTTTTTGGGATGAATTTAAGAGACGATTTAATTTTATAGCAGTAGACTATCTAATTTATACATATGAAGTTGTAGCGAATATAAATGAATCCTATCCTTTACCTATTTTGATTAGTGTAATGTTAGTTTTGGTATTGGGTATAACATTTATTACCTATAAGAAGAATGTTTTTAAAGATACATTTGATTCGATAGCACCACGGAAGCAGAAATGGATGCTTTTTTTTGCTAACGTATTCGTGGTGCTTCTTTTTACATTCTTTATCAAAAATAAAGATGCTGAATGGTCTCAGAATCGCTATGTTAATGAAATCTCAAAAGCAGGAATCTATTCTTTCTTTTCTGCTTTTCGAAATAATGAAATAGATTATCAAGAATTTTATGCTACTTTACCAGAAAAGGAAGTGAAAAAATCGATAGAATCTATACTAAAAATTCAACATCCTGAAAAAGAAAAATTATCCATTCGTAGAAAAATTGATAATGGTGGTGAGGAATTAAAATCCAACGTTATTTTTATTTGTATTGAAAGTTTAAGTGCTTCTTTTTTAGAACGGT
Organism: Flavobacteriaceae bacterium UJ101; assembly: GCA_001880285.1. NCBI lineage: Bacteria > Pseudomonadati > Bacteroidota > Flavobacteriia > Flavobacteriales > Flavobacteriaceae > Flavobacteriaceae bacterium UJ101. The sequence goes on along the minus strand of CP016269.1, from coordinate 1,407,286 downwards.
TTGGAAATGAAGAACATATTACACCTACATTAGATTCATTAACTAGAGAAGGTATTTTTTTTTCTAATTTATTAGCAACAGGAACTCGTACAGTCCGAGGAATGGAAGCTATTACTTTATCAATTCCTCCTACTCCAGGTAGAAGTATTGTAAAAAGACCTGATAATAGAGGTTTATTTACCATAGGTGAAGTATTTAAACAAAAAGGATATCAACGTAATTTTTTCTATGGGGGTGATGGTTATTTTGATAATATGAATCAATTTTTTGGAGGAAATGGATTTAATATTTACGATAGAGGTCGTGGTTTTTTATTAGGGGATGATATTCAAACCATACGAACGAATATTGATGATGATGAAGTGACTTTTGAAAATGCATGGGGTGTTTGTGATGAAGATATTTACAAAAAAGTGATTAAACAAGCAGATGAAAGCTTTCAAAAGGAAGAACCTTTTTTTGATTTTGTGATGACTACTTCAAATCATAAACCGTATACTTATCCTGAAAATGCAATTGATATTCCTTCTGGAACGGGGAGAGATGGCGCTGTAAAATATACTGATTACGCTATTAAACAGTTTTTGAAAGAAATAAAAAATAAACCTTGGTATCAAAATACAGTAATTGTGATTATGTCAGATCATTGTGCTAGTAGTGCTGGAAAGTGGGAATTAGATGTAGAAAATTATCATATTCCGGCTATGATACTTAATTTACCTGAAAGTTCGTCTAAAGAGGTCCATAAGCTTTGTTCACAAATTGATTTATTCCCTACACTTTTTGGATTGTTACATTGGTCTTATGAAACCAATCTTTATGGACAAGATATTATGAAGATGAAAAAATCAGAAGAGCGAGCATTAGGAGGAAATTATAGAAAATTAGGACTTTTAAAATCGAATCATGATTTAGTTGTTTTAAATGATAAAAAAGAAATAAATTATTTTAAGTGGAATGAAAAAGATAATAGTTTAGAACCTGCCGAAGTAAATACCAATTTAGGTAATGAGATTATTGATTATTATCAATCAGCAAGTGAATTGTATAAAAAAGGAGGTTTAAAAGTTAATTATCGATAGAAAACTGTAAATTTAACGAATAATATTTATTAAATGATACCTTTGAAAAAAACGATAATTTTTAGTGTTATAATATGGAGTGTATTGATTCATCATTCATGTCAAAAAACAACTCCAATTCCTCCTCCTGTTCAAGGAGAATGGATTAAGGGAACAGAAGCTAAAAAACTTCAGACTATTGAAAAACAGTTTAGAGGATTTGATATGGCTATGGTTGAAACAGGCTATCGTTACCAAGAGCTGTATTGGGCTGGGCAAGATGAAAACTGGGAATATGCTGCTTACCAAGTTGAGAAAATTAAAAAAGCAATTGAAAATGGTTTAGAACGTAGACCTAAAAGAGCACAATCTGCTCAGCATTTTTTACAACAAGTATTGCCTGGCATGAAAGTTGTCATTAATCAAAGAAATAAAGCTGGATTTGAGCAAGAATTTGATAAAATAACCGTAAATTGTAATCAGTGTCATACAATGGAAAAAGTACCTTTTTTTAAGGTGCAAAAACCAACTCAACGAATTTCTCCTATCCATTGATAAATAAGTATTTATTTTGAGGTGCATTATGAATGAAAAACTCGTTTTTATTATTAATCCCATTTCAGGTATACGATCTAAAGATATGCTAGAAAGTAACATCCAATCCATTTGCGAACGGAATCAAAAGGATTATGAGATTTTTTATACACAATATGCAAAACATTTACCTCTATTAGTTGAAGAACTTGTAAAAAAAGGATATAAAAAAATTATTGTAGCTGGAGGTGATGGAACGATCAATGAAGCGGGCTCTGTTTTAATCCATCAGGATGTGGCCTTAGGTATTATACCGCAGGGTTCGGGTAATGGTTTAGCTCGACATTTAAAAATCTCGTTAGATCCTAAAAAAGCCATAGAACAAATAGTAGAAAGTAACAAAACCATTACGATTGATGTTGGAAAAGTAAATGAGTATTATTTCTTTAGTAATGCAGGATTAGGTTTTGATGCTGATGTCATCAAACATTATGAAACGATACCCGATCGTGGTTTAAAAACCTATTTTAGAGCTTCTTTTAAGAGTTTAGCACATTTTAAACGTTTTGAAATTAGTTTAAACAATGAAAAAAAGAAGTTTAAGACCTTTTTAGTAAATGTAGCAAATGGTTCTCAATACGGTTATGGGTATACTGTTGCTCCGGTTGCTAGTTTACAAGATGGAGTTTTAGATTTGGTAGCAGGAACAATGAAAAGTAAATTTGGATTGCTGTGTTTTGGGGCAGAGCTTTTGTTCAAAATAAAGAAAACTACAAAATTAGGTTTAAGAAAAGCTATTAAAGATATAACCATTCATGCAAGTGAAAAAGTGCCTTTGCAAACCGATGGAGAACTAAAAGGAAATGTTGATCAAGCTCATTTCGAAGTGGTTCCTAATTCCTTGAAAATTATCATTTAGTAAGAGGAATGAGAAAGTAGAAATTTGTATAAATTTTTAATTTCTTTATTCACCTTTTATTAAAATAAAGATCCTTGCACAGGTTTATTTGAAAAACGAGCCTCATGATCCAATAAAAAACGTTTGTTTTCTAAACCGCCTCTATAACCTGTTAAACTACCATCTTTCCCTATAATTCGATGACATGGAACAATAATAGAAATAGGATTGGATCCGTTTGCAGAAGCAACAGCTCGTATAGCTTTAATATCACCTACTTTTATAGATTGATTAGAATACGTTGAAGTTTCTCCATAGGGAATGGTTAATAAAGCTTCCCATACCTTTTTTTGAAAATCTGTTCCAATTAATTCAATGGGTGTTTCAAAAGTTTTTAATTCCGCTTTAAAATAGGCCTCCAATTCATTTTTTACTTGATTGAAAAAAGGGGTCTCTTCAAATACAAAATCCTCTGTTTTTAAGTGTTTTTTAATTGTATTGAGTTGGTCTTCTTTGTTTTGAAACCAATCGATCCAGACCACTCCTTTTTCAGTAGTGCCAATCATCAATTGTTGTTGAAAAGGGGTGATATAGGTATTTAAATACAGTTTCATAATGTTTTAATCATTTTATAATGGATAATGGAAACTTCTTCAAAAGGATTACCTATTTTTTGATAACCTAGTTTTTCATAAAAAGGGATGGCGACATCACGTGCGTTGAGTTCAATTTGTTTAAAGTTTTTTTCTTGTGCATATTTTTCTGAAAAATGAACCATCTTTTGACCTATTCCTTTTCCTTGTGCATGATCAGACACGGCAACTTGTCGCATTTTAAAAGTTTGATTTCCAATATCACGTAGAATAAGTGTTCCGATTATTTGATCTCCTTCAAAATATCCAAAATGAAGGTCATTAACTTCCTCATGGAGTGGATCGTCTTGAATGTCCATACCTAAAGGAATTCGTAAAATTCGATTACGTAAATCAAGTAATTGTATATATTCATCAGATTGATAAGCTACTTTTTTTATCATATAGTAAAGGTAGAAAGAAACGGTTAATTAGACAATAAAATGAGCTTCATAATAAATGATTTTGAACTTTAAAGAATCATTTTGTATATTCATAAAAAAATGTAATTAAATTTTTAAAAAATAATAACTAAAAATAATGAAAAAGAAACACTTTATTGTAAGTATGTTATGTATCATAACCTTATCATGTGGAATTAATACATCAAAAAATAGTCATATTAGTACATTACCCAATGGTTTAGAAATTGATAAACGCTTTATTGGAAAATGGAAAGGAAGTAATAATGTTTCTTATGGAGATATACCGACATCGAGTTCTTGGATTACAGAATTTAAAGAAGATGGAACAGTATCTCTTGATTTTGTTTTCGTAAATTTAAATACAAATGATACGACTAAGTATAAGGAAACAGGGAATTGGTATGTTAAAGATTTTGGATTTGAAAAAGTATATTATGAATTTCAAAATTCAACTCAAACTTTAGATTCTTATCATTATGAATTCAAAAATAATGATGAAATATATTTTAAGCTTAAAATGAGTGATTCTAAAATTGTTCCTTCAGATTATGAATTTACAAGTTACAGACTAATATGCTTTTAAAATAGTTTATTAGGTATTAGATGAAAGTATAAATTTAAAATGATTATTGAAGATTTTAAACCTTTTGTAGGACAACATTGTGAAACTACAGCAACAGGAAGTTTATTAAATCAAATAGGAGTTGAACTTTCGGAACCTATGTTATTTGGTTTAGGAGAAGGGTTGAGCTATATCTTTTGGAATATGAAAATAATGGATTTCCCTTTTATCGGAGGGAGAATAAAACCAGATCTCCTTACAGAACATATTTGTCAAAATTTGAATTTAGGTTTGGCTGTTCAAGAAACATCTTCAATAAAAAAAGCTTGGGAAAATGTAAAAAGCCATTTGAATACTGGTAAAGTAGTAGGGTTAAAATTGGACAGCTTCTATTTAGAATACTTTACCAATAAAATCCATTTTGCAGGACATTATGTTGCCATGTATGGTTATGATGAACAATTTGCTTATTTAATTGATACAGAACAACAAGGTAAACTAGTCAAAACGACTTTGAAAAACCTTGAATTGGCAAGAAATGAGAAAGGACCCATGTCATCAAGAAATAAAAGTTATACGATTAATAAAAAAGGAGAAATAACAACGATAGAAAAAGCAATAAAAACAGCTATTTTAAATAATACAACAGAATACTTGAACCCACCAATTCAAAATATCAGTTATAAAGGGATTGCGAAAACTGCTACAGAAATTAAAAAATGGTTTCATAACAGTAAAGATATAAAAGGTGATTTTCAAACGACTTCAATATTGATGGAACGAGCAGGTACAGGAGGATCAATCTTTAGAAACTTATATCGAGACTTTTTAAAAGAAAGTTATGATTTGTTAAGAATTGAAGGAATAAATGAAGTCTATAGAGACTTTAAGGAGATCACAGATTTATGGAAAAATGTTTCAGATTTATTTTATAAAGTTGGAGAAACAAGTGATATACAATATATTAATGAAGCATCTGAAATTTTATTGAAGCTATCTGAAAAGGAGCGTAATGCAATGGAAAAATTAAAAGAAGCTTGTATTTAAATTGTGTATCAAAGCAACCTTTTATGGAAATGAGCATCTATTAATTAAAGAATAAAATGTAGATAATGAAAAATACGATTTTACTTTCAATAATTATGGGACTTTTTTTTGCTTGTAGTAATAATGATCAAAACAATACGGAAACACAATTAATCGGTGAATGGAAATTAATTGAAGTTTTGGCTGATCCAGGTGATGGAAGTGGAACTTTCCAGCCTATAAAAAGTACTAAGACGATTGGTTTTAAAAATGATGGTACTATAACAACTAATATATCTTTATGTGAGCCTTATTTAGATGAAATAATAAGTTCGGGAACTTATCATGATAATACAATAATCACAAATTGTGAAAACCAAAATAGTACAACAGTTGGTTTTAAATTAGAAAATGAATATTTAATATTAGACTTTGTTTCTAATGAAGGATATTCACAGAAATTTGAAAAGGTAAAAAAAGTTAATGCAAATAATTATTGATAAAATTCTTTAGGATATTCAACTATTCCGCTAATATCTTTTAATCCATTTTCTGTTAATTCTATAACCATGCAATTTTCTTTTGGAACATCAAAAGGAAGCTCAATTCCAAATAAGTGTGCTTGTTGGTATCCAAATTTTGGATAATAGTTTTCGTGTCCAAGTAATACGATAGATTGATGACCGAGCTCTTTTGCTTTTTCATGAGCTTGTTTGATTAATTTACTCCCAATTCCTTTACCTTGAAGTTCTGGAAGGACTGAAACAGGAGCAAGAGCTAAGGAATCAAATTGCTTTTGTGTATTCTTTATTTTCAATTTAGTAAGTAAAATATGACCCACAATTTTATTTTGAGTTTCTGCTACTATTGAAAGTTCAGGAATAAAAGCATCTGATTTTCTTAATCTCTCTACTAAGAATTGTTCTTTATGGTCACTTAAAGGATCTGTCTCAAAAGCTTTTTTAATAAGGTTAAATATAGTTTTAAAATCCTTTTCTTCTTCTTTTCTAATGATAATTTCCATTTGTTCTTTTTAAGTTGATTAATAGATATAATAACTCATATATGAATATAGAATACCAATTTAATATTCAAATATAGACTTATTTATTAAATTACAAGAACTGATAAAGTAGTGTTATGGGAAGATTTAAAATAAAAAATTAACCATAACGAGAAAGTTATGGTTAATTTAAATCAAGCTAAACTTTAATTACACACAAAACCCCACTTTTGTGTTAAAAAACCAACGTATTTATTATTAATTTTTGATAAAACGTTAAATACTATATTTTAATCAAAAAGGTAATTATTATCAAGACAATACTACTATATTAATTTTAATTTCAAATTATAAAAATAGAGAAGTAATAGCATGTTTATAAGGTATTCAATAAATTTATAAGATTGATTAAGTTTTAAAATTTATATGTAAATAACTTGATTATAAGTGATTTGTAAAATATATTTTAAAGTTTTTTTACTCTTAAATTATGGGTTTTGTATAATCTTATGTAAATAGATTATGATCTAATATTTTTTTTATAAAGAAACAAAATATATCTTTTCGGATCTCTTTTTATTCTTTTGTATCTTTTTGAATTTTTAAATAATGATAAACTTTGTATGGAATAAAATAATATAGTTCACTATGATTAAAAATAAGTTTGATTTAGGATTTTTTCCTACTCCATTACAGGAATTAAAAAAATTGTCCAAAAAACATCCCGATTATACCCTTTTTATTAAAAGGGATGATAATACAGGATTAGCTTCAGGAGGAAATAAAACCAGAAAGTTAGAATATCTAATTCAGCAAGCTCTTGATAAAGGTTGTGATACCGTTATTACTGCAGGTGCACAACAATCAAATCACTGTAGGCAAACAGCAGCAGCTTGTTCTATAGCAGGGTTAAAATGTCATTTACTTTTAGGAGGAGAAGAACCTGGAGAATATGATGGTAATTTATTGCTTTCATCACTTCTAGGAGCAGAGATCCATTTTACAGGTGCCAATAGAAAAGGAGAGGATAGAGAAAAATTGAGAAAAGAACTAGAAGATAAAGGGAGTAAATGTTATGTCATCCCTTATGGAGGTTCAAATTTAATAGGAGCTTTAGGTTATGTAGATGCAGTTAGAGAATTAAAAGAACAATTGATAGAACAAGAATTAAAAATAGATTATATTTTTTTCCCAACAGGTTCAGGAGGAATGCAGGCGGGATTAATCCTTGGAAAAGAATTGTATCAATTAGGTTCTGAATTAATTGCTATTAGTGTAGATAAAAATGAAACGAATGGGCTTTCACTTGAAGAAGTTGTTTTAAATATAGTGAAAGAAGGATTTAAAAAAATGAAGATCAACAAAGAAATTCAACTTTCTGATATTAATTTGAATATAGATTTTGATCAGGCGGGTTATGGTGTGGTTACCAATAATGAAGTTGATGCAATTAATGAATTAGCAAAAAATGAAGGTATTTTATTAGATCCAGTATATACAGGAAGAGCATTTTATGGAATGTTAAGTTTCTTAAAAGAAAAAAGACTTCCCTCTAATTCTAATGTATTGTTTTGGCATACAGGTGGGCTACCTGCCATTTTTAAATATGCTGATGAATTGAAATAGTAAAATGGACTTGAGTATAGTATATTTTCGAAAAAATAGTACTTTTAAACGCTCTTGGAATACATCTAAGTGTGTAAATAAAAACTTCTTTTTTTGAAAATGAAAAATGTAATTACAGGAATACTAATTTTAATTAGCTTAAGTGTCGGAGCTCAAGATCTTGAGGTGTTTGCTGAATCAGAGTTTCCTATGAATGGAATAGCCATTAGTAAAAGTGGTCGTAAGTTTGTAAGTATGCCACAGTGGTTGGATGATAAAACTTCTTATTCAGTAGCAGAAATAACAGAGAATGGAACGATAAAACCTTTCCCAGGAGGTAACTGGAATACTTTTAATCCTATTAATAAATTGACATCTTTTATAAATGTTAATTCAGTTTTTATAGATGATGAAAATTATTTATGGGTAGTAGATTATGCTGCACCTTATTTTGGAGAGATTGTAAAAGGAGGTCAAAAAGTAGTGAAAATAAATCTTGATACAAATTCAGTTGAACGTGTTTATACATTTAATGATAATATACTACCAAACCATGCAAAATTAAATGATATACGAGTCGATACGCGTACTCAAAAAGCCTTTATTTCAGAATTTGGAGTAGGAGCTCTAATTGTATTAGATCTTAAAACGGGTAAGAGTCGCAGAGTATTGGATCAGCATTATTCAACCAAAGCACATCCCGATGTTGTTTCATACTTTTTAGGTAGTCCGTTTCGTACAAATAAACTTCAAGTTAATGATATTGAATTATCAAATAATGGAGCCTATTTATTTTACCAACCTACAGGAGGACCTATTTTATATCGAATAAAAACAAAAGATCTTATAGATAATACCTTAACTGAAAGGGGAATTTCACAGAAAGTAGAGGTTTTTTCTAAATCTACAACAGTTGGTGGTGTAACTATTGATAAAAAAGATAATGTATATCTAGGAGCAGTAGAAACCAATTCTATTATTAGAATTGATAAAAAAGGCAGAGGTAAAGAGATTATTAAAAATGATAATTTGTTATGGCCTGATGCTATGGATATTTATAAAAAACATCTTTATATTCCTTGCCCACAATTACGATTATTACCTAAATTCAGTAAAGGGAATCAAAAATTTACAATTCCATTTAAAATATTTAGATTAAAAATTTAATAAGTTTATATACTCCACTATGACATGATTTTTTTGATAGTGGAGTATATAATTTTTTAGTTTTATCGTTGAAAATACGCAAAACCTGCATCGGTTCCACCGCCTTTTAGCGCAATAGCAATATTTAAATGAGCCATAGCCTCTAAATGACGTGAGTTTTTAATTCCTTCAACTACAAAGCCATTAAATCCTATTTCATCAGCTAATTTTTTAACAAGTTGGGCTGCTTCTAGGTCATCGGAAGCAATAAAAGCTGTTAGTTTATGATTTTGAATACTTTGTTTACCTTCTTGCATAACATCTGCAAAAATAGTGTTGAATGCTTTCACCACTTTACTGTCAGGTAATAACCTTGCCGTTTGTTCTCCTCCACTATCTTCTCCTAAAAATAATGGAGACCAATCTTTAAGATTAATAGCATTGGTATTATCAATAACAATTTTACCTTTTAAAGTTTGTTTATTTGCAGTTAAAATGGTTTCCATAGAATCATATGGAATGGCAAAACAAACAATATCTCCTTTTTCGCAAGCTTCTGCTATAGAGACTTGATTATCGGTGGGATTTCTTGTTCCATAAATCACAGTATGGCCTGCTTTTGTGAATAAATTTCCTAGACTAGATGCAACATTTCCTGCACCAACAAAGCTAATTTTCATAGGTACTATTTTTTATTTTTTTTAATTAGTACAAAGTTGTATGTTTGTTTTATAATAACCAAATGGTTATTCACTAACAAAAAAGTAAGTATGCGAAAATTAGAATCAACCAATTTTGAAAATGAAAAATTTTTAGAATATGATTGTCCTTTCATGACAACATTACGTTTTATTGGTAAAAGATGGAAGCCAGCTGTATTATGGAAAATTAGTGAGAAAAATATTCGTTTTAAGCAACTTAAAATGGCATTACCTTATATTAGTGATAAAATGCTTTCTAATACAGTTAGTGAACTAGAAGCGGATGGAATGATCACAAAAATAGTATACAAAGAAGTTCCTCTTCGAGTAGAATATGAATTAACTGATTTTGGGCGTAGTATTTTACCTATTTTAAAAGAAATGAATAAATGGGGAACTACTATAAAGGAAAAAATTAGAGCTTAATATTTAAGTTAGCTTCTTTTTAGTAGAATTTCGTTCTACCAAGGTTGTTTTAATAACTTTTGTTTCAAATCGATCATGAGCATTAATACCTTCTAATCGATCAATTAATTTATGAATAGAAGTTCTTCCAATATTTTTAGCATGCTGACTAATAGACGTTACAGTTGGTGTAATGTACTTTGAAATAGCACCACTCGTAAATCCGATAATAGAAATATCTTTTGGAACAGAAAATCCTTTCTTTTGAACAATCCTCATAATTTCGATTGTTGAAGATTCATCTAATGCTAAAATACCATCTAATTCTTTTTCTAATAAAGGTTCTAAACGTTTTTCAATTTCTTTGGCATCATGTGTTTCAATAATCCATTGATCTTCAAAGGTAATATTTTGATCCAATAACATTTTCTTATAACCTTCCACACGTAGTTTTCCTACACTGGAATTGTGAATAGTAGAAACCAATGCTATATTTTTACAGCCTGTTTGAATTAAATGATCTGTTGCGACATAAGCTCCTTCCTTGTCATTTACGATAATTTTATCACACTCAATTTCATCCGTAATTCGATCGAACATAACCAGAGGAACGGTATTTTTTATAACATCCTTTAAATGATCAAAACTTTCTTTTTGTTGTGTTTCTTGTGTTAGTGAAATCATAATCCCATCTACCGTTCCAGAATTCAACATATCTAGTGTTGTAATTTCTTTTTGTAGTGATTCATTTGTAATGCATGTGATGATTTTATAACCTCTTTGATTTGCTACATCTTCAGCCCCGCTCAAAACTTTTGCAAAAAAGTAATTCAGAATACTAGGCAATACAAGTCCAATAGTTTTGGTTTCTTTATTTAATAAACTTAGAGCAATACTATTGGGTTTATAATGGTTTTCTTTTGCAAATTTTTGAATCTTCTCTCGAGTCTCTAAACCTATATCTGGAGCGTCTTTTAAGGCTTTTGAAACGGTGGCTATAGAAACGTTAAAATGTTCTGCGATCTTTTTTAATGTGATCTTTTTCATTAAAAGATTGTTTAGTTTTAGGATTATAAAAATACTAGAATTTTATTAGAAAGCAAAAGAGCCTATTTAAGTCGTCTTTTTAACGGATATAAAAATCACTTTACATAAAAAAAACAACCATTCGTCGACAAACAATATTTGTACACCTAATTAAATCATGTATAATTTTATAGTTGTATTATTTTTGAAATGAAGTTCAACAACAGTAAGTAACTTTTTCATAGTTAAATTAATTAGGTTTTTTCTCCCGTTTCTTTTTGATTCGGGAGTTTGTTTTTTTATTAAATACAAGTATCTTTACTTTATGAGAAAAATAGTGCCTTTAGAAGAAAGAGATTACTATCTATCACCCGAGGGATATAAAATTTTTACAGAACAGTACCATTTAAAAAGAGGGTATTGTTGTGAAAGTGGTTGTAAACACTGTCCATATGGATATGATAAGAAAATTAATGGATATCGTAAATAAAATACCTTGATAAATTTTAATTTTATCAAGGTATTTGTTTTATTATTTTTAAAAGATTTTAAGCGTTTGCTAATCTTTTATTTACTTTATCCCAATCAATTACATTAAAAAATGCTTGAACATAATCAGGACGACGGTTTTGATAATTTAAATAGTAAGCATGTTCCCAAACATCCAATCCTAAAATTGGAGTTCCTTCACAGCCTATACCAGGCATTAATGGATTATCTTGATTTGCTGTAGAGCAAATTTCTAATTTTCCATCTTTAACACATAACCATGCCCATCCTGAACCAAAACGAGTTCCAGCAGCTTGTGCAAAAGCATCTTTAAAAGCATCAAATGAACCAAAAGCTTCTTGAATCATTTCAGCTACTTTTCCTGTTGCTTCACCACCTCCATTTGGAGACATAATATCCCAAAATAAGGAATGGTTATAAAAACCTCCTCCATTATTTCGTACTGCATTATTTGAAAAACCTTTTACTAAGATCTCTTCTATTGATAATCCTTCTAAATCTGTTCCTTCAATAGCTGCATTTAATTTTGTTGTATATCCATTATGGTGTTTTGAATGATGGATTTCCATGGTTCTTGCATCGATGTGTGGTTCTAACGCATCATATGCATATTCTAATTTTGGTAATTCGAATGCCATATCTTCTTTTGTTTTAATTGTTTATTCTTTATTATTTAAATTCACATCAAATTTACTTAAAAATTTATTTGTATCATATAAATTCGATCGAATTAATTAAAAATAGTATAAATTAAATTGATTACGAAATTGAAATAATAAGTATCTTTAGAAAAATTGATTTTCATGAAATTTATAAAACGTTTTTTACAAATTATTTTGGTTATAATTGTTCTCATTATTATAGGGCTGTATGCTACAGGTACAGATTATTTAATTAAAGCCGTTCGATGTACGTATTTACAAGGACACACAACAGCTTCAATTGATGATGCTCAGTATTTTGATCAAAACTTGATTCTAGCAAATCAACCTACTCCATGGAAAAAACATGAACTGTATAATACATTTGAATTAACAGATAGTTTGAAAAATGAATTGAAAAGATTTAAAACAGCTCAATTTGTTATTATTAAAGATGGTAAACTTCTTTATGACAATGCTTTTCGTACCGATTTGGAAACGTTTAATTCTTTTTCTATGACAAAATCAATTACGACTTTATTATTGGGGTTTGCTATTCAAGATGGATATATTGAAAGTGTTAATCAAAAAATGATTGATTTTTTACCTGAATATAAAGATGACTCTTTCGGAAAAAAGGTAACGGTTGGTGATTTAGCTAAAATGAGTTCAGGTTATGGATGGGTTGAAGACTATTATTGGCCTGTAAACGCAATTACAGACTCTTATTATGGAGACGATGTAGAAAAGGTAGTTTTTGATGTTCCTTTTGTAGAAGAACCTGGTCAACGTTATGAATATTTAAGCGGTGCTACTCAATTATTAGGAATTACAATTAAAAGAGCCACTAATAAATCTCTTTCCAGTTATCTTCAAGAAAAAGTATGGAATCCTTTAGGAATGGAAACAGATGCCCAATGGACGGTTGATCATCAAGGAGGAACTGAAAAAGCTTTTTGTTGTTTACGTGCTAAAGCACTCGATTATGCTAAAATTGGACAATTTTTATTGCAAGATGGTCAATGGAATGGAAAACAAATATTAAATAAAGAATTTGTTACTTTAATGAAAACACCTGATTTAGATCCTATTTATGGGTATTCATTGTGGATTGATCAAAATTATAAACATCCTTTTTATATGCTTCGTGGCCATCTTGGACAATATACAATTATAGTTCCTGATCAAAATTTAGTTATTGTTCGTTTAGGAGAAATTCGTGATAAAAGAGAACATGACTTAGGAGAACATCCTTTGGATGTTTATATTTTTATTGAAGAAACTTTAAAAAGTTTGCAGAATCCTATTTAGACTTTAACTGAAATAAAAAAAGAAGCAGTATATTTGCTTTTACAAAATTTTATAAAAATGAAAAAAATACTAATTATTAATGCTCACCAAGTTTGGGAGGGCTTTGCTCCTGGAAAATTGAATGGATCTTTTGTTGAAATGGCTACTGAAATTCTAACGGGGAAAGGTTACGAAGTAAAAACGACAAAAGTTAACGATCAAGACTATGAAATAGAAAGTGAAATTGAAAAACATCTTTGGGCTGATTATATTATTGTTCAAACACCTATGTATTGGATGCAAACACCTTGGATTTTTAAAAAATATATGGATGAGGTTTATACCAGTGCAATGCAAGGTCAATTATGTAATGGTGATGGTAGAACACGTTCGGACGCTTCTAAACAATATGGTTCTGGAGGAACAGCTCAAGATAAAAAATATATGCTTTCCATTACATGTAATGCTCCAAAAGAAGCTTTTAATGATGTAAATCAAACTTTCTTTGCAGGAAAAAGTGTTGATGATCTTTTTTTACCGTTACATTCAAATTACAAATTCTTCGGAATGACATCTTTACCAACTTTTACAGCGTTTGATGTATTAAAAAACCCTCAAATTGAAGAAGATTTTAAACGTTTCAAAACCCATATAGAAACTAATTTTTAAAAGTAAAAGCCTTAATTTTAAAATTAAGGCTTTTGTTTTGATAAGAATATAGTATCTTTCAAAGTATAAACACTAAAAGTATGGAACAAAAAATAGCTGCTATTAGACAATTTTTAGATTTAATGCCTTCCAATAAAATATTTGGGCTAGAAATTATAGAATTAAATGAACAAGAGTTGTTATTAAAAGTTCCATTCAAAGAAGAATTTATTGGAGATTTTGCTCAACGAAGGTGGCATGGAGGAATTTTAGCAAGTATAGCCGATTCAGCAGGAGGAATGATGGGAGCCATTACTTTTCAAAGTTATGAAGATCGAATTAATACCATCGATATGCGTATTGACTACCTTCATCGAACCCATGATTTACCAATTTATGCAAAGGCAAAGATTATCAAATCAGGTAAAAGAATTGTAGTTGTAGATGTAGATTTATATCATGAAGAAGAGAAGGTTCATACTACGGCAAGAGTTACTTGTAGTGTTTTACGTAACTAATTTTTCTAAGAATTCTAATGCTCTCTTTTCATTATAATAAATATTGTTCTCTTGATAGAAACCAACATGTCCACCATATTCAGGTACTTCTAAATAGAGAAATTTATTTTTTTCAGCTTCTTTATAAGGATAACAGTTTTTAGATAAAAAGGAATCATTCTTAGCATTAAGAATTAAAGTAGGAATTTTAATATTAGGTAAAAATTGTAAACTACTACTTTTTGCATAATACTCCATAGCATTATTAAATCCATGAGCAGGGGCTGTATATTTTTCATCAACATCCTTAATAGGTGTTAATAAATTAAATTCTTTAATATTTATTTTGTCAGGAAATTTTTTATGCTTCTTTTTTAATTTGTCATAAAAATATTTTCTAAAATAAATATCATACAATTTATTATCAGGTTTTGAATTAATTTCTGTCAAAGAAGCATACAAGTCAAGTGGGGCGGAAACAGCAACTCCTCCCACAATTTCTTTGGGTAAATCATTTCCTTCGCCTAAATATTTCAACAATAAATTTCCTCCTAAGCTAATACCATTAAATGCTATTTTTGAATAATTGTATTTTTGTGAAATATGTGTAACAATAGCAATTAAATCCTCTGTAGAACCTCCTGTGTATGAGCGAAATAAATCATTTATCTCTCCACTACAACCCCTAAAATTAACCGATGCCACATCCCATTTTGTTTCATTAAATAACTTACATAGCCCTAACATATAAGGTCGTCGAGCATCACCTTCTAATCCGTGAAGAGAGATTAAAACTTTTCCATTGTTATTTGGAGTTCTTGACCAATCAATATCTAAAAAATCACCATCAGGTAATGTTATTCGTTCTCTAATTAAATTTAGTTTAGGAGACTTCCTTATTGTAGCGCTATAAACTGTTGAAAAATGGCCATTTTTAAAGAGTCTAGGAGGATTATATGTACTTTTTATGATAGGCATTGTATTGTTTGACTTTTAGTTTTAGGTACTACAAAAATACAGAATAATTTAATTAATTAAAAAAACCGGCCTTTAATGACCGGTGTTTCCCTTAATTCAAAATAAGTGTTTAAAGTATAAATCATGATAATAAATTATATTCTAGAATTTAATTATCATACTTAAAATCCCTCTTGAACTTTTGTTTGTTAACTTTTATTAGACGAAAATGATATAATACCTTACAAAATAATTTAAAAATATTAAAATTTGTAAATAGCAGCAATAAGCAATGATCCTAAAGAAGATTGTGTTGTTCCGTTTTCCTTTGCAAAAATAGCTTCAGAAGCAAAATCGTAACGAAATTCAGGTTTCAATTCCAAATTTCCTAATGCTACATTACCTGTTAAGGTGATATCCCATACATCAGCATTTCCATTTAAATCATATAAACCTAAAGCTCCAACTCCATTTTCAAATTCATTAAAATATTCTGTACGTAAACCTAATGCTATTTTTTCAGCTATTTGATAGTGTGTATATAACGCACCTCCCCAAAAACCTGAGTCATCAGCTGTCTGTTTTTCAATCCCTGTAGCAGTATATATTTCTCCAGCTTCTGTTTGATTATAAGTAGTATTGAATCCTATATATAATTTAGAAGATAAGTCAATTCCTGTAGTTAGATCTACTTGAAAGGTTTTTCCAGAAGAAGTATCTCCAATATTATTTTTATCATGTTTAAGTTTTCCGTCTTGATCTCCTAATAAAAAGTTTAAATAAACACATCCTTTATCTTTGGTATAGCCTAATTGCATTCCTAAAGTATAAGTTCCATAAGGATTGTATGAAGTGACATCTGTTGGATTCATTATAGCAACCATTCCCGAAAAAGCATCTGAAAATTGATATTCACCTTTTAAACCTGTATGAGAAAATGGGCCATAAGAAAACATATATGAGGTTGAATAATTAAAATTATCTATAGGAGAAATTACTTCGTAACCTAAAAAGGTATTAAATCGTCCAAAAGTTAGAGTGATTTTTTCTGTTGGGTTCCAATGAATGTAAAGTTGATTAATTAAATCGGTAGAATTTCCATCTGAAGATATAGCTTCTTCTGCTCTTGGTCCAGCTGCTAAATCTATCACAGCACCTATATTGTTATGATTGTATTCTGCTTTTACATTAACCATACCTAAAGCAAATCCTGGTTTATTTGCAAATGATGTGGGTGGCACAATAGCATCACTTTCATCTTCTTGGTAATAACGATTGTATGTATTTAAATTAGTCCTAAAATAACCATCGAATGAACCGCTAATTTTAATTTGATGATTGTTCATTAAAGAATCTTTAATTTCTTGTGAAAAAAGTAGGTTTAAATAAAGTGTACATATCAAAATGTACCCTTTTTTTGTTAAAAGTCTCATATCCTATTTGTTTTAAGTTAATTACTTGTATTGAATAGGGAAATGACTATTTTTGTAAAATAGATTCCCTGGGAAAATAATTGTTGCCGCAATTCTTTCCTATAATTTATAGATCATTAGTAAAGCCGAGTTTTATTTCTCGGCTTTTTATATTTAAAGTTGTTATTCGTTTAATCCAAAATCTGGATAAGCATCCATTCCGTGTTCATGAATATCCAGCCCTTCTACTTCGTCGCGTTTTGAAACACGTAGTCCCATGGATTGTTTTAAAGCAAAGAGAATAATAAAAGAGGTAGATAAACAAAAAAGCCCTATTACTGCAACTCCAATTGCTTGATGAGTAAATTGTTCCCAACTAGCCTTTGCTCCAAATAATCCTACAGCTAAGGTTCCCCATATACCGCAAACCAAATGCACGGCAATAGCTCCAACAGGATCATCTAGCCTAATTTTGTTATCTATTAAGGTTACAGCCCCTACGATAATGATTCCTGCAACAATCCCTATCAAAATAGAATCTGTCACACCCATTTGATCTGCTCCTGCTGTAATACCTACTAATCCACCTAAAATACCATTTAAGAACATGGTAATATCGTACGTTTTAAAAAGAATTAATGAAAATAAAAAAGCAGCTAATCCACCTGAAGCAGCGGCTAAACAGGTTGTAACTAATGTTAATGAAGTTGCTGCTGGATCAGCGGAAAGAACAGAACCACCGTTGAAACCAAACCAACCTAACCATAGTATTAAAACCCCAAAAGTTGCATAGGGGATATTATGTCCTGCAATAGCCAAGACTTTACCATTTTCATATTTTCCTATTCTAGCTCCCAAAAGCCATACTGCAACAAGAGCTGCCCAACCTCCAACAGAGTGAACAAGTGTTGATCCAGCAAAATCATAAAAACCCAATTCTGCCAAAAATCCACCTCCCCAATGCCAAGATCCTACGATAGGATATATAAATCCTACATATAAAATAGTAAAGAAAATAAAGGTTTCTAATTTAATACGTTCAGCAACTGCTCCAGAAACAATAGTTGCAGCAGTTGCAGCAAACATTCCTTGAAAAAGAAAGTCTGTCCAATAAGTATAGCCTTCATTATAAGTTAAATCCAATGTGCCATTTGATAAAGGAGCTTCTAATCCAAAGCCTGCAAAACCAATGAATCCGTTGAAATCTCCTGGGTACATAAGGTTAAATCCTACAACAGCATATAAAATTAAACCTGTAGAGATAATGAAAATATTTTTGAATAAGATATTGATTGTATTCTTTTGTCTTGTCAATCCGATTTCTAATAGAGCGAATCCAAGATGCATAAAAAATACTAATGCTGTACAGACCATCATCCATACATTATTTGTGATAAGTAATGTTTCGTTCATAATAATTATCCTTTTGTTTGTTTTTAAAATGTGTTTGTTTAATCTAATGCAGGTTGTCCTTTTTCTTTTGTTCTTATTCTGATGGTTTCTTCAACAGGGGAAATGAAAATTTTCCCATCACCAACATGACCTGTATAAGCTTTATCTAAAATGGTATTGACTGTTTTTTCTACAAAATTTTCTGAAACAACGATAGATAAATAACGTCGTTGAATATCTGATGTACTAAATTGTACACCTCGATAAACATGTCCTACTTTTTCATTACCAACTCCTGTTACATCCCAATAGCTAAAAAACTTCACTTCAATATTTAATAAAGCTTCTTTGACTTCATCAAATTTTGATTTTCTAATAATGGCTTCAATTTTCTTCATACCTTATTTTTTTAGGGGTTAAATCACTCATAATTGTATTTATCAAAATAAACACCCTATTTTTTATAGGGTTTCATTTCAAAAATATAAATTATTTATTATTGACTACATAAAAAATGGGGTGTAAGTGAAAAAAAATGACTTTTTCTACTTATACCCCCTCAAAAATTATATTAAGTGTAAGAAAAACACTTTTATTCTTGTGATTTTTGAGAATTTATTATCTTTAAAACTAATTCATAAAAAAAGTCTTTATCAAAATGATAAAGACTTTTTAGATTTTATATTTTTATAAAATTATTCTGCTGCTTCTGGAGTAGCTTCACTTGTTGCCTCTGCTCCTTGATCTTGAGCGGCTTTCATTGCAGCACGAGAAATCTTAATTGCAGCAACAACAGCATTATCAGGATGTAAAAAAGTATAAGTATCATTCTTTAAATCAGAAATGTATACTTTTCCTCCAATTCCAATATCAGTTAAATCAACTTCAATTGTATCAGGTAAATTTGCTGGTAAAGCTTTTACTTTTAACTTACGTAGATTAAACTGTAAAGAACCTCCGGCCATTAAACCTTTTGATTGCCCTTTATTTAAATGTACAGGAATTTCCATAGTAATTTCTTTATCCTCATGTATTTGGAAAAAATCTGCATGTAAGATTTTGTCTGTTACAGGGTGAAATTGGATATCTTGTAAAATAGCATCTATTTTATTACCATCTAAGTCAATTACTACTGTATGTGCATCTGCAGTATAAACTAAATTTTTAAATGCTATTTCAGTAGCTGCGAAATGTATTGGTTTTTCACCACCATACACAACACAAGGTACTTGTTCAGCATTACGTAATTCGCGAGTTGCCGCTTTTCCTACGTTTTCTCTTTTCTGTCCTTGAATTGAAATTGATTTCATTGTAATTATTTTGAAAATTTATTTATATTAAAAATTTCGAGCTAATTGACTTTTTATTATGAACTAGGTTCATTACTTCGGCAAATAGCGGGGCGCAAGTTAATACTTTTATTTTAGATATACTACATTTTAATGGAATAGTATTGGTTACAACCAATTCTTCCATTTGAGAATTTTCAATTCTTTCACAAGCTTTCCCTGAAAGAATAGCATGTGTAGCAAAAGCGCGAACACTAAGTGCTCCTCGTTCTTTTAATAAATCAGCAGCTTGAGTAATAGTACCTGCGGTATCAATCATGTCATCAATTAATACTACATTTTTTCCTTCTACATTCCCTATTAAATCCATGTAGCCTACCTGATTTGCTTTTGCTCGTTCTTTATAGCAAATAACTACGTCTGCATCTAAATGTTTAGCGTAATTTCGAGCCCTTTTAGCTCCTCCCATATCAGGTGAAGCAAATGTTAAGTTCTTTAAATTCAATTCTTTGATATAATCCACAAAAATAGTTGATGCATATAAATGATCAACAGGAATTTCAAAGAATCCTTGTATTTGATCAGCGTGTAGATCCATTGTCATAACGCGAGTTGCTCCTGCTGAAGTTAAAATGTTGGCTACCATTTTAGCTCCTATTGGTACACGTGGCTTATCTTTACGGTCTTGTCTTGCCCATCCAAAGTAAGGAATCACAACTGTAATTTTATCAGCAGAGGCTCTTTTAGCTGCATCACACAATAATAGCATTTCCATTAAATTATCTGCTGGAGGCATAGTTGAACCAATAATAAATACACGTTTTCCCCTTACTGATTCTTCAAAAGTGGGTTGATATTCTCCATCACTAAAAGTTTGAAAATTGATATTTCCTAAAGGAAGATCAAGATGTTTAGCGATTTCTTCTGCTAATACCTTTGATTCTCTTGTAGTAAAAACTACAGCCGGTTGTTGTTCCATGAATTTTTTTTCTTCTTTAAAAATCTAAACGAAACTGCAAATTAACACTTTAATAAAAATTATGTTTTAATTTTTCTTTAAATTTGTAAAAATTTTTTAAAATGAACTTTAGATTTTTTAATATCATATTCATTTTATTACTCGGAACTAATTTGCTTTTAAGTCAATATAGACGAACTATAAAGGTGAAAGAAGTTGTAGATTCTATTGCTTTAAAAGAACATCTTAATCAAATTCAAACACAGAAACTACAACGAACAAATCGTGTTTTGGCACAACCTTTTTTTGTACCAAATCCTGTTCCTCAAGATAATAATAAAGAATCAGCAGAAGTGTCTCGGATAAATTTGATACGTGATTCAGGATTGAATTTACAGGGAGATGGAATGACAGCTTCAATGTGGGAATCTGGGAATGCTATTACAACTCATTCTGATTTTTATGATGATCAATCACCAGCAGTTACTCGAATTAATCAATTGGGAAATACTGCTATTAATAAAGATCATGCAACAGCTGTGGCAGGGACGATTGCTTCTAGTGGAAAGAATAATATTAATGCTAAAGGTATGGCACCTAAGGCTAAAATTAGAACGTATAATACGAACTATAGTGGAACATTTACTTCTTCTTATATCAATGAAGTAAAAACAGAGGTTTTGTCTAAGGAAAGTATTTTAGCTAATAATTCATGGGATTTTTCTTCTGGATATTATCAAAATGGAAGTACATGGAAATGGGGAGAAGCAAGTGGTGCTAAAGGTTATGGGATGGAGGAAGACTATATTTTTGGATTTTATAGTGCTTTTGATGTAGAAACAGACCAATTATTGAATGAACAGGAAGACTATTCTATTATCTTCTCTGCTGGTAATGATCGTAATGAAATAGGAGGAAATATAATAGGTCCTGGTGGAACACAATACCCGAAAGATTGTGCTTCAGGCTATGATTGTATTTCATGGTCACATAATGCCAAAAATATTATTGTTGTCGGGGCTATTAATGAGACTTTGGATTTTGAAAAATCATCTGATATTACACTTGCTAATTTTTCAAGTGTAGGCCCTACAGACGATGGTCGAATTAAACCTGATGTTGTAGCTGTAGGAACTAATGTTTTTTCCACTGTAATGCCAGATACTTATTTAAGTGGTATTATAGGGACTTCTTTTTCAGCACCTGTTATTTCAGGAGGTAGTTTACTCATTCAAGAACATGCAAAAAATGAATTAGGTAATACCCTATTAGGTTTTACACTCAAAGGATTAATCTCGAATACCGCAGGAGAATTAGGAGACTATATTGGACCAGATTATCATTATGGTTGGGGGTTATTTGATGCTAAAGGTGCGGCAGATTTTATTTCTAATATTGATACTTCTACTTTTATTGCAGAAGATGTTTTATCAAATAATGAAACTAAAACGTATTATTTTGCTCCTAAATTAGATCGAATTACTGCTACACTTTCTTGGTATGATCCAGAAGGGACTCCTGTTTTTGATTTTTCTACAGGATTGACAGATGAAGAGGCACAAAATCTATTACTCAATAACAGAACTTCTATGTTAGTTAATGATTTAGATTTACGTTTAGAGAATGGCTCTGCTGAATATGAACCTTGGAAATTAGATGTTTCACAACCTTCTAATCCTCCTTTAAGAGGTGATAATAGTGTTGATAACATTGAAGAAGTATATATAGATACAGACGAGTTACAAGAAAGTATCATTAAAGTAACGGTTTCCCATAAAGGAACTCTAAAAGATAGTTTGGACGAGCATTTTGCTCTTTTAATTAATGGTGTTCAAGAAATAAATTGTAATATTTATGATGGAACATCATGGTCTATTAAAACACCTGATGGAACAGATGAATGCTTGATTTTTAATGGAGACTATACAATTTCAAGTGATACTACACTTACAGCTCCCTATATTCAGATTGAAAAAGATATGACTTTAACTGTAATGAATAAAAGTACTTTGACTATTAATGGATCAATTAGTAATAATGGATCTTTAATTGTAAAACCTTTGGCTACTTTAAAAGTTCAATAATTATAGATTATATTTTGCTTTTTTAGATCCTTCGTATAATTCATATTTTACTAATTTACATTCTAATTTCCCATTATATAAAGGAATCTTTTTAGAAGGTCTTAACCCAACATGTTTTAAAGCTTCAAAATCAGAAGTAATAAACCAAGCCCATGTATTAGGGTAATGTTGTTTTAAAGTATCCCCTATTTTTTTATAAAATATTTGATTATCAGTTTGGATTCGCTCGTTATAAGGTGGATTAAAGACTAATAAAACTGGAAAATGTTCTTTTTTTGATTCAAAAAAGTCTTGTTTTTTTAATGTAATAAAATCAGCTAAGTCGGCTTGATTTATATTTCTTTGTGCAGATTCTAATACTTCGATATTCGTATCATAACCTATAATCTCACCTTCAGGACTTTTAATTCGATTAATTCGTGTTTCTTTTATAAATTCAAATAATTTTTTATCATAATTTGGCCAATTCATAAAAGCAAAATCTTTACGATTTAATTGTGGTGGAATTTGACAGGCAATCATTGCTGCTTCAATCAAAAAAGTTCCTGAACCACACATTGGATCTAAATAATTTCCTTTTCCATCCCAACCAGCAGCTAATAAGATTCCAGCAGCTAATACTTCATTAATAGGTGCTATGCCTGTTTCAATACGATAGCCTCTTTTAAACAAAGGTTGACCTGAGCTATCTAAAGACAATATAATTTTATCACCGCTAACTAATAAATTGATCCGTATATCAGGATTGTCACGATCAATAGACGGTCGTGATCCTTGGTCATTTCGAATACGATCTACAATAGCATCTTTAATTACTTGTGAGGCATATTGAGAATGACGAAAAACATCAGATGCTCCAGCAAAATCAATTGCAAAAGTTTGGTCAGGAGTTAAATAATCATTCCAATTTATTTTTCGAGCCTTTGAATATAATTGTTTCTCATTAGTAGCGCGAAATGATTTTATAGGGACTAAAATGCGTAATGCGGTTCTTAAACTAAGATTAGCTTTATATAAAAATCCCAAATCACCTTCAAAAGTTACAGCTCTTCTTGCCGTTTGAACATTACCTCCTCCAAGATTTTTGATTTCAAAAGCTAAAATTTCTTCAAGACCACTAAATGTGGTGGCTGTCATATTAAAATTCCCTGATGTTTTCATCTGTTCCTTTTTATTTTTATAGTGCGAAGATAATGAAAAGTACTTCGACAAATAAAAAATAGCTACTGGATTCATGCCAATAGCTATTTTAATTTTATTGAGTAATAGATTATTTCTTTCCTATTAATTCTACTTCTGTTACAACAATCTCTTTTACATTATCTTGTTGATTATTTTGTGTAGCTTCTATTTTAATTTCATTATTTGAAGAATGCATTTCATCAACAGCATGCCCTTCTCCTAAAATTGGAGCAATAACCAATCCTATTAAACAAGTTAATTTAATTAAAATATTCATTGAAGGGCCTGATGTAT
This sequence comes from Flavobacteriaceae bacterium UJ101, assembly GCA_001880285.1. Taxonomy (NCBI): domain Bacteria; kingdom Pseudomonadati; phylum Bacteroidota; class Flavobacteriia; order Flavobacteriales; family Flavobacteriaceae; species Flavobacteriaceae bacterium UJ101. Next base: position 1,383,108 of record CP016269.1, on the reverse strand, counting down.
CTTTAAATGGATCTCCAACTGTATCTCCTGTTACAGCAGCTTTATGAGCATCGGAACCTTTATAGGTCATTTCTCCATCAATTTCAACTCCTGCTTCAAATGACTTTTTAGCATTGTCCCATGCACCTCCTGCGTTATTTTGGAAAATAGCCCACATAACACCCGATACACATACTCCAGCCATATAACCTCCTAAAGGCTCTGCTCCAAATACTAAACCAATAATGATAGGTGTAATAATGGTTAATAATCCTGGAAGTAACATCTCTCTTAAAGCAGCTCTTGTTGAAATATCAACACATTTTGCATAATCTGGAGTTCCTGTACCTTCTAAAATACCTGGAATTTCTCTAAACTGACGACGTACTTCATGTACCATTTCCATAGCGGCTTTTCCAACTGAATTCATTGCTAATGCAGAAAATACTACTGGAATCATTCCTCCAACGAATAATGCTGCTAATACATCAGCTTTAAATATATTAATACCATCAATTCCCGTGAATGTTACATATGCAGCAAATAAAGCTAGAGCTGTTAAAGCAGCAGAAGCAATAGCAAAACCTTTTCCCACGGCAGCTGTTGTATTTCCTACAGAATCTAAAATATCAGTACGTTCACGAACTTCATCAGGCAATTCACTCATTTCTGCTACTCCACCTGCATTATCTGCAATAGGACCAAAAGCATCAATAGCTAATTGCATAGCCGTTGTTGCCATCATTGCTGAAGCGGCTAATGCTACTCCATAAAAACCTGCTAAAGTATAAGAACCATAGATTGCAGCAGCAAATAGTAATACAGAAGCAAAAGTAGACTGCATTCCTACTGCTAAACCAGCAATGATATTGGTTGCAGCACCAGTTGAACTATTCTTAACAATATCTAAAACAGGTTTTTTACCTAAACTTGTATAATAAGCTGTTACAAAAGAAATTAAAGCTCCAACCGCAAGTCCCATTAGACAGGCCCAAAAAACGTTTATAGAAGGAATTTCTTTCATACCTTCTCCAAAGAAGCTCATTTTTATAGTATCTGGAAGCATATAATCAATTAAGAAATAACTTGCTACAGCTGTAATAATGATAGCTACCCAGTTACCTAAATCTAAAGCAGCTTGTACCTGCTTTTCTTTTGCTTCATTATTTTTAATATTCACTAAAAATGTACCTATAATTGATGCAACAATACCAACTCCTGCAATTACTAATGGTAATAAGATAGGTCCCATATTATTAAAACTATCTGTGAATTGAGTTGTTGTAGACATATCTCGAATTAAATAATTCCCTAAAACCATAGCAGCTAAAACAGTTGCTACATAAGAACCAAATAAATCTGCTCCCATTCCTGCAACGTCTCCTACGTTATCTCCTACATTATCTGCAATCGTTGCTGGGTTTCTTGGATCATCTTCTGGAATACCTGCTTCAACTTTACCTACTAAGTCAGCTCCTACATCAGCTGCCTTGGTATAAATACCTCCACCTACACGAGCAAATAAAGCAATAGATTCAGCTCCAAGAGAAAAACCTGCTAATGATTCTAAAACAACGGTCATATTATTATAGAAGCTACCTTCATCCGCCATAAACTGACCTAAGAAAATCCAGAAGAATAAACTTAATCCTAAAACGGCTAAACCAGCAACTCCTAGTCCCATTACAGTTCCTCCTCCAAAAGAAACATTTAGAGCTTTTGGTAAACTTGTTTTGGCTGCTTCTGCAGTACGTGCATTTGCTTCTGTTGCAACACGCATTCCAATATTACCTGCCAATGCAGAAAAAATAGCTCCTAAAATAAAAGCTGGAACGATTAACCAATGAGTGGTTTCCACAATTAAAGAAATTCCAAACAAAGCGGCAGAAGCTACTAATACAAAAATAAAAAGTAATCTATATTCTGCATTTAAAAAGGCTAAAGCTCCTTCTTTAATACTTTTAGAAATACTTTGCATTTTTTCATCTCCAACAGCTTGTTTTTTTACCCATGACATTTTAAATAGCATGAAAAGTAATCCTAAAATAGCCATTGCAATGGGCACTAAAATCATATTTGATTCCATATTTTAAATTCTTAAATATTTATTAATATATTATTTTTAAATCTCTCAAATGTAAGTTTTTTTTCCCTAATATAAAAGAAGTGTTTTTATTGATTTTTGTTAGTTTATTGTCTTTTTGAGCTACTTTAAAATATTTTTAGTCATGATTTAATTTTTTGTAAAAACATTTGATAATGAAGTGCTTTTCACACCACTTGTGGTACTTTATTATATTTTTTATCTAAAAACCCCTCCATTGCCTTGCGTAAGTACCAATTTCCTATTAAATTGCTAATTCTATATAAACACTATTGCATTACAAACATTTTATTAAATTTAGTATGAAATTTTTGATGTATTACAGGTATCATAAGATTTTTTTTAGCACTTTTTTCTTTTTAAGTAGTTTGTTGTTTTTCTCACAAGAAATTGATGTGCAGAAAAAGTTGAACCTAATTGATAGTGTAAGAGATATTGATCCTGAATTAGCTTTAAAAACTAGTGATGAATTGGTTTTATATGCTTTAAAGACCAAAAATGATGAGCTTTTTGTTAATGCTCAAATTGTAGCAGTTCAAATTATAAAAAATCAAGGAAATATAAATGAAGCTCTTAATAGAGTTAAAGAGATGGTCACCGCAGCAAAGAAGACAAATAACCGATCAATAAAGGCCATGTCTTTAATGTTACTTGCAACTTTTTATAATGAACTTCATTTAGTTACCGATGCAGAAAATGCGTTTAATGAAGTATTGTCAATTTATAAAGATGAAGAATCCGATGAAGCTAATAAATTTAAGGGTAATGCTTACATTTCCAAAATGCACATTATTATTAATAAGAATAATGATGGATTATATAAAAGTTCTCCTGAAGAACAAAGCAAAATGTTGAGTTTTGCTAGAAAAGCACTTTCATATTATAAAAAGATTTCAGAATCAAATAAGAGCTATAATTTTCATTATATCAAAGGTTTAGGAAATCTGGCTCAGGCCCATACAGAAGCTAACAATACGGATTCTGTTATCTATTATTCCAATCTTCTAGTTGATTTTGCGAAAAAGAACAATAATCTAAACAGTTATTTATTGGGTTATCATAGCTTAGGAAATGCTTATGCTTCAAAAAATGATTTAGAAACAGCTTTATATTACCGATTTAAAACTTTAGCCATTTTAGATTCAACCAAAAATAATGATGATAAACTGGTTGTATATAAAGAGATTGCGGATAATTATAAAAAACTAAACGATAGTATTAAAAGTCAAGAGTATGAATTAAAATACTTTACTTTAAAGCATAGTTTAGATAGTATTAAAAATCATGCTCGAATTGATGCTCATGAACAAATTGTAGGAGAAATTAAGGAGGAACAAGATCAGTATGAATTTATTTCTATGATTGTTTTAGGCATTCTTTTAAGTTTAATGATTATTGGAGTGATCTTTTTTAAACGTAACCGTAAAAAATCAAAACAAAAACAAGAAGAGATTTCTAAAAAGCTAGAAAGTGTTCAAGAAGATAAAACAGCTGATCAGGTAAAAGAATTGGTTGCATTAGCAAAGAAAAATGATTTAGCATTTTTACCTACTTTTAATAAAGTTTTTCCTCATTTTAGAGATACTCTCTTGAAAAGACAACCTAAATTAACTACAAACGATATTAAATTTTGTGCTTTAATCAAATTAAATTTTACTTCTAAAGAAATAGCACAATATACCTTTGTAAGTATAAAAACAGTCGAAAGTAAACGTTATCGATTACGTAAAAAACTTGAACTAGATTCTGCTATCGATTTAAATAAATGGATAAAAAATATTTAGTACCCTGCAAACCCCCTTTATTTAAGTTATAACCCTTTATGAAACAACTTGTTCTAAATGCAAAAGATTTGCAGAGGACACATTTTTTTATTTTCACTAGTTATTTTCAAACTTTATAGTACCCTAATTCTATTCATAGTTCATTTAGTATAAAAAATCTATGAAATAGTGTTTTTGATCGATAGAAAGGCTTTACCCCCTTTTTTAATCCCTATTTTAAATAGTGTTATGAAAAAAATAGTTAAAATAAAAAATTATCGTGCTCGATTCTACCTTACCATTTTTTATTATACCATTTGTATTTGTACAGGTATTATCTTAGTTTCTTTATTTATAAACCCTTCTCTTTTAAATAAATTTCCTTTTCATCTTTATTTTCCAATTCCTATTGTTAGTATGATTCTATTTTTAGGAGTAAAAAGTACTTATAATTTTGAATATGATTCAGAAGGAGGAGTTTTATGCTTTAAAAACCAGGATCTTACAAGGGTAAGAAATGAAAAACGTTCGGAGTTTCCTCAACAAAAGCTGGTTCAATATCAAATTAAAAAAGGTTTTTTAAAAAAAGAGGTAGTTTTATTTTTAAAATCTAACCGGTCAAAATCAGGTGTTGTTAAAATTAAACATACTATATCTTATTTAACAAGTGAAGAATTAACTCATCTTCAAGAATCTTTGGATTTTGCTTTAGTAGAGAATGGTATGATATTCAGACCTACTACACCTCAAATAGGTTTTTATCAATTAAAAAATGTTTCCTGATTTTATTTTTATTATACTTAAAATTGAAAATGAATACTCTTTAGTTTATATAAAATTTTAGGTAAAATATTTCTGTGTTGTTAAAGTAAACAAATTATGGTATCTAGTACAGTCTTCTATATAAAAATAGAAGATGAAGCCTTATTAAGAATCTATATATCTCTCTAAAATCTTTCATTTATAAAGATTATAAACTTCGTTTTAACATTTATTTAGGTTTTTTCTTAATTTAAAATATAGAATTAACATTTGGTTAAGAAAATAATACCCCTGCACAATCCCTGCACTTCAGTTAAAAAGCCCTTCGATAATAATATAAATATTTAATAATCAATAAGTTATGTAGGTTATAAAATACAGGGTCTATGCAGGTATTGATTTTTTTATTATAAGTCAAACATTTTGGTTATTTGCCATGTATTTATCGACGAACGGTAAATATGATTTTAAAAAAAATAACAAACAAATAAACGTGGGATTTATGAAAAAAAGAATGACTTCTTTGCTATTCGTAGCAAGTTTAGGTATGTATGCACAAGTAGGGATTAATACCGATAATCCAAAATCAACTTTGGATATTACAGCAAAAAACACAGATGGCTCTACTGCCGAAGGGATTATGGTACCTCGATTAACAGGTGCTGCCTTAGAAACAATGAAAGATAATTTAGATGCTTCGCATAATTCTATGATAGCGTATGCTACTGAAGCAGGTACTTCTGATGTAACAACGGTAGGATATTATTATTATGATCATGCTAGCACAACTTGGAAACCATTTGATACGAATACATCAGAATGGCAATATCAACCTACAGCTGAAGATTGGAATGGTCTTCAACAAGATTATACGTATGCGATTCGTCCTACAGGTAGCTCAATTAAAGTATATAAAGATGCTACCTATGCCATTAACTCAATTGATGCTGCAACAGAAAATGTAACAACACCCGTTAGAGGACGCTATTATAATCGTCAAATACCAAGTGGTTCAGAACTAAATTATGGAAATTATGATGGTGCTCGTAATTTGTTGATTGATAATGGATCAGGTACTAGAGGAACTATGCGTGGACTAAATAATGATTTCTTTTTAGCTGGAAGTTCAACTGTATCGGTTGCAAAAGCAAATGAAAATGTATTGCATGTGAATGGAACTTCAAAAGCAACTTATGGTTATGGAGGGAATAATGAATTGTATTTACGTAGTTCAGCAGATAATAGTAGTGGTAATTTTTATGGAGGAAGAAATTATGTCAATGCTTTTGATGTAAGTTCATTTATTCGATTAGTTGGGGCTCAAAATTATGCAATTAACTCTTCTACTAATGCAGCTTCTGCAAATGGTTTTGTAACAGGAACCTTAAATAACTCATATCATTATGGCGGTAAGTTGAAATATCTTAGAGGTATAGAAAATTATACAAGAGTAACTAATTCAGCTACTGATGTTCCTACTTATGTGAGAGGAGATGAAAATGTAACTCAAATAATAAGTGGTAATACAAATTTAGCTGATAAAGAAATAAATCATTTGTATGGAAGTTATGATTTATCAACTGTTGATTCGGATGTTAAGGTAAATACATTGATTGGAACTAATAATAGTTTATATCTTAATAAAGGAACCTCTTCATCTGTGAAAGGAAATCGAAACGCTGTATATATCAGAACAGACAAAACGGATAGAATTCCAGAAGTTAGAGGTAGTGAGAATGCTGTTTATTATAATAGTGCAGCTCCTAGTACTTCAATTAGAGGAAACTTTAATATTGCACAAATTGAGGATGGTGCAACAGGTGAAATTACAGCTGTATACGGAAATGAAAATAGGGCTTACGATTTGTCAACAAATGGTAGAACTCTTGATGTTTTATATGGTGGTTATTCACACGCTCGTGTTCAAGGAGATGCAAACATTAACAATCAAATAGCTATTGTAGCTACCACTTTTATAGAAGAAAATGCTAGTGGAACTATTAAGAAGCAGCGAGGTCTATCAGTTAGCACAGGTAAAAATGGTAATAGTACAGCAACCCTTGAAAATGAATATGGAATAACGATTGGAAGTGTTGAGGATGCAAGTGATATTAACTGGGCATTATACTCTGAGAAAGGAGATGTAATTCATAATGATCGAATGGCTTTAAATGGAGGTTCTAATTTTGTCTATAATGATTATAAACCTGAATATTCTTTACAAATAGGAAGTTCTACTTTAAGAGGTTCTATTGGTTTAGGTGGAGGAACAGGTTATGGTTATGTTGGAGCAACAAGAAGTGGAGCTTCTGTTGTGATTGGAAGAAGTGTTTATGCAAAAAATGATGAAAGTTCAACGAATACAGATAACAACAAAGTGTATGCTGCAGCAAGAAAAATAACAGGTGATACCAATGTAACAGGAGGATTAGCCGGTGTGATAGTTGGAGGAGTTTCTGATACAGGTAAATATTCTGATATTCGATTTTTCTCTACAGAAGCTACTGTAGCAGGGGATACTCAAGTAAATACAGATGCCTATACAAAAATGATTATAGAAGGTGATACAGGAAATGTTGGTATTGGTACAGCTAGCCCAGCTCAAAAATTAACGGTAGAAGGAAATATACAAGTAAAAGGTACTGGAGCAACCATAACAGAAGGAGGAAGCTGCCCAAATGTAGGAACAATTACATTTTCAGGAGACAATTTCTACGGTTGTAAATCTACTGGATGGATCAAATTACACAATTAATAACCCCCTATAATTTAACAAACCCCACTTGTACATGATATAATTTTTTCATGTTCATGGAGAGGAGCAGTTTTCTACTGCTCCTTTCAACTCATTACTGTGATAATTAACCTAAAAGATAATATTACTTGTCTTTTAAACTCATTAACTCACTTATACTAAACGCACAGTAATGGGTTTTTCAATTATAAAATTGACAACATTAAAATTAATCCAATGAAAAAAATCTATATTTTACTATATATTTTATTAAGTATGAATTTGTTAGCACAAGTTGGTATCAATACAAATACCCCTGATGCTAGTTCTGTACTTGATATCAATAGTTCAACAAAAGGAATTTTATTACCTCGATTAACTACCGGAAATGTGGCAGACATTAACACTCCTGCAACCGGTTTGACTCTTTTTAATACGACCGAAAAATGCATTCAGCAAAATATTGGAACACCGGCTTTACCTCAATGGGAATGTATTATTTCAGAAGCAGAACCTACGGTGAAAATATTTTATCCACCCGCTTTAGCTTTGGATGTAAGTGAAACGGGAACTGACAAAACCTTAGATCTCCATTCTGTTTACCAAACAGAGTTTACAACTCCTGCTGTTTCAAGTACAGGTTCTTCTGGGAGTATCCCAACCTATGCCAAAACAGCTTTAGAATACTATGTAACAGCATATGACACAGCTGTTTTAACCATAAAAAGTATTGATGGATCAGGAGTTATGACTTATGATGTTATCGGTACTCCAACTTCTGATTGTTCTATGATTAATGTTGTATTTGTTGTAAAATAAGAAGACCATGAAAAAGAAGCAATTGATTATCCTCATTATTCTTCTAATTGGATGTATCATTCCTCTATATTCGCAAGATACTGATGGAGATGGGATTGTAAATACTGTTGATTTAGATGATGATAATGATGGTATTCCAGATATAGAAGAAGATCAAATAGCAGGAAAACGTTGTTATTCAGATAATTTAATTCAAAATTCAGATTTTTCAGATGCCTCTGATACTGCAGTTCCAATTGGACAAGAATGGGCAACAGGATGGACATCAGGAATTAAGTACTCAGGAGTTAATGTACAATCTGTAGATCATGAAATATCTAAACAAATTGGTACACAATCGTATGGTACTGAATTTAAACCAGGAGAACGCATTATTGAACAAAGTCCTTTTCCAGGTGATCCTGAATTTGGTGAAGCAGCCTCTAATTTTTGGCTATGGTCTAATGGAAATCCAACCACAGAACCGTATATTATTGCACAAACCGATGTAACCGGTATTCAAGTTGGTTTACAATATGCTTTTGTTATTTATGTTTCAAATGCTTTAAATGTTGAATCGGATGCTAATCGATATATCAACCCTAAAATTCAATTTTTTATTAATGGAAGTCCAATTGGCCCAGAGAGAGAAATATACCATGAAAGTGATCCTGTAAACGGTGATGGAGGAGTTGATACATGGCATCGCATTGAATATATTTGGACAGCACCCGAAGGTATTGGTTCATCTGCTGTTTTTTCAATTAAAGATACTGCAATAGGTGCTTTTGGTGATGATTTTGCTTTTACATCTATTTCTTTTATAGAGTTAACCCCTTGTGATTTTGACCAAGATGGAATCCCTAATCATTTGGATTTAGATTCTGACAATGACGGTATTTATGATGTCATTGAAGCAGGAGGAATCGACCCAGATGAAAATGGAATTGTAGGAACAGGAAATATAACTGATCTTAATAACGATGGTTTGAATGATGCTACTGCATCAACGCCTTTACCTTTTGAAGATTTAGATGGAGATCTTTATCAAAACACAATGGATTTAGACTCTGATGCCGATAACTGTTTCGATGTGAGAGAATATCGTGTAGCAGATCAGGATAATGATGGAATTGCATTACATTCGACTACATTAACAGTTCATACCACGACAGGTTTAGTAAATAACGTAACCTATGGTAATCCATTTAATACTTCTTGGTTAAACAAAAACTTAATATTTGCTTGTAAAGATTGTATTATTCAAAATCCACATATTATAAAAAAATTAAATCCATAATTCAAAAATTAAATCTTATGAGAAAATCACTCTTTTTATTATCTATTACTCTAGTGTTTTTATTTATAACCTCATGTAGCTCAGATGATGACACTTCTGCAGTTCCTGCTAGTACTAGTAAAGCATCTTTAAAGCTCAATGGTGAATTAAAAGAATATCATGTTGAAAAAATAACAGGATACCCCAATAATTATAGTATTGATGCTGATGGGAATGAATATTTTAATCCCCTATTAGAAATTCAACTATTTTTTGATGATCATGATCCGAATAATTATTTTTTAATTCGTGTTCCTATGAATAAAACAGGAGCTAATATTGCAATTGATTCACAAGTAATTCTATCCAATTTATATTTAGTAAGTGATAATTTTTTTGGAGGAAGTGGTTTTATTAATAACATTATTGAAAACACTTCTACAGAAGTAAGTAAGGATGTATATTCTGGAACTATACAAGCTACTTTTTCAGGAACTTATAGAAATTTAAATGATAAAGTAGCTTATGAAATAACGGAGGGAACTCTTAATCTTAATTATTGAAAATAGCAATTTTAGTTTATATAGAACATTAGAAAATACTATAATTTTTAATGTATTGATTAAATTTGTGATGAAAAGGTGGTCTGCATAAGACCATCTTTTGTTTTTAGAAATAAATGATAATTCAATATATTTGAAAATCAATTAAACCATATCATATGAGAGTTATTTCAGTTAATATAGGGGAAAAAAAAGAAGTAGAATGGAATGGAAAAATCTATACTACAGGAATTTTTAAAAAGCCCGTATTACTACCTATTTTTTTAGGAGAAGAAGATGTACAAGGAGATGCTGTTATTGATCGAAGATACCATGGAGGTATTGATCAGGCTGTATATGCTTATGGGAAAAATCATTATGCTTATTGGCAAGAATTGTATCCAAACCTTGAGATAAAAGAAGGTTTTTTTGGAGAAAATCTTACCTTATCAAACCTAAATGAAGAAGAAATTCATGTAGGAGATATTTTTAAATTAGGTGAGACGATTATTGAAGTAACAAAACCACGTCAACCATGTGTCAAATTAGGTATTTGCTTTCAAGATGCTAAAGTTGTTAAGCAATTTTGGAATACTACAAAATGTGGAGTTTATTTTAAAGTTTTACAAACTGGTTTTGTTTCGAAAAATGATACATTAACTTTGATTAAAAAAGGAGAAAACACACCAAGTATTGCCCAAATATTCGTTCAAAAACGTCAAAGAAGCTAATTAATAATACTATAATTATTATTTATCTTCTTCTTTCTCAATTATTGGAATTTTTTCATTTAAAATTTCTAATAATAATTCTTTTAATTTAGGTTTAAAATCTTCTAAATCATTTTTTGAAATTAAAGTACTTTTATTCAAATTTAATAACATAATTCCTTCTTTCAATTTTCTAAAGGAAAGAATTCCTGCACTAACTTTATCTTCTTGATAATTATTGTGATACATATAAAGGTACAATAATAATTGCATGGCTTTATCATATTCTTTGGATACTATAATTTGATCAACATCTTTTAGTTTCAGTTTATTTGCTTCTGCAATTCCTGTTTTATAATCAATAACCCTTGTTATACCATTATATTGATCTATTCGATCTGCAAACCCTCTAATGTAAACTGTTTTTCCTTCCAAATCAAATGGTGCTTTAAGCTCTGTTTCCAATTGTTTAATAATCACTTCATTTCCTTTAGAAACAGTCTCTTTCTCATATTGCAGAAAGTTAGATACAAATCGTTTGGCAACACTATAAATTAATAAGTTTTTCCCCTTAGAATAATCTCCTCCTTTATATACTTCTGCAAATTGTTCCTGTAATATTTTTTCAAATTGCTTCTGCAATTTTTGAAGGATTTCCACCGTCAAAATTTCATTAATATAAGGCTGATATAATGTTTCCAATGTATTATGAACTACAATACCCAAAGTCTTAGCATCGATGGTTTCTTCAATCTCATCTACATCTTGTAAGCGTAATACATTTTGATAATAAAAAATCAATGGGTTTCGAATGTATGAATTCAATGCAGAAGGAGAAAATCCTTTTTCAGCCATTTCATACAAACGTTCCATCATTTCGGGAGACTTACGAATCTGTAAAGGTTTTATAGGTTTTTCAGAAGTATTTTCAGCTGCAATATGATGCTTCACTTTATAAGGAAGTTCAATTTCTAATTGAGTTAAAAATCGTGATTTTTCACCTGCTCCATAATCGTCATTTTCAGTGTTATAAATTAAGTACACATTCTCTGCTCGTTGAATTAAACGATAAAAATGATAAGCAAAAATAGCATCATTTTCTTCAAAAGTGGGTAGTCCTCTATTTTTTCGAACATCATAAGGGATAAATGTATTTTCAGTTTTTCCTTTTGGTAGAATTCCTTCATTAACAGATGTAATGATAATATTTTTAAAATCTAGCAAACGTGTTTCTAACATTCCCATTAACTGTAATCCTTTTAGTGGTTCTCCATAAAAGGATAAAGTTTCATTAAATAAAATTTGATTGTATAAAGTTTGCACAATTTTTAAATCTCGTACAAAAGGAAATTTTTTGATCAATACACCTAAATTTTCCCAAATAGTAGAAAATCGAAATAAATATTCCATTTCAAGTGTATTTTCTGTTAAAACACTATTTTGAGATAAAACGTGTAATAAATACGATACTTTTTCAACAATTTGATCTGGACCAATCTTTTCTTTTGTATCAAATAAAGTAGTAAAAACAGTAGAAGAGGTCATTAATCTTTCTGATGCAATAAACACCTTATTTTGTTGTACTAATGTATCTATTAATACCATTCGATTTTCCACTAAATAATCTGTATAAGCATTCTTTAAAAAAGCCAAAACATCTTCATGATAAAATCCTTTTTGCTCAAATTTTATATAGTTTACATACAATTTTAAAAAAGAAGAGATAAAAGTGCTTAGTGGAATATTCTGTAGGGGATATCCCATTGTCACATTTACTTTTTCGACTGCTTTTGGAAAAGCATTTAAAGCAGGTTCTAATAAATTTTCATTAGCTAAAATAAAGGCTGTTTCATTGAGTTTTTCACCTTTTTGAACTAAATTTTGTAATATGGTACCAGCTAATTTAACTTGTCCAGTTTGCTTAGGTGTTCCTATAATATGAATGTTTTTCTTTTGAGATAATTTTTTTTCAATAAAAGAAAATGGTTCTTTTTCATAGGAGATCCATTTTTTTATTTCTCGTAAAAATATTCCAGATTCTTGTGTAAGATCATTTAAATAATATTCATCTGAATCCCAAAAAACAGTAGCACGTTTTTCTATTTTTAAATATTGAATGATTTTTTCTTCAGATTTTGTTAAAGCATTAAATCCAACAAATACAAAATGGTGGGAATTGTTAGTTATAAATTGTTCAATGACTTCATATGCTTTCCTAAAAACCATACCTTGATACCCAAAGGATTGCTTTTCTAGATTTTGACGAACCTGATAGTATACTTTTTCAATTTCTTTCCAAAAAAGGAGGTTCTTTTGAATCAATTCTGTTTCATAATCTAATTCTTTCGGCTCCCATTTTTCCATTCGTTCAATGGAAGCTATATAATCAAAAAAGGTAGGAGTATCAACTAAATTACGGTCAATGTCATTAAAATCAGAGATAATAGTATGAATCCATTTCAAAAAGTTTTCGAAAGATTCTGGTACTTCATGTGTTTCTACATAAGCCTGATAAAATTCAAAAAGAAGTGTCGTAGAATCGAGTTGTTTTAAACCCGAAATAGTTTCCATAAATTCTTCAATAGTCCAAATTTGTGGTAACCAGGTTGTTTTTTCATCAAAATAACGAATCCAACTTTCTTTTAAAAAAATTCCTGCACGCCTACTTGGTAAAACAAAAACTAAATCTTCCGCAGTATTATTTAAATTAATTTCCTCTACTACTTGATCTAAAAACGATTTCATTTTATAAAATTACAGAATATTCAGAACTTCACCTACGAACAAATAAAGAAGAAGCAAGAAAAATTTTTCTTGCTTCTTACATTTTCCACTAATAAAATTAAAAATCCAATTTCTCCCCCCACTTCAAGAATAATCTCTTCAATATTTTGAGGTTATTTTTCCGCTTAAATTGAAAATTTTAAACAAATGTAATAGCTTTTTTTCTATCACGCAAGTACTTTATTAATTTTTTTATAAAGTATTGATTATATACGATTTAAATTAATTATAAAGTAAATATACCTTTACTAATAGAAAAAAATCGATTTTTTTATGATTTTAAAGAATATAGTATTGATTTATGTTAAAATTTGTATGTTTTGCTTTAAAAATCGCTAAAATTCAATCCTTTTTTCTATATTCGTCACTAATTATGAACTGTTTCGATAGATTTTTCTCTACTGAACATTTTTTTAATCATCTATGTTAATGATACGCAAAAGAATTTTGCAATATATTGATTACAAAAACATTACACGCTATCGGTTTTATAAAGATATGCAGTTGTCCAATGGTTTTTTAGACAAAGAAGGAAGTGTACGATCTGATATATGCGAGAAAATTTGCTATCAATATCCTGATTTAAATTTGTATTGGCTTATTACGGGCAAAGGGACTATGCTCAACCATCATGATCATTTAACAACAGAAACCATTGTAAACTTTATTATTTCAAATAAAAAAGAATTGATGGAAGACGATTTATTCATACAATTTATTGATACGATTGCTGCTGAAAGAGTTCTTGAAAAAGAGAAGACAAAATTAGATCAGTTAACTGAGCAAATTAAGCAAGATTTAATTGATAAAATAAAAAAGATTGAAGGTTAATAATCCTGCATAATAATATCCAACAATTCCCTTATTTCTTTTTCTGTATACGTTTTCTTTTCAGAAGAAGAGAGTCTTTCTAAAACTGTTTCAATTTGAACATTCTTTTTCAAGATTTCCATCCTCTTTTCTGAATATTCTTGCTCTTTATTTTTTAAATGACTTAACATATCAAAACGATTCATTTCTACCAAAGAAGCATCAGCATAACCTTTATCTAAAAGAGCATCTAAAAGCTCTCGAAGTGATTTATTGGATCGAGGTTTTTGTTTTAGTATGTTTAAAAAACGTTTGAGCATGTAGTAGTTTAAAAAGTTTCCCTATAGTATTTTAGATAAAGTTTGGTTTAATTTTTCTTCATTTTCTGCAATAATGGTCTCCGTTTGTTTACTATTATGTTTAAAGGCTTCTTCAGCCAATGGTTTAATAGTTTTAGATCGTGTATGTAAAATGTAATGAACTAATTCTGAAATTTTTGCACTCATCGATTTTCGGTATCTAAAATAGAAAATCATCATACAAGTAATAAATAATGAGGAAACAATTAAGGTTCCATAATAAGCCCAATCGCTAAAATCTTCCAGAACAAAAAGGGTCCACATAGTGTAATATACTGCTGTAAAACTGTAAAAGAAGAAAACACAGAACCCTATCGTTCGTAACTTTGACTCTTTAATGTGCGTTAAAATTATACCCAAGAAAATGGTTACGAACAATAAAGAAAAATAAGGAGCTCCTACTAAAAAAAACTGTTGAGCATTATTGAATCCAATAAAATAAACAATTTCTCTATCATGATTTTTTACGGAAGTTACTTGATTTCCATCGTATTCAATAATGATATCTCCTATTTTATTTTCTCCTTTTACTAAAGCAACATCTTCAATAGTTCCTTTTGTATATTCAATATCATCAGACATAAAATTATGTCCAAAAGGTACTACAGAAAAAAAGATTGTAATAATCGCTATAACAATAGTTCTAGCGATGCTTACCTTTCCCGATTTTATTTTTTTCTGTTGCTCGTAACTCTGCATGACTTGTTTCTATCTTATTGGAATCATCATCACTACATGAAACCAATACTGTTGCGTTTAAAGCGATCCATACCAAGCTACCTAATAATAATCTGTTTCTTTTCATAATACTTATTGTTTTTGTGTTCTTATAAAGATACTATAAAAAGAGCGCTTGGTTTAAGACATACAAATATATAAAAATTACCATTAAACTGCTAAAATTAACCGTAAAACGAACAAAAAGAACGTTTTAACGATGCAAAACATTTATAAACAGATACTTTTTAAGGCTTTTTAATTTCACAGTTTTTAAGTTTTATTTAACTTTTACTCAAAGGAATTTTATTTAAGAACCATTAATTATTATTTAAATCACATCAAAATATATTGTTAAAGTGAAACGTTCAATATTAAAACAAATAAGTTATCTTTGTTGTTTCAAACATAAAAAGGAAAATGAGTCATATTAACGATGAACATATAGAAGAATTAGGTGATAACCATATTATGACTTCTATTGAGACTCCGTTACGTGCCGATGCTTTTGAATTGTCGGATGATGAAAAAATTGCTAAAATTGAAGAGCACATGACGGGAATTATGGAGACTTTAGGACTTGATTTAACAGATGATAGTTTAAAAGGAACCCCAAAACGTGTTGCTAAAATGTATGTAAAAGAAGCTTTTGGAGGATTAAATCCTAAGCGAAAGCCTAAAATGTCAACATTTAACAACACTTATCAGTATAATGAAATGCTTGTAGAGAAGAACATTGTGTTATACTCTACTTGCGAACATCATTTTTTACCAATTGTGGGACGAGCACATATTGCGTATATATCAACAGGTAAAGTTGTAGGATTGTCTAAACTCAATCGAATTGTTGATTTTTATGCAAAACGTCCTCAAGTTCAAGAACGTTTAACCATGCAAATTGTAAAAGAATTACAAAAAGCCATGAATACGGAAGATGTAGCATGTATTATTGATGCAAAACATCTTTGTGTTAATTCACGTGGAATACGTGATATTGACAGTTCTACGGTTACTTCAGAATTTGGAGGTCGTTTTAGAACAGATGATCAAATGAGAAGAGAATTTATTAAATATATTCAAATGGAAACGCGTTTTAATGTTTAAAACATAAAGTCTAAAAATGAATACATTATATCAAACACAAAAAATAAAGTTATATAACTCCATAACGGGAGAAAAAGAAGATTTCATACCTGTTTTAGAAGGTAATGTAGGTATGTATGTGTGCGGACCAACAGTATACAGCAATGTGCATTTAGGAAATTGTCGTACGTTTATTTCGTTTGATTTGATTTATCGTTACTTTAAATTTTTAGGTTATAAAGTGCGTTATGTTCGTAATATTACAGATGCAGGACATCTACTGAACGATGCAGATGAAGGAGAAGATAAAATTGCTCAAAAAGCACGTTTGGAAAAAATAGAACCAATGGAAATTGTTCAACGTTATACATTGGATTTTCATAATGTACTTCGAAAATTCAACAATTTTCCTCCAAACATTGAGCCTACTGCTACTGGACATATTATTGAACAGATTAAAATTGCAGAAACCTTAATTGAAAAGGGTTTGGCTTATGAAGTAAATGGATCCGTTTATTTTGATGTTTTAAAATACAATGAAACGGAGAATTATGGAGAATTAAGTAAACGAAAAATAGAAGATTTACTTTCCAACACACGTACTTTAGACGGTCAATCTGAAAAGAAAAATCCACAAGATTTTGCTTTATGGAAAAAAGCAGATCCTTCTCATATTATGCGTTGGGAATCGCCTTGGGGAGAAGGTTTTCCTGGTTGGCATTTAGAGTGTACTGTGATGAGTACCAAATATTTGGGTGATCAATTTGATATTCATGGAGGAGGAATGGATTTAAAATTTCCACATCATGAATGTGAAATTGCTCAAGCCAAAGGTGCTTACGGTAAAAGTCCCGTAAACTATTGGATGCATGCCAATATGTTAACCATGAATGGTAAAAAGATGAGTAAGTCTACTGGTAATACTATTCTTCCAGAAGAATTATTCAGTGGAAACAATGCTTTTTTTGAAAAACCTTTTCATCCAACTATTGTACGTTTTTTCGTATTGCAAGCACATTATCGTAGTGTGTTAGATTTTTCTAATGATACTATGCTAGCAGCTGAAAAAGGGTATAATCGTTTAATGGAAGCGGTTCGTAATATAGATCGTATTCAATCTTCTAAAACTTCAACTTTTGATGTAAAAGCTTGGCGTCAAAAATGTTTTGATGCTATGAATGATGATTTTAATAGTCCTATTTTAATTGCACAATTATTTGAAGCTGTAAAAGTAATCAATAGTGCTAAAGAAGGTTCAAACGAAAGTTTAACTCAAAATGATTTAGAACTTTTAAAGGAAACTATACATGATTTTGTTTTCAGTGTTTTAGGTTTGGAAGATGTTCAACAAGAAAATAGCTCTGATAAATTAGATGGAGTGATGCAAATGCTTATTGAAATGCGTGCACAAGCTCGTGTAGACAAAGATTTTGCTTTATCAGATAAAATTCGAGATGAATTAGCAAGTATTGGAGTTTATTTAAAAGATAGTCGTGATGGAACGACTTATGAAATTGATTAATTGATAAAGAAGCAAAAAAAATAAATAGTAATTTTTTCTGCTTCTTTATTAAGAAAAATTATTTAATAGTTCAAGAGATTTTTCAATAGAATCTACCTGGTCAAAGCGTAACATTAAAACAGGCAATCCATCTTTTTGAGGTTTTTCTTTAAATTGTGCTAGTTGAGGGTTTTGTTGTACATGTTGTAATACTTTTTGAAACTTTCCAGATTGATAATAAGGTGATTTAGGATTCTTAATAAAATAACATAACATAATATTTTTCTTAAGTACAATTTTTTCAAAACCTAAATCTCGGCATATCCATTTTAAAGCAATAGATTTTAATAAATCATCTACCTCAGAAGGAATAGGTCCAAAGCGATCAATTAAATTTCGTTCATAATCTTGTAATTGACTTGAGGTTTCAATAGTATTCAGTTCGTTATATAAAACTAATCGCTCTTCTACATTATTTACATAATCATCAGGAATTAAAATTTCGAAATCAGTATCAATAGTAACGTCATCAATGAAGTCAATGACATTATCAGAAGTGTTTTCATCGAATAATTCTTTAAAATCATTTTCTTTTAATTCTACAATAGCTTCGTTTAATATTTTTTGGTATGTATCAAAGCCAATATCGGTAATGAAACCGCTTTGTTCTCCGCCTAATAAATTACCAGCCCCTCGAATTTCGAGATCTTTCATAGCGATATTAAATCCAGCTCCTAAATCGGAAAACTGTTCCACTGCTTGTAACCTTTTCCTTGCATCTTCTGTCATTGCCGAATAGGGAGGTGCAATTAAATAGGAAAACGCTTTTCGATTAGAACGCCCTACACGTCCACGCATTTGGTGTAAATCAGCTAAGCCAAAGTTTTGAGCATTATTAATCATGATGGTATTGGCATTAGGTACATCCAAACCACTTTCCACAATAGTGGTGGAAACCAAAACATCAAATTCACCATCCATAAAAGATAGCATCAGTTCTTCAAGTTTTTTCCCTTCCATTTGTCCATGACCAATTCCAATTTTAGCTTCTGGAACTAAACGTTGAATCATGCCCGCTACTTCTTTAATATTTTCTAGTCTATTGTGAATAAAAAACACTTGTCCTCCACGAGATATTTCAAAAGAAACCGCATCACGTATGGTCTCTTCATTAAAACCAACTACTTGAGTATCGACAGGTTGTCGGTTGGGAGGAGGTGTTTTCATTACCGATAAATCACGAGCTGCCATTAAAGAAAATTGTAAAGTTCTAGGAATAGGTGTTGCAGTTAGAGTTAAAGTATCAATATTTTCACGTAATGTTTTTAATTTGTCTTTAACATTTACACCAAATTTATGTTCTTCATCAATAATTAAAAGACCAAGATCTTTAAAAACAACATTTTTACTTACGAGTTGATGAGTACCTATTATAATATCTATTTTCCCTCTTTCAAGATCTTCTAAAATAAGACGTTTTTCCTTTGCAGTTCTAAAACGATTTAAGTAATCTACTCGTACGGGCATATCTTGTAATCGTTTTGAAAAGCTACGATGATGTTGAAATGCCAAAACGGTTGTGGGTACTAAAATAGCGACTTGTTTCCCATCAGTTGCTGCTTTAAAAGCAGCTCGTATAGCTACCTCTGTTTTTCCAAAACCTACATCTCCACAAACCAAACGATCCATGACACGATCACTTTCCATATCATTTTTTACTGCCTGAGTTGCTTTTAATTGATCAGGTGTGTCTTCAAACATAAAAGAAGCTTCTAATTCATGTTGTAAGTAAGTGTCAGGAGCATAAGAAAAGCCTTTTTGAGTTTTTCGTTTAGCATATAGTTTGATTAAATCAAAAGCAATCTGTTTGACTTTTGCTTTTGTTTTTTTCTTTAAATTTTTCCAAGCAGGAGAACCAAGTTTATTGATTTTAATAGAAGTACCATCTTTTCCATTGTATTTAGAAATTTTGTGAAGTGAATGTATGCTTACATATAATATATCATTATTAAGATAGATTAATTTAATAGCTTCTTGTTTATGGCCATTATTATCAATTTTCATTAATCCACCGAATTTCCCAATACCATGATCGATATGCGTAACATAATCTCCTACTTCTAAAGCTGTTAGCTCTTTTAATGTAATAGCTTGTTTTTTTGCATAACCTGTTTTCAATCTGAATTTATGATAACGTTCAAAAATTTGATGATCTGTATAACAAGCTATTTGATGTGTCTTGTCAATGAACCCTTGATGAATACTTCCTGAAATAGCATGATAAGTAACATCTGGATTGATGTCCTGAAAAATATCTTTGAAACGTTCAATTTGTTTCTCAGAAGAACAGAAAAGATAATTGGTAAATCCTTTTTGAGTGTTTTCGATTAAATTTTGAACTAATAAATCAAATTGTTTATTAAAACTAGGTTGAGGTTCACTATCTAGTTTTAAAGATAAGTCAGGTTTTAAATAAGGTTGGGTAGTAAATTCTATTACAGAAAAGGTTTGAATCAATTCTAATGCTTCTTTTTTATTTAAGAATAGGTCAGAAGGTTTTGAGTGTTTGATTTGTTTTGATAATGTTGCAAACCGTTCTTCTGCTTTAATAAAATGAGTTTCTAATTGATTTAAAAATAAATCAATATTAGTAAAAGAGATGATACTTTTAGAACTGATATATTCAAAAAAACTTTCACGAACTTCTTCAGTAAACTTATTAGATACATTAGGAATTAAATCAATTTCTTTCTTTTTATCGATTGATAATTGAGTCTCTATATCAAAAGTTCGAATACTTTCTATATCATCACCAAAAAATTCAATTCGATAAGGATGATCATTTGAAAATGAAAATAAATCAACAATTCCTCCTCTAATAGAAAATTCACCTGGCTCTGTAACAAAATCCACTCGTTTAAATTGGTATTCAAATAAAGTTTCATTAATAAAGTCTAATGATAAACTTTCGCCTACTTTTAATTTTAAAGTATTTTTTTGTAAAGCTTTACGTGTAACAACCTTTTCAAATAATGCATCTGAATAAGTGACAACAATATGTGGTTTCTTAGCTTTACTTAATAGGTTAAGAACTTCAGCTCGTAATAATACATTAGCATTATTCGTTTCTTCAATTTCATAAGGACGTCTATAAGAACTAGGAAAAAATAGCACAATTTCCTTATTAAATAGGTTTTCCAATTCATTTAATACATAAGCTGCTGTTTCTTTATCTTTAAGTACAATAAGAAAAGGCCTATGAATTTTATTAAAAATAGAACTGTTAATAAAACTGAAAATTGAACCATTACTATTTTTAATATTAATTTTTGATAATGGATTATGTTCCAAACAAGACGTAGCTTCCCCTATAAAAGGAGAAACTTTATAACCATTAAAAATGGAGTGAATTTCTGACATACGAGCAAAGATAGAATCTTTATAAAGAATGGAAAAATAAATTTATTGATGATTTTAATGTGAAATCAAATAGAAAAATAAAAACTTTTTATTCGCTAAAAGGCTTTAAATAAACAGGATATGATATTGAAGAAAATAAAAATAAAAAAAATCGTAAAAAAAGTTTGGTTAAAAGTGAAAAAAGGTTGTATATTTGCAACCGCTAAAACGGATAGAAAGATTGAAGTTTATAGCAAATTATAGAGAAGTTCGTTTGAAATTATGATATAGAAGAGAGACAAGAAAAATGCTAAGTTAATTCTTTTGGGTTGGGGGCTTTTGGTTGTATGTATTTCAGATAAGAAAATATTACAATGGAGAGTTTGATCCTGGCTCAGGATGAACGCTAGCGGGAGGCTTAACACATGCAAGTCGAGGGGCAGCATATCTAGCTTGCTAGATGATGGCGACCGGCGGACGGGTGCGTAACGCGTATACAACTTGCCTATCACTAGGGGATAGCCATTGGAAACGATGAATAATACCCTATGGTCTATGGTATTGCATGATACTAATAGTAAAGGTTACGGTGATAGATGGGTATGCGTCCAATTAGCTAGTTGGTGCGGTAACGGCGTACCAAGGCGATGATTGGTAGGGGGCCTGAGAGGGTGAACCCCCACACTGGTACTGAGACACGGACCAGACTCCTACGGGAGGCAGCAGTGAGGAATATTGGTCAATGGAGGGAACTCTGAACCAGCCATCCCGCGTGTAGGAAGACGGCCTTATGGGTTGTAAACTACTTTTATACAGGAAGAAACGTACCCTCGTGAGGGTGCCTGACGGTACTGTAGGAATAAGCACCGGCTAACTCCGTGCCAGCAGCCGCGGTAATACGGAGGGTGCGAGCGTTATCCGGATTTATTGGGTTTAAAGGGTCCGTAGGCGGGCTAATAAGTCAGTGGTGAAATCCCATCGCTTAACGATGGAACTGCCATTGATACTGTTAGTCTTGAATAAGGTTGCAGTGGTTGGAATGTGTAGTGTAGCGGTGAAATGCATAGATATTACACAGAACACCGATTGCGAAGGCAGATCACTAAGCCTTTATTGACGCTGAGGGACGAAAGCGTGGGGAGCGAACAGGATTAGATACCCTGGTAGTCCACGCCGTAAACGATGATTACTCGGTGTTGGGGTCGACTTGACTTCAGTGCCTAAGCGAAAGTGATAAGTAATCCACCTGGGGAGTACGTTCGCAAGAATGAAACTCAAAGGAATTGACGGGGGCCCGCACAAGCGGTGGAGCATGTGGTTTAATTCGATGATACGCGAGGAACCTTACCAAGGCTTAAATGCAATACGAATATGGGCGAAAGTTCATAGTCTTCGGACGGATTGCAAGGTGCTGCATGGTTGTCGTCAGCTCGTGCCGTGAGGTGTCAGGTTAAGTCCTATAACGAGCGCAACCCCTATCGTTAGTTGCCATCATTTAGTTGGGGACTCTAGCGAGACTGCCTACGCAAGTAGAGAGGAAGGTGGGGATGACGTCAAATCATCACGGCCCTTACGTTTTGGGCTACACACGTGCTACAATGGTAGGTACAGAGGGCAGCTACCCTGTGAAGGGATGCGAATCTTTAAAACCTATCTCAGTTCGGATCGGAGTCTGCAACTCGACTCCGTGAAGCTGGAATCGCTAGTAATCGCGCATCAGCCATGGCGCGGTGAATACGTTCCCGGGCCTTGTACACACCGCCCGTCAAGCCATGGAAGCTGGGGGTACCTGAAGTCGGTGATCCGTAAGGAAGCTGCCTAGGGTAAAACTGGTAACTAGGGCTAAGTCGTAACAAGGTAGCCGTACCGGAAGGTGCGGCTGGAACAACTCCTTATTAGAGAAGAGAGATACGTAAATTAGGAGTATCTTGACTTAAAAGAATTAGCATTTTTTTGTTTTTCTATCTATATTTAGAGATAAACAAGTAGAGTTCCATAGCTCAGCTGGTTAGAGCGCTACACTGATAATGTAGAGGTCGGCAGTTCGAGTCTGCCTGGAACTACTTAGGAAAGAGAAACTAGAAGTTGGGAGTTGGGATAGACTAACGACTAATAACCAAAAACTAAGAGCTAGTTTTAATGGGGGATTAGCTCAGCTGGCTAGAGCGCCTGCCTTGCACGCAGGAGGTCATCGGTTCGACTCCGATATTCTCCACGAAATGATTGGTAATTGTTAGATAGCAAATATTAATTAGGTAAACGTTCATTGACATATTGACAAAGTAATAATTAGTTAGACAAAAAGGTTTAAGATTATGATTAAGAGTGCGAGCTTTTAATTATAGTCGAACAATTTTAAGATATAATAATAACTAAGATTTTTTTTAATAGAGATATTAGGAGAGATTTTGGGATTACAAAAGAGTAAGAACATATAGGATTAACTCATTAAAAGGTTAAGTAAGAAAATCGTTAAGGGCGCATGGCGGATGCCTAGGCTTTGAGAGGCGAAGAAGGACGTGATAAGCTGCGAAAAGCTGCGGGGATTGGCACATACGATGTGATCCGCAGATATCCGAATGGGGCAACCCGTATAGTTGAAGACTATACATCCTGTAAAGGAGGCGAACCCGGGGAACTGAAACATCTAAGTACCTGGAGGAAGAGAAAATAATAATGATTCCGTTAGTAGTGGCGAGCGAACGCGGAAGAGCCCAAACCAGTTATGTTTAGGCATAATTGGGGTTGTAGGACTACAATATGGACGATATAGTTATAATGGAATCAGATGGAAATATGAACCGAAGAGGGTGAGAGTCCCGTACATGAAATAATTGTATTACCTAGTAGTATCCTGAGTAGGGCGGGACACGTGAAATCCTGTCTGAATCTGCCGGGACCATCCGGTAAGGCTAAATACTCCTCAAAGACCGATAGTGAACCAGTACTGTGAAGGAAAGGTGAAAAGCACTGTGAATAACAGGGTGAAAGAGAACCTGAAACCGTGCGCTTACAAGCGGTCGGAGCACATTTATGTGTGACGGCGTGCCTTTTGCATAATGAGCCTACGAGTTAATTTTACTAGCGAGGTTAAGGTGTTCAGCACCGTAAGCCGTAGCGAAAGCGAGTCTGAATAGGGCTATTAGTTAGTAGGATTAGACGCGAAACCGGCGTGATCTACCCATGGTCAGGTTGAAGCTGTAGTAACATATAGTGGAGGACCGAACCCGTTGACGTTGAAAAGTCTTGGGATGAACTGTGGGTAGGGGTGAAAGGCCAATCAAACCCGGAAATAGCTCGTACTCCCCGAAATGCATTTAGGTGCAGCGTTGTGGTTAAGTTTATTAGAGGTAGAGCTACTGATTGGATGCGGGGGCTTCACCGCCTACCAATTCCTGACAAACTCCGAATGCTAATAAATATACACAGCAGTGAGGGCATGGGTGCTAAGGTCCATGTCCGAGAGGGAAAGAACCCAGACCATCAGCTAAGGTCCCTAAATATATGCTAAGTTGAATAAACGCGGTTTGGTTGCCTAGACAGCTAGGATGTTAGCTTGGAAGCAGCTATTCATTTAAAGAGTGCGTAACAGCTCACTAGTCGAGCGACCGAGCATGGATAATAATCGGGCATAAGCATATTACCGAAGCTATGGACAAGAAATTGTGGTAGGGGAGCATTCTATTGGCGTTGAAGTAGTCTGGTGATGGACTGTGGAGCGAATAGAAAAGAAAATGTAGGCATAAGTAACGATAAGGCGGGTGAGAAACCCGCCCACCGAAAGACTAAGGTTTCCTCAGCTATGCTAATCAGCTGAGGGTTAGTCGGGACCTAAGGCGCACCCGAGAGGGGAAGTCGATGGTAAACGGGTTAATATTCCCGTACTTGCTTTAGATGTGATGGGGTGACGGAGTACTGACACCACTGCGTACTGACGGAATAGTACGTTGAACTGTTTAGGTACTGGGTTTGTAGTTAAATGCGCAGACTTAGCTAAGACAGGATAGTACATGAAATCTTCGGATGGAATGATAATGTGGGTAAGGACTTCCAAGAAAAACCTCTAAACTTCAGTTTAAAGCGACTCGTACCGTAAACCGACACAGGTAGTTGGGATGAGAATTCTAAGGTGCTCGAGTGATCCGTGGCTAAGGAACTAGGCAAAATGGACCTGTAACTTCGGGAGAAAGGTCGCCCCGGTGTAATAACCGGGGCCGCAGTGAAAAGGCCCAGGCGACTGTTTATCAAAAACACAGGGCTATGCTAAGATGCAAGTTGATGTATATGGCCTGACACCTGCCCGGTGCTGGAAGGTTAAGGGAGGATGTTATCTTTCGGGAGAAGCATTTAACTGAAGCCCCAGTAAACGGCGGCCGTAACTATAACGGTCCTAAGGTAGCGAAATTCCTTGTCGGGTAAGTTCCGACCTGCACGAATGGTGTAACGATCTGGGCACTGTCTCAGCCACGAGCTCGGTGAAATTGTAGTATCGGTGAAGATGCCGGTTACTCGCAATGGGACGAAAAGACCCTGTGAACCTTTACTATAGCTTCGTATTGGCTTTGGATACCGCATGTGTAGGATAGGTGGGAGAAGTTGAAGTGGCGTCGCCAGGCGTTGTGGATTCAACCTTGAAATACCACCCTTGCGTTATTTGGAGTCTAATCCCAGGAATGGGAGACAGTGCGTGGTGGGTAGTTTGACTGGGGTGGTCGCCTCCAAAAGGGTAACGGAGGCTTCCAAAGGTACCCTCATAACGGTTGGCAATCGTTAGTAGAGTGTAATGGCATAAGGGTGCTTGACTGTGAGACATACAAGTCGATCAGGGACGAAAGTCGGGCATAGTGATCCGGTGGTTCCGTATGGAAGGGCCATCGCTCAAAGGATAAAAGGTACTCCGGGGATAACAGGCTAGTCTCCCCCAAGAGCTCACATCGACGGGGAGGTTCGGCACCTCGATGTCGGCTCGTCACATCCTGGGGCTGGAGAAGGTCCCAAGGGTTGGGCTGTTCGCCCATTAAAGTGGCACGCGAGCTGGGTTCAGAACGTCGTGAGACAGTTCGGTCTCTATCTATTGCGAGCGTTAGAAATTTGAGTGGAGCTGTTCCTAGTACGAGAGGACCGGAATGGACTGACCTCTGGTGTATGAGTTGTTCCGCCAGGAGCATGGCTCAGTAGCTACGTCGGGAAGAGATAAGCGCTGAAAGCATATAAGTGCGAAACTCGCCACGAGATGAGATTTCTTTAAAGGGACGTTGGAGATGACGACGTTGATAGGCTACAGGTGTAAGGGCAGTGATGTCTTAGCCGAGTAGTACTAATTACCCGTAGATTTTTTACAAGTAACATAGATTACATTAACCTTTGATGAGGGGATGCTATGTGTTCTTTTTTTTTATAAAATTTTTTAAAGTTATAAAAAACCAAAAGCTAACAAGGAATTACTAAGTTAATATGATCACAAAGATTTTTGGTGGTTATAGCATTGGGGTCCACCTCTTTCCATTTCGAACAGAGTAGTTAAGCCCAATAGCGCCGATGGTACTGAGTAAAATCGGGAGAGTAGGTCGCCGCCTTTTTTTAGATATAAGAGTGCTTTATAGTAGGATACTATAAAGCACTCTTTTTTTTATATGTTTTTTAGAAATACTAAGGTAGCTTTTTTAGTAAATGCTTTTGTAAATTGTATCTTTACTTTAAATTTTAAAGATTATGAAACTAGGAATCATAGGTGCTATGACTATTGAAGTCAACTTATTGAAAAAAGAAATAGAAAATCTTAAGATAGATAAAGAGGGAGCTTTTGAATTTTATTCAGGAACTATTAATGGAATAGAAGTAACAGTTTTGTTATCTGGTATAGGAAAGGTTTCGGCAGCAGTTGGAACATCTTTATTGATTGAACGTTATCAACCTAGTTATATTATTAACACAGGGACTGCAGGGGGGCTTCATAATGTTAAAATGGGTGATTTAGTAATTGGAGATGAAGTAGGTTACCATGATGCAGATTTAACAGCATTTGGATATGAGCTGGGACAAATGGCACAACAACCGGCTTATTTTAAAGCGAATGAATATCTTTTACAAATAGTTTTAAAGGCTGTACAAAAATTGCCAGTAGAACAAAATATTTTACAAGGAATTATTTTGAGTGGGGATAGTTTTATGAGTGATGTGGAACGTGTTGATCAAGTTCGAAATGATTTTTCTAAAGCGTTAGCTGTTGATATGGAATCTGCTGCAATAGGTCAAACTTGTAAGCAACTTAATGTTCCTTTTGTAGTAGTTAGAGCAATTTCTGATATGGCAGGAGAAGGAGATTCAAAATCTTATGATACCTTTGTAGAAAGAGCAGGAAATATATCTGCTAAAATGATTGTTAATTGTATAGAAATTATAAAAAATGGAAAAAATAGCTAGTTTTACAGTAGACCACAATAAATTATTACGTGGTATTTATGTTTCTCGAAAAGATAAAGTAGGAATAGAGACGTTAACTTCTTTTGATGTAAGAATGAAAGAGCCCAATCGTGAACCTGTTTTAGGATTACCTGAGATTCATACAATGGAACATTTGGGTGCTACTTTTTTGCGTAATCATCCTGAATGGAAAGATCGTACGATTTATTTTGGACCTATGGGATGTACAACAGGACATTATGTGATTTTTTCAGGTGATTTAGATTCAAAGGATGTAGTTAAAATATTTACTGAAATGTTTGAATTTATGGCTGATTTTGAGGGAGATATACCAGGTAATTCGGCAATTGAGTGTGGAAATTATTTAGGACATAATTTACCAATGGCAAAATGGGAAGCTAAAAAATATTTAAAAGAAGTATTATATGACCTTAAAGATGAAAATTTAAATTACCCTGAGTAATAAATAAAATATTGATATATAGTTTTATAAGTAATTCTTAATGAGTTAAATAAGTGTTAAAATAAACCTTTGTTTTAGATAAGAGGTATTATTTTAAGAAATTTATAAATACTAAAATTAGAATATATGATAGCTGTGAAAGTACAATATACTGTTCGTGCGGGATATATAGAGCAAAATAAGCAAAATATTAAAATGGCGATGGAGGAATTAAAAAGTAATCCAATTGAAGGAATGGATTATAAAGCTTTTAATGTAGAAGGAACAGGTATCTTTATTCATATCAATGTTTCAGAAAATGAAGAAGTATTAAAGAAAATTAATACTATTGAAGCCTTTCGTTTCTTTCAATCAAGGTTAAAAGCAAGTGAACCCGTTTCTTCACCTAAGGTAGAATATTTAGATATTTTGTAAAAAAATTAGTAGAACTAAATAGTTATAAAAGAGGTTAAAAATGGATTTAACATAATTTTTTATAGCTTTTGGCATATCATTTGTACTTTAGCTAATGAGAACTACGAAAAATTTGACGTATGAAAACAATGAAAACAATAATGTTAGCGAGTTTTTTAGGTCTTTCAACTTTGGCTGTAGCCCAAGAAAGAAATGAAGATAAAATTAAAAAAGAATTGAATTTATCAGTTGAACAGACGGAAAAGTTAAAGCAAATTCATGAACAATTTAAACCAGAATTTAGAGAAATCATGATGGATAAAAGTTTAACACGAGATGATAAATCTAAAAAACTACAAGCATTGAGAGCTAAGGAAAGAGAAGCATCAAAAGCTATTTTATCCCCTGAGCAAATTGCAAGGTTTGAAGAATTGAAAAAGAGAAAAGAATAAAAGAATTGAAATGAATAATCCCGAACTGGTTTTCGGGATTTTTTTGTGCTATGAAAAAAACGATTGTCTTTGATTTTGATGGAACTTTAGCCAATTCACTCCAAATTGCAATTGAGGTTTATAATTCGGTAGCACCTTATTTTAATACAAGAAGAATTCGAAATGAAGAAATAAATCATTTTCGAAATAGTTCTCCAAAAGAAATTTTTAAAGAATTAAACATTCAAAATTGGAAACTTCCCTTACTCCTTTTTTTTGTGAAATATCAATTTCATAAAAAAGTTAATAAGGTTGAATTTATTGATGGTATGAAAGAAGTTGTAATTGAATTAAAGAATAGTGGATATCAACTTGGAATACTGACTAATAATTCTAAAAATACTATTCAAAAGTTTTTAATGAGAGAGGGTATTGAAAATTCTTTTAGTTTTATCTATACTGCTAAAAGTTTTTACGGAAAAGATAAAAAATTAGAAAAACTAATTAAAGATTACAATTTAGAAAAAGAAAGTGTAATTTATATAGGAGATGAAGTTAAAGATATTGAAGCATGTAAGAAAGTAGGAATTTCAATTGTTTCAGTAAGTTGGGGGACTAGTTCATCTACTATGTTAAAAACATATTATCCAACCTATTTGGTGAATAATCCTGAAGAGATTTTGACTATTTTTGCAGATATGTAAAAAAAATTGTAACTTAATCACAAAGGTTTTATCTTTGCGATATGAATTTAGAAAAACACATAAGCAATTTATTATATCGATACGATTGTGTTATTGTACCTGAATTTGGTGGGTTTTTAACTCAAAAAACTTCAGCACAGTTTAATCCTGTATCCTATGAGTTTTTGCCTCCAATGAAAGAACTACGCTTTAATTCAAGTTTAAAAAATAATGATGGATTATTAGTGAATTATATCAGTCAAGTTGAAAATAGTTCTTTTGAGGAAGTATCTAATTTAATTCAAAATATTGTTAAAAATTGGAAAGCAGACTTAGTTGAAGGAAAGAAACTTATTTTAAAAAATATAGGAACTTTTAATTTGAATGAAGAAGGAAGTCTAGTTTTCGCTCCTTCTGAAGAGATTAATTATGCTAAAGATTCATTCGGATTGACTCCTGTAAAGGCACATTATATTTTACGAGAAGAAGAAAAATTAGATGTAGCAACTCCTTTTTCATTTAAAAAAGCTTCTATGATTGCGGCTGGAGTAGCTTTATTAGCTTGTATAGGAACATTAGGATATACCCAAAAAGATCAAGTGAAATATCAAATGGCGAATATCTTTAATCCACCATCTATTGAAGAATCACGTGATCTTTCTCACTTTGCTTCACATGATCCAGCTTTATATCCACAGCCTTATGTGATGAAAGCTATTACAGCTGAAGAATTAGCTGCCATAGAGTCCAAAGAAGTGGAGAAGGTTGTTGTAAAATTGTCTACTATTAAAGAGGTAGAGAAGACAGAAACAAAAAATACAATAGTAACACGAAAAGTAGGAAAATACCAATTGATTGGAGGTGCATTTAAGAATAGTGTAAATGCAAAGAAAAAATTGAAGCAATTAAAGACTGAGGGATATCAAAATGCTCAGATTTTAGGAGTTTTAAGTGGTATGACCATTGTTTCGTACGATACGTATCATAACCAACGTGAAGCGCAGAAGGCTGTAAATCGCTTAAAAAATCAAGGGAAAGAGGTCTGGTTACGCATTAAAAAATAATAAAATGAAAAGGTATCTTTTTAAGATACCTTTTTTTATATCATATCATTCTGAATTTGTTTGAATATCTCTTCATTATATTGATAATTAAAAAAGATCTTTAAGCAAGTTTAGGATGTTTTATAATTTTGGAATGGCATTGATTAACCGTTGCGTATACTTTTTAAAAGGATGGGCATAAATTTCATCTGCATCACCCGTTTCTTCAAATTTTCCTTTGTTCATCACTAATAATTGATTACTCATGTATTTTACTACGGATAAATCATGAGAAATAAACAAGTAAGTAAATCCAAATTCTTGTTTAAGCTCGTTTAAGAGGTTTAAAACTTGTGCTTGTACCGAAACATCTAAAGCAGAAACGGATTCATCACAAATGATAAATTCAGGGTTTAAAGCCAAAACCCGTGCAATTCCAATTCGTTGACGTTGTCCACCTGAAAATTCATGAGGATAACGATTTAAATGCTCTTCTAAAAGTCCTACACGTTTTAAAAAATAAAGCGCTTTTTCTTTACGCTCTTTTTCATTAGAACCAATTTTATGAACTCGCATTGGTTCCATAATAATTTGGCCAATTGTTTTCTTAGGATTTAAACTTGAATAAGGATCTTGGAATATAATTTGAATTTCTTTTCGTAATTCTTGTAAACGTTTTTTAGATAATTGAGTTAAATCTTCACCTTTATAAAAAATTTCTCCTTCTGTAGCTTCTTGAAGTTGTAAAATAGTACGACTTAGAGTGGTTTTTCCACAACCCGATTCCCCTACTAAACCTACGGTCTCTCCTGAATAAATTTTAAAATTAACATTATCTACTGCTCTGAAATACTTTTTTTCTCCAAAAATGGAAGTTTCTATAGGATAATATTTCTTTAAATTTTTAATTTCTAGAAGGGGTGTTTGTTTATAAAGCTCTTCTTGATATGATTTTCGTTCTTGAACTGATTCTATTTCTTCAACAAAATCTGTTTTTTCAATAAAATCAGTAACTGTTGGAAGCTTTTTTAAGCGAATGTCAATTTTGGGACGACAAGCAATTAATCCTTTTGTATAATCACTTTCGGGGTTACTGAAGATGTTTTCTACTGTATTTTTTTCAACAATATTTCCCTTGAATAGTACAATAACATCATCACATAATTCTTTAATTACACCCAAATCATGTGATATGAAGATGACGCTCATATCACGTTCTTGTTGTAGTTTTTTTAAGAGTGAAAGAATTTCTTTTTGAACGGTAACATCTAAGGCTGTGGTAGGCTCATCAGCAATTAATAAAGAAGGATTACAACTCAATGCCATAGCAATCATAACACGTTGTTTTTGACCTCCAGATAATTGATGTGGATAGCTTTTAAAAATACGTTCTGGTGTAGGAAGTAGTACTTGCTCGAAAAGTTTAATTACTTTTTGTTTAGCGTTTGTTTTAGTTATGTTTTCATGTAATAGAATGGCTTCTAAAACTTGTTCACCACACGTTAAACTAGGATTTAAACTAGTCATAGGTTCTTGAAAAATCATGGCGATTTCTTTTCCTAATAATGGGCGAAGCTCTTTGGATGTTTTTTTTAATAAATCTTCTCCTTTAAAAATAATTTCACCAGTATCAATAATAGCTGATTTAGGTAAAAGCCCTGTTATGGCATAAGATGTTAGTGATTTTCCTGATCCAGATTCCCCTACTAACCCAAGAATTTGTTTCTTTTTTAGTGAAAAAGAAACATTTTTTAATACCGTATTTTGATCAAAACGGATACTTAAATTTTTTACTTCTAAAAAACTCATGGATCTTGAATGGATTCGATTTTTTGTAAAGGATGTTTGTCAATTTCATTTTCAATATTTACATCCCCAAAACTTCTAAAAATAAGATAAGCACCTACGATAACTAAAACAGTACCAACTACTTTTTTTAATTTATATATGGTTTGGTCCGTTAAACGATTTTTAAATTTTCGAGCTAACAATATTTTTAAAATATCGATAGCTAAAAAAACACCTAGTAAAACACCAAAAAAAGTAATGATTTTATAAACATCATGATGGTAATTAGCATTGACAATAATAACAGTTGCTAACCAAAAAATAAGAATTCCAATATTTACAAAATTAAGAACAAAGCCTTTGAAAAACATGCTTAAGTAGTTGCTTCCGACATTAATATCATTTTTAAAATGCAGATTCCCTTTGGCAATCATTTGGAAAAGACCAAAAACGAGGATAACTAATCCTCCAATAGCCAAAGATTCGGGATGGGCTGTTAGATATTTAGAAACTTCTTTAGACCCATAATAGCAAACAGAAATATAAACTAAGTCGGCAGCAATTACACCCAAATCTAATGCTAATGCTGCACGTGCTCCTTTAGTGATACTGGTTTCAATCATTAAAAAGAAAACAGGACCAATTAATACAAAGCTTAAAATTAAACTTAGTAAAGTAGCGGAAAATATAACTTCTAAATATTCCATAGAATAGAACAAAGTTACACTATATCCTCTGCAATTTCAAAATCTATTTGCTTTTTCTCTAAACTAACATGAGCTACTTTTATTGTAATAGAATCCCCTAATCGATAAGTGTTTCCTGTTCTTTGTCCTACTATTTGATAATTTTTGGGATCTAAACTATAATGATCATCGTTCATATCACGCAAACTGACCATACCTTCACATAATATTTCAGGTAATTCTACATAGATTCCCCATTCAGTTACACCTGAAATTACACCAGAATAAATTTCACCAATATGTTGTTCTAAATACTTTGCTTGCATATATTTAATAGAATCGCGTTCAGCATCAGCTGCTAAACGTTCTCTATTAGAACAGTGAATACAATCAGCTTCGTAAGGTTCAGCATTAGGTGATTTTTCTTGATCCAGATAGTGTTGTAATAATCGGTGCGCAATCACATCAGGATAACGACGAATAGGAGAAGTGAAGTGTGAATAATATTCGAATGTTAATCCATAATGTCCAATATTTTCAGTGGAATATTTGGCTTTGCTCATGGTTCGCATGGCAAGTGTTTCAATCATATTGGCTTCACCTTTACCTTTCACTTCTTCTAAAAGATGATTCATAGATTGAGAAGTGGTTTTTTTATTGGTAAGATCTAAATCATAATCAAATTGCTGAATAAAAGCTTTCAATGAATTTAGTTTTTCTGGATCTGGATCATCATGAATACGATAAACAAAGGTGTTTCCAGAAGGTGCACCATTTTTCTTTAAACTAACAAATTCGGATACTTTACGATTGGCTAATAACATGAATTCTTCAATCAGTTTATTAGCATCTTTACTTTGTTTAAAATATACACCAACTGGATCGGCATTTTCATCCAGCTTGAATTTAACTTCTATTTTATCAAAACTAATGGCTCCTGATTTCATACGCTTTTCACGTAAAATCTTAGCTAATTTATCTAAAATTAAAATCTCTTCTTTATAATCTCCTTCTCCCGTTTCAATAACATTCTGTGCTTCTTCATAAGTAAAACGTCGGTCAGATAAAGTTACCGTTCTTCCAAACCATTGTTTTACAATTTTTCCTTGTTCGGTTATTTCAAAACAAGCAGAAAAAGTGAGTTTTTCTTCATTTGGACGTAAGGAACAAACATTATTAGATAATATTTCAGGTAACATAGGAACCACTCGATCCACTAAATAAACAGAAGTAGCACGTTGGTAAGCTTCATCATCTAAAGTAGTCCCGGGTTGAACATAATGTGATACATCAGCAATATGAACCCCTACTTCTATATTTCCATTTTCTAAACGTTCAAAAGATAAAGCATCATCAAAATCTTTTGCATCAGTTGGATCAATCGTAAAAGTAGTGATATGTCGCATATCACGACGTTTGTCGATTTCTTTTTGAGTGATTTTGGTAGGAATGGAATTAGCTTCATGTTCTACCTCTTTTGGAAATTCATAAGGAAGATCGTAATCTGCTAAAATAGAATGAATTTCAACATCGTGTTCTCCTGGAATACCTAAAACGGTGGTTATTTTACCAAAAGGTTTTTTGGCATGAGAGGGCCAATCGGTAATAATTGCAATGACTTTTTCACCATTTTTAGCCCCTTTCATTTTTTCTTTGGGGATATATAAATCAACATGCAAGTGACGATTATTGGTTATCACAAAACCATAATCAGCCCCTTCTTTATAATCAAGAATACCTACAAATTGAGAACGATCACGTTTTAAAACTTCAATAATTTCACCTTCTGGCTTTTTATTTTTTCGCTTTTTATGTAAAAATACCGAAACACGATCGTTGTTTAGAGCACTACCTGTTTTCCCTTTAGGAATATAAATATCATCTTCCATTCCTTCAACGGTTACATAAGCTGCTCCCGAAGAAGTGAAATCTGCAATTCCTTCTACAGTATCTTCTTGGGCAATTAATTTAAATTTTCCTTTAGAAATTTCTTCTAACCGATCTTCGGCTCGAAGTTTTTGAAGTACTTTTATAATCTCATTTTTTTCTTTATGTGTTTTTTTACCTAATGCTGCTGCCACTTGTTTGAA